>JAFEAS010000221.1:6675-9130 GCA_018266315.1 Chloroflexi bacterium SZAS-1 | reverse complement strand
ACCGCCGCTATGCTCGCTGAGTAACTCAGGCAGCTTCTGGGAAACGCGGTGCTACGCCCGCGTTTCCCAGAAGCTCGGTCGTTCCCACTTCCCCAAACCTCACAGCCAGCCCGCCCGCCGAAACCGCACATAAAACGTAACGCAGACACACACGGTCAGCACCAGCACCAGTGGGTAGCTATACGGCCAGGTTAGCTCGGGCATGAACGAGAAATTCATTCCATAAATACCGGCAACCATCGTCGGCAGCGCTATGATCGCGCCCCAGCTTGCGAAGCGCTTCATCACCTCGTTCTGGGCGATCGACATGAGCGAAAAGTTGGCCTCTAATGCGGTGGTAAGCAATTCGCGCTGCGTATCGACCATTTCGTTTACGCGCACCACATGGTCGTAGACATCGCGAAAATATGCCTGGGTAGACTCGGGGACGAGGTGGCTGTCGATACGCATGAGTCGGTTGCAAATGTCGATGAGTGGCGAAACAACCCGCTTCACCTGGATGAGCTGGCCCTGTAGCTTGTAAATTTGCGCGGGCGTGCCACGGCTAAATTCCTCAGCAAAAATAGCATCTTCGAGGTGTTCCAGTTCCAGTTCGAGCGCATCAATGATTGGGAAATACTGATCAACAACGAAATCCATCACCGCATAAAGCGCGGCCCCTGGCCCTTTCCGCAACAAATGCGGCGTCGATTCCAGCCGGGTACGCACACCGATATACGGTAGCGACGCCCCATGGCGCACAACGACGATCGACTGGCTGGTGAGAAAAATGTGGGTTTCGCCAAACTCGATGTTTTGATCTGCATCCAAGTGAGCAGTGCGCAGCACGACAAATAATGAATCGCCATATTGCTCAATCTTCGGGCGCTGGTGAGCGCACAGCGCATCCTCGATTGCAAGCTCGTGCAGACCAAATGCTTGCTGCACCTGCGTCAGCAGCTCGTGGGTTGGCTCGCGCAGCCCGATCCAAATGAACTGATCCGCGTGAGTTAGTACTTCACCGATTCGGTCGATCGCTACATCTTGAACCCGCTTACCATCGCAATACGCCACGCAATTGACGATCATGCCCATACACACTGCTCCTTGGTTGCATGCAAATACGGCGCTCAGCTGGGCACGGCAGGGCAATGAGCCAGTTATTTGCGCGCCTGCTCGGCAAAGCGCAAGAAAAAATCGAGTGCTGCGGGGTTACGCAGCGCACCAGTGCTCAGCGCTTCAGAAACCGGGTGGCCTAGCAGAATACGCCGAATCGGTACTTCTAGTTTTTTCCCGCTGAGCGTATAGGGAACCTCGGGAATAGCAAATATCGCATCGGGCACATGGCGTGGCGAAACCTCGCGCCGCAGCGCCTGCCGAATGCGCTCAATCAGTGGTGCATCCAGCGCCACACCCTCGCGCAGCACCACGAACAGCGGCATATACGAATCGCGGCCTAGCAGCTCAAGATCAACGATCAGGCTATCGACAACCTCGGGCAGCGCTTCGACCACACGGTAGATCTCGCTCGTGCCCATGCGAATGCCCTGCCGGTTAATCGTCGAATCCGAGCGGCCATAGATCACGCAGCCCCCACGCTCGTTGATACTGATCCAATCGCCATGCCGCCACACACCCGGGTACACATCGAAGTAGCTTGCCAGGTAGCGCACGTTGCCAGGGTCGTTCCAGAAATACAGCGGCATCGAGGGCATTGGCTCGGTGATTACCAGCTCACCCACGGTATCAATCAGCGGCGCGCCATCGGGGCTATACGCCTGTACCTTGGCCCCAAGCGATGCGCCCTGGATTTCGCCCGCATAGATCGGCTGAATACGCGCGCCGCCAACGAAGGCCGTACAGACATCGGTGCCACCGCTCAGCGATTCGAGCGCCAGGCGTGGGTTAACGTGCGCGTATACCCAGGCGAAGCCCTCGGTGGTTAGCGGCGAGCCAGTAGAGCCGAGCGCGCGCACCCGGCTGAGATCGTAGTGTTCGTTCGGCCTCAGCCCGGCCTTCATGCATGCCGTAATGAACGCTGCCGATGTGCCGAAATAGGTCATGCCCGTCTGCTCGGCGAGCTGCCATAAGGCATTCAGATCCGGCCAGCCGGGACTGCCATTGTAAAGCACAATGCTGCAGCCGGTGAGCAAACTGCCCACCATATAGTTCCACATCATCCAGCCCGTACTGGTATACCAGAAGAAGCGATCTGCGGGCCATAGATCGTTATGAAAAGTTGACGCCTTGGCATGTTCCAGCACAATGCCGCCATGACTCTGCACAATTGGCTTGGGCAGGCCGGTGGTGCCCGACGAGTACAGGATCCAGAGCGGATGCTCGAACGGCAGCTGCGCGAATACCGGCGCAGGCGGCGCGGGCGTCGTAAGCACGGCCTCCCACAGCTCGGCCTGGGCTAATCCAGTTGTATCGGCGGCGATGTGCGGAATGAGAATCGTATGCTGCAGCGAGGGCA
>JAFEAS010000221.1:2928-6615 GCA_018266315.1 Chloroflexi bacterium SZAS-1 | reverse complement strand
CGCGGCTCGATCTGGGTAAAGCGATCGAGCACGCTACGGCTGCCAAAATCGGGCGCGCAGCACGACCAGATCGCGCCGATGCTGGCACAGGCAAGCAGCGCCACAATCGCCTCGGGGATGTTCGGCAGGTAGCCCACCACGCGGTCACCGAGCTGCACGCCCTTCAGGTGCAAAGCTACGGCCAGGCGCTGCGATTGATCAAGGATCGTATCCCAGCTATATTCGGTCAGCGGCTGACCTTCCGCCTGGTAGAAAAGCATGGGCTGGGCAGCGGTGCGCTTGCGGAAGATATTTTCGGCGTAGTTCAGGCGCGCGCCGGGAAACCACTGCGCGCCGGGCATCGTGCGCGCAGCCAGTACCGTATCGGCGGAGGCGCTGGCGGCAATGCCCAGATATTCCCACAGGCTGCCCCAGAACGCCTCGAGATGCTCGACCGACCAGCGCCACAATTCGGGGTAGCCGCTGAATTCCAGGCCGCGATTGGCAGCTAGCCAGCGCATATACTGGGTGAGGTTTGCGCGCGCAATATCCTCGGCAGTGGGCTGCCACAGCAGGTCGCCTGCGTGAATCGTCGTCATTGATGATTCCTTCCTCGCTATTCGTGCGGCGACATTGCCGCTTAAACAGTCGCACCAATATCGCCCAGCAGCGCGCGCAAGTAATCGTTCTGGAAGACACCATCCGGGTCGAGCTGGCGGCGCACAGCAGCAAACGCCTCCCAGCGCGGGTATAGCGCACGCAGCTCGGGCGCGGTGAGAGTGTGCAGCTTGCCCCAGTGTGGTCGCCCGCCAAAGCTGCGCAGTATCGGCTCAACGACGGCGAAATAGTCGCGGTAGGGCATGCCCCGGTACATATGCACCGCGATGTACGCCGAGTCGCGTCCATACGCCGGGCTCAGGTCGATATCGTCGGCGCGCACATAGCGGCACTCAATCGGGAAGTGAACATTGATGCGCGCCTGGCGAATGCGTGCATCAATCGCGCGCACGGCATCGGCCATTGCTGCCGCCGGGATACTGTATTCCATCTCTTGAAAGCGCACCAGCCGGGTGCTGGCGAATACGCGATGGCTGGCATTTACCTCGTGCCCATCGGAGATTAGCTCGCCAGCCAGGTGTGCAACGCGCGGGCTGAGCGGCGGCACCATTCGGCATAGCTCGCTCAGCAGCCAGAATACTCCATTTTCCAGCACCAGATCGTTGAAGCCCCGCAGCAGGGTGCGTGGTTGGGCTGGGGCATCGGTGCGGCGGCTGCGCTTCACCTGCGCCCATTCGCTATAGGGAAACCAGAAGAATTCGAAATTACGGTTCTCGATGCGCTCATACTCCAGGTTCGCCAGCGTTACGTCAAGTTGTTCGCGTCCCCAGCGGTAATCGAGGCAATAGGACGGTTCGAGCTGAAGCGTTACCGATGTAATAATCCCCAGCGCGCCCAGCGATACCTGCGCGGCCTTGAAGATGTCGCGATTGTGCTGCTCAGAGCAGGTGATAACCTCGCCGGTGCCGCTCACCAGTGTGAGGGCAACCACCTGGGTAGAAAGGCTGCCCAGCGCCGCGCCGGTGCCGTGCGTGCCAGTGCTGATCGCCCCAGCAATCGACTGCCGGTTGATGTCGCCGAGATTCGATTGGGCCAGACCGTGTAGCGCCAGCTGCGCGCTCAGGTCGTGAATGCGCGTGCCAGCCCGCACCGTGGCGCGCTGGGCAGGAAAATCGACACGCTCCACTCCGGCGAAATGGTCGAGGCTCACCAGCACACCTGCGGTAGCAACCAATGGCGTGAACGAGTGGCCTGCGCCAACCACGCGCACGCCCACACCACGCGCGCGGGCGGTGCGCACCAGCGCAATCACTTCATCGAGCGTGCGCGGGTAGTGTACCTCTGCCGGGGCGGCGCGCACCGAACCAGACCAATTTTCCCAATGTGTAGGCATACACAGTGCTTTCTATTCTGCAAGAATCGGTAGTTCGCTATTCGCGGTTGCTACAAAAACGCCATGCCCTCGCCGCGATAGGTTGGCAGCTCGCCCACCACCGCGCCGCCCGCCACCAGCAATAGCGTGTTGAAATGTTCGCACAGCTCACCAGCCTTGGCGTGTCGCATAAATATCGGGTCGCCGGGTTGCAGCAGCTCGGGGCCGGTGTAGATCACGGGGGTTTGCACTTCGCCTGCGCCCTCAAGCGGCAGCAAGCGCGCGCCCGCTGGCAGGAACGGCTGCGGAAGCTTCTCGGGGCCAGCACTGCCCGACGCCACATAGCCGCCACCCAGGCAGGTATAGATATCGGGGCGCGGCTGCCGCACGATTGGGATGGCGAAACCGGCGGCGGGCTGGTAGCGAAATGCTGCGTAGGCATCGAACAGCGTGGGCGCGAATATGCCCGAGCCAACCGTCACCTCGGTGATGCAGGCCTCGCGGGTGGTGCTCTCCAGGCTGCCGGTGCCGCCGCCATTCACCAGCCGCAACGCCGCGCCGCGGTCGCGCAATACGCCAACAATTGCCGCGCGCCGCCGGGCAGCCAGCGCCACCGAGCGGCGCTTGAGCACGCGAATAAGCGCGTTTTTCGCGCCCTGCCCGGGCGTGGTATCGCCCACGCCAGCGACCTGCGCCTCGTAGCCCATCACACCATCGAGGCGGAGCTGCGGGTAGCGCGTGATTGCAGCGTACACGGCCAGTGCATCGGCCACGCTGCGCACCGCCGAGCGCCACACGCCAAAATGCAGGCCCGGCACATCCAGCGCCAGGTCGATATCCAGGCAAAGCGGCAGCGTAACGCCTTCGCTGGCAGCCAGCGCGGCCAGGTCGGCGATATGCGCCGCAGCATCGACCATTAGCACAATGGTTTTGCCCGCCCGCAGTGCGGCGCACACCGCGCGTATCTGCGCGGCATCGCGGGTGGGGTAGCCAACCAGCAGGTGGTCGAAGCCGTGCCCGCTAAGCCATACCGCTTCGGCGGCGGTGTAGCACATAATGCCCTGAAACTGCGGGTTGGCCTGTAGCACCCGCGCCAGCACCCCCCGGCAGCGCACCGACTTCGATGCGATGCGAATGCGCTTGGCACCGGCACGCGCGACGGTTGTGCGCAGATTCGCGCCCAGCGCATCGAGATCGAGGTAGGCGAACGGCATTGCACGGCCAGCAAAGGCGCGCTTATAGTACTGATAATCGGCGAGCACGGCGCTGCTTATTTCAGCTGCCATATTCCCTCCTGTGAGCCTTCAATTGTAGAAGGAAACGCGCAATCGTCAACTTTGGCGAGCATGGTAAGCGCACGCCTGGCCGTTGCGGCCACTTAACGACTAACGACCGACTACCCGCACCAGGTCGCGTTGGCCGTCAATCGTCGCGACGAGCCTATGCTACAATAGGCGCTTGTTACCGAGTTAGAAGGAAAACTGCGTGCCACGCCAATCGCCGCGCTCGAACCGCCCGGCCCACATCACCCCACGCCACGCCGCGCCGCCCACGCCGCGCTACGCGCTTGAAGCCGATGTGATTGAAGGGTTAGAAGACTTTGCCGGCGACGAGCTTGAGGCACGTTTTGGCGCGCGCGTGCGCCTGGGGACAAACCGGCCCGGCGCACAACGCTTCAGCTATAGCGGCGACTTACGCGCATTGCTTGAGCTGCGCAGCGTGATAGCTGTGTACCTGGTACAGCAGCTCGATATTCCGCGCCCGAAAGCCTTGCTCGG
>JAFEAS010000221.1:2298-2869 GCA_018266315.1 Chloroflexi bacterium SZAS-1 | reverse complement strand
CGCCGGGCACGTTTCGCACGCTGCGGCTCAGCGCCGCTGGTGAGAATTCGGCAGTGTTTACGCGCTTCAAAGAGCAGCTAGCCGCGCGCTTTGGGCTTACCGTTGCCGCCGACGAAGGCGACCTGCTGGTGCGGGTGCGCCGCGCCGCCGAAGCCGAGGGCTGGGAGGTGCTGGTGCGCCTGACGCCGCGCCCGCTGGCTACCCGCGCCTGGCGCGTGTGCAACCTGCCCGGCGCGATGAATGCGTCGCTTGCGCATGCCATGGCGGTACTCACTGCGCCGCGCCCGAGCGATACCCTGCTGAACGTAGCCTGTGGTTCGGCGACGCTGCTAATTGAGTGGCTGGCGCTCAGCCAGGCGCGGCGCGCGATTGGCTGCGATACCGACCCGGCAGCGCTGGCATGTGCCCGGCAGAATTTGCAGGCTGCGGGCTATGCGCGCGAGGTGCAGCTGGAAGCGTGGGACGCAAGCGCGCTACCGCTGGACGACGCCAGCGTTGATGTGATTCTCGGCGATTTGCCATTCGGGCAGCTGGTAGGCACCCACCGCCAGAATATCGCGCTGTACCCGCA
>JAFEAS010000221.1:0-2276 GCA_018266315.1 Chloroflexi bacterium SZAS-1 | reverse complement strand
ACCCACGAGGTGCGCTTGCTTGAGCAGGCGGCTGACCAGTTCACCGAGGCATGGCAGGTGCTCGAAGTTCTCCGCGTACGCACCGGCGGCATGACACCGCGCGTGGTGCTGTTCGAGCGGCGCTAAGGGCCGAGTTCCACGCCTACCCTCAGATGCCGGGCGCAGGCGTATCGATTGCGTCAAGGTCGGCGATTTGCAGCTCAAGTGCCTCGATCGACACATGGATTTCGCGCAGTGAAAGCGCCAGCGAGGCCAGCAACAACAACAGACTGGCACCAAATACCCATTTCCCTACCTCGGGCAGGCCCGCAAACAGCATAAACATGCTGAGCACACAGCCAAAGAAGCTGCCCACGCCACAGATTTGCATGGTACGAATAATCCCGATCCGGTAGCGCAGATTGTCGATTTGGCCGCGAATGCGCGGCTCGGGCGTAGCGCGATAACGCCCATACAGGTCGCGCATCAGTGCCGCCAGCGTCAAAAAGCGATTGGTGTAGGCCAGCAGCAGCAGCGAGATCGCCGGGAATAGCAGCGCCGGGGTGGTAAGCGTTAGCTCCATAGTGTTCTTTCTTCAAGCATTATCGCCTCAACCCACCGTTGCGCGACGGTGAGCATCTCGCGCCCTTCTGGCAGGCCGACTTGCAGGCAGAGCAAGCCAGTAGAGACGCGCTCAATAAACCCCCACTGCCAGATCGGCGCGGGTGCGACACCCGTTAATGCAGCTAATTGGCGGCAGCGCTGGCGGCCCAGCGCAAGCGAATCGCCCATGAGCAGCTCACTGCTCCACTCGCGCATTGGAATGGCGAGATCGTAGGCTGGCTCGATGAACAGGCCATCGGGATCAATAAATTTGAAGCGCCTTGGCGTAGAGTGAGGAACGAGCAGCGTGTTCCACGCATGGGCGTCGCCGTGTGCAAGTACGGCCGCGCGTGAGTTGAAATGTTGACGGCGCTCCTCGGCGTAATGCAGAGCCGTATCAACGACCTGAGCAGCGCAGGGCTTTCCAAGTGCATGCCACGTCGCAACGATGAATTCGCTCAGGCTCTGCGCCTTCTCAGCCCCATTCATCAAGCGCACGCCTGCCGGAGGAGCCGCCCATGCCGCAACCAGCGTCTCGCAGATGATCGCAATCTGCGCATCGACCGATAGCCCCAGTGTGGCGAGCGGCGAGCCAAGGCGTTCGAGCAAAACTGCCCCGGCTGCGACATCGCTGGCGTACACCTCGGCATATCCCTGCCCCCGCGCGGCTAGCAGCATCTGAAACTCGCTGGTGTCTGCCGCAAGCCAGGGCGGCAGCAGCTTCAGCACGGCAGCCCGGCCATCAGCAGTCGTAGCTTCGGCCACAAACGCCTCGGTGCCGCCAGTGAGCGTGCGCCCGATAGAAAGCCCCCACGCCTTTGCCAGGGCAGCTACCTGGCTGGCGAGCGTAGTAAGCCAACGTTCGCCGATTGGGCCAGCGGCTACAGCCTTGCGGCGTACTGGCTCGGGGATGGTAATAATCGTTTGCACCGTTACGACTCAGCCGGGCTGGGCTGGCGGCGCTGCCGCTCAAGTGCCACTAGCAGCACCGCAATATCGGCCGGGTTAATGCCTGCCAGGCGGCTAGCCTGGCCTAAGGTCGCCGGGCGAAACCGGGCCAATACCTGCCGCGCCTCGTTGCGCAGCCCGCGCAGCCCGGCATAATCGAACTCAGGCGGCAGGCGGCGCGATTCCATTCGGCGCACGCGCTCGACCTCGCGCTGCTGCTTGGCTAAGTAGCCGCCATACTTGGCTTGAATTTCGGCCTGCTCGGCCACGTCGGGCGCAACGGTGGGCAGATCGAGCGCGGGCTGAAGCTGCGCATAGCGTAGCTCGGGGCGGCGCAGCAGCTCTTCCGCCGACATTTCGCTGCTCAGTGGGGCCACACCCTGCGCCACCAGGCGCTCGTTCGTCGCCGCCGAAGGGAACACGCGCTGGCCGCGCAGCTGTGCCAGCAATGCCTCGGTCTGCTCGCGCTTCCGCTCGACGGCGGCAACCCGCGCGGCAGGCACTAGCCCCAGCTCGCCCGCCAGGGGCGTAAGCCGCATGTCGGCGTTGTCGTGGCGCAGCAGCAGGCGATATTCCGCCCGCGAGGTGAGCATCCGGTAGGGGTCGCTGACCCCCTTCGTCACCAGATCGTCGATCAGGACGCCGACATAGCTCCCCTGCCGCTCCAGAACGAGCGGCGGACGTGCCTGCGCCTGCAATCCGGCATTGATGCCCGCGACGATCCCCTGCGCCGCCGCCTCCTCATA
>JAFEAS010000220.1:6837-16247 GCA_018266315.1 Chloroflexi bacterium SZAS-1 | reverse complement strand
ACTCACATAGCAAATAACCATGAAAGGAACATGCAATGGCACCTGCCAAAGTTACCATCCCCGAGCTACAGGCCCGCAAGGGCAAGCAGAAATTCACCATGCTCACCGCCTACGATGTGCCAATTGCGCGCCTGGTTGATGATGCGGGCATTGATGTCATTCTGGTGGGCGATTCGCTGGGCGCGGTGATGCTCGGCTACCCCGGCACTGCCCCAGTGACGATGGACGAGATGATTCACCATGCCAAGGCGGTGGGGCGCACCGCCAAGCGCGCGCTGCTGGTAGGCGATATGCCGTTTATGTCGTACCAGGCCGATACGGCCGAAGCGATTCGCAATGCCGGGCGGCATATCAAAGAGGCTGGGATGGACTGTGTGAAGCTTGAGGGCACGGCCAAGCAGGCCCCAATCGCGCGCGCAATCGTCGATGCCGGTATCGCGGTGATTGGGCATATTGGGCTGACCTTGCAGACCGCCGCGAGCCTGGGCGGCGTGACGGTGCAAGGCGGCACTGCCGAAACTGCGCGCCGCATCCTCGATGATGCGCTGGCAATGGAGGCGGCGGGCTGCTGGGCGGTACTGATGGAGGCGGTACCTGCCGACCTGGGCGCGCTGATCACGCATCGCCTGAAAGTACCAACCATCGGCATTGGCGCTGGCCCGGCCTGTGATGGTCAGGTGCTGCTCACGCACGAGATGCTCGGCTTATTCCCGGGCCTTGGGCTGCCCTGGGGCAAATGCTATGTTGACGCCGGGGCGGTGATGAGCCAGGCCATTCGCCAGTACGCCGATGATATTCATAGCGGCGTGTTTCCTGGGCCTGAGAATAGCTTCCCAATGGACGAGCAGCTGCTGCGCGAGCTGGATGGGTAAGGCCGCCGCAGCTGTGTTGAGGCACCGATGAAACTTGCGATTATTGGTGCGGGCGCGATGGGCAGCCTGCTCGGCTTCTGCCTGTGTGCCGAAGCCGAGGTATGGCTGCTCGATCCCTGGCAGGCGCATGTCGATGCGATGAACGCGGGTGGGCTGGTGTGCGAGCTGAATGGTGTGACCGAAACACGCCATCCGTATGCTACCACCAACCCCGCCGAAATCGGGCTGTGCGATGCTGTGCTGGTGCTAGTGAAGGCAGAGCAGACGCCCTGGGCCGCCGCGCAGGCACGCAGCCTATGTGGCTCAACAACGCTGGTTGTGACGCTACAGAATGGCGTAGGCAACCGCGAAATCCTCGCCGAGCAATTAGGGCCGGAACATGTGGGCCAGGGTGTCACCGCGCTGGGCGCAACATTGCTAGGGCCGGGGCATGTGCGCCACGCCGGCCAGGGCACTACCATATTCAGCGCTGCGCCCGAGCGCGCAGGCATGGCGGCACTGGCGGCGCTGTTTAGCGCGTGTGGGCTGCCCGCCGAACTAAGCGACGACCTGGAGGCGCTGGTGTGGGGCAAGCTGGTGGTGAATGTTGGCATCAATGCCCTGACTGCGCTGCTGCGTGTGCCAAATGGCGCGCTCGCTGCGCTGCCCGAGGCACGAGCGCTTATGGCGGCTGCCGTAGCCGAAGCGGCGGCTGTTGCCCAGGCACGCGGCACGCTGCTGCCGTATTCCCACCCACTTGAGCATGTGCTGGCGGTCGCACGCGCCACCGGCGCGAATCGCTCGTCGATGCTACAAGATGTGTTGCGCGGCAGCCCGACCGAGATTAGCACCATCAATGGTGCGGTGGTGCGCGAGGGACTGCGGTGGGGCGTGCCTACCCCAGTGAACCAGCTGCTGACCCAGCTGGTGCAAGCGCTCGATGTCAGCGCAGCGCAGCGGGTGTAGTCTATGGCTGTGTACTCACTGCCGTGCATAATGCGCGAATGGATTTGGTATAATACGCCCTGTTTTACCCACATTCGTAGGAACGAAACAGGCGGCATATGAATTCGCGCAGGCCATTCTATTACCGCGAAACCCAGGGAATTCGTATCACTGTGCGCCCGGCATATTTGGCCGAACAGTCGATTCCCGCGCTGGCACGCTACATCTTTGTCTATTTCATTCGTATCGAAAATATGAGCCAGCGCACCGTGCAGCTGCTCTCGCGGCACTGGTATATTCACGATTCAGGTGGGGAAGATTACCAGGTGGTTGGCGATGGCGTGGTTGGCGAGCAGCCGGTACTGGAGGTTGGCGGCATCCACGAATATAATAGCTTCTGCATCCTCAAATCGCCTAGCGGCTATATGGAAGGTTCCTACCGCTTCCTCTGTGCCGATGATACGCTGTTCGATGCACACATCCCGCGCTTCGAGCTGGAAGTATAGGACTTATAGTTGGTATGTTCAGCCTTCGGTAGCCCAGTACTCGAATTTTATGTGCGGTTATTCCGCTCAGAACGCAGAATAACCGCACATAAATGCAGCTACTGCCCACCCTCGACCTAATCGGGGTTCTTCAGCAGGTTATCGCCCGCCACCCAGCCAGTACGGTTATCGGTCGTGCGCACCCGCCACCAGGGGTGCCCATCGGCTGAGCGCGGCCCTTCGAGCAGCGTCAGCTGCGTGCCTGGTGCAAGCAGACTCAGCACCTTCCCGCTGACCGTCGGCTTGTCGCGCAGGCGCAGCGGCAGGCCACCAGCGCGCTGCACAAATGCGGTGTCGCCCACATGCAGCGTGTCATCGGGCAGCGGCACGATTTCGCCATTGGCGAGCCCGCGAATGGTATTGAGCGACGGTGCGAACGCATAGATTGCGCCAGTGGTATGAACAAAGCGCCGGAAGTCGAGTGCGGCATCGGGCTGGCCGCTGCGGTGGAACGTACACGCGCGCTCATCGGCATCGCCAATCACCGGGTCGGGGCCGTCGCCACCCTGCTGAAAGAAGCTGTTATTCGCCCAGGTTTGCTGCACAAACTCGAACTGATTCTCGATGCTGGCCTGGAAGACATTGAACAGCAGCCCGCGGTCGCCGTCGATGCCGTGCCCCACGCCCGCCGCCGGGTCGAAGGGTGCGCCATACGGGATGCCGCGCCGCATAATACGGTGGCGGTTATCGGCAAAGCCCGCATTGCGCGGGTATACCTTGCGAATATGCGCGAAGCGCGGCGTCTTGAAGCCATTCGGGTCGTCGTCGTAGTTGAAATCGTTATCTTCGCCGTGCTCGCCAGTGACGCTAGTATCTTCTTCGGGAGCGTGTGCTAAGGGCGTGCCACTCCGCCAGCGGCCCACCAGCTTGGCGGCTAGCTGCTCAACATGCAGGCGCATCGGGTCGTTTTCGCTCAGCGTCTGGGCGTTTACGCTCACCTGCGCCCACCAGCCCGGCACATCCTGCTGCAATCGGCGAAACACCTGGAATGAGCCGTTCACCATCCAGGCGGGCACCGGCGGGGTGCTGCCACCTTCATCGGGTAAGCCCAGAATGAACTCGCCAGCGGCGACCATTTTAGTGCCGGGATGGCCCTGGCGCTCGGTTGGGTCGGTCGGGTCGGTTGGGTGAAAGCCGCGCACGCCTGGTTGCGAGACACCATCCTTGAATCCGAAGTGCTCGTGCCCGGCGCGCACATCGGGCAGCGTTTCGCCGCGCTGCTCGAACACCAGCATATGGCCGTGGGTCGCCAGCAGTGCGCGCTGCCGGTCGATCTCAAGCCGCAGGTCGTTCGGGTCGTCGGCGGCCACCGTCACCAGCGCGTCGATGCTGGGCTGGCGTGGCCCGCCAAACAGCCAGTGCTCTGGCGCGCTTGCCCCGCGGTCGTTTAGTGCCGCCGCCTGCGCGACCGCCCCCAGGTTAAACGAGCCGAATTTCGCAATATCATTTGCCAGGCCGGGGGCCAGCTTGCGTAACCCCGCAGCCGTAAGCCCCAGGTTTACCCAGGTTGCCTTCAATGCCTGTGGGTCGTCGCCGCCGCTGGCACGCCGCGCCGCGCTGAACTGGTCGTTAAACGCCGCGACCTGGCGGGTAGTGGCAATGCGGGGTGCCAGCGCGCCGAGCCAGGCGCGAGCTTTCGTCGCATCGGTAAACTGGATGAACAGGAAGGTTTGCCGATCTTTATTGAAGCCTGCCAGAATATTGCCTTGAATTTCGTCCGATGTGCGTAGCGGTAGTTCCTGTGCAGCCGGTGTGGCGGTTGCGGTGGGCATTACTGTCGCTCCTTCCGGGTGGTTTGCCTCCAAACGTCCCGTGTTGATGGTTCGACTCAATGGCAGTCATGGAACTAAACGGCCACACAGTGAATTTTCTAGCAGACTTGATAAAATCAGTTATAATAGAAACGTCAATCTGTAATACTATCGTACCTCTGCATTTACCCGTGTGTGCTGTCACACATACTCGCCCGAGTAGCATTTACAGTTCTCGTTTCTGAACGTGCATTATTGGCTGTGTAACCTCGCAGTCGTGTCTTCTGCATCCGCATTAACTTCTGCGCAAGAGGGCCAATAGCCCTGGCTGCGGCGTACCCACGCGCCGTATATGCATGAGGAGGCTAGCGTGGCAAAGCTGATTTATGCCCGCGGCTGCCCAGAACGGGTGAGCCTGAAAGAAACTTACACCTATAAACTTGAGCTATCGCAGAATAGAGTGATTGGAATTAGTACCGCCCCGGTGGGCCAGCTCGAAATACTTGTGCCTTATGATGGGCGGCACTATTTTACTCGTGAAGCCTGCGCAGATGTTGAAGCTCAGCTAAATGGTATTAACCCTGATGACGGTGCTGAAGCGCAGGTTGGTCATGTATTACTAGCGAACTATGACAAGACCGACTTGAAGGATGTGCTTGACTTGGGAGAGCACTACGACACAGTTGCCATTCGCGTACCAGTTGTCTCTGATTCAATTAACAAACCTGAGCAATTGTATAGTGATCAGGAAGCAGCGCTGATTGTGCATGAATATCGGCCACGCGCGCCTGATGTTACCCCCATCACAGTGAGGCTAGATATCACCGACGAAGATTCATTTACTCAACTATTTCGTGCTGTAAAGGAGAAAAGTTTGACCGATTGGGCTGAGCTGAAAAAACAGCTGGCTCAGCAAATCAACTTTAATCACTGGTTGGTCTTACATCTGCAGGTTAGTCTTGCCATCCCTAGCAGCATGCCTGAAAGTATCGCGCCGCGTATCGCACGCGTGTCGTTGGATTGGCCAACGATGACATCATTCCGTACATTTAACCTGAAAGTTGACGTTGCTGAAGGTGAAAAGCCACCGGCGCTACGCTATAACCCGGTAAAAGCCTGCATCGAGTGGGAAGACGTGAAATTAGCCCCTATAGAAGCACCTTCATCGACGAATGGGAATGAACAAGCGATGATGGCCCCAAAAGCGCGTCGATTTTCTAGCCGAGCAACGCGCCTTCTCGTCAATCATCCCGGCGAGTTCTACCAACGCCTATTGCTAAAGGGTACGATCGAGCTGGAAATCAAAGATTTCCTACTTTCGGGTGTAGAAATGCGGGTATTCGATGGCAGTGGGCTGCATGTCGACGCTAAACGTTGCGCCAATGAGCGGATTACGCGCATCATCATTGAGGTTGAGCAAGTGCTTGATGATGCGTTCGCACAGCGGAAATTCTTCCCTTACCAGCAGCGTGTGTTCGAGGAAGTAATTCCTGATCAAATTCGCCTAGCTGATATTCGTGGCGCATTACTCGATTACGGCTTCCAGATTAACAAAGAATTGCCCATTGCCGATACCCCTGAAGTCCTACGACACGTGCTTCAGGCCGAACGAGCTGAAGAGCAATACACTATGGAGCTGTTAGTGCTTGTGGATGGTGAGCACTACATTGCAGAACGACAGACCGAGCTTCCGGGCGGCCAAATATACGCTAGTAGGGTGACCAGTGGTGAGTTGACAGTACATATGTTGGGCACGATGACTGGTAGTACAAAGGAGCTGATCCGGCGTATGAATGCAATTCAAAATGCGCTGTACGAACGATTTGCCCGCCTACGCGCAAAACGCTGATATGGAGTAACAGATGACCACTAAGATTATTGCCCGTGCAGCACAGGTCCGCTGCTATGAGTGTGGTGCGACCGGAATAGTGCAAATATGCCATCATTGCGGCGTCGCAATTTGTGCTGAACATGCGCAGCTTCCAAGCGAGTTAAGCCGCTGGTTTTTGCGCCACGAGTTTGCAGGTCTACCGCTACCCGATGGGTTACGTGTAACTCAGCCAGCTCACTGCAATCATTGTGGGCATCACCTGGGTGAGCCAAACCGTTTTGTAGTTGTGTTTGGGGTTGGGTTAGCGTTGTTAGGTGGGCTATTGGCACTACCAGCGCCTTCGCGGGCAGCAGCGTTACTTGCGCTAGTAGGCCTGGCGATCGTGGCCTGGGCAGTGATACAACAATGGCGTAGGCAGATACAGGGACAGCCTCAGCTCTCTATGCCGCTACTGCCACGTATTAACCTACTGAAAATACGCGAAACAGCGGACGTTGCTGTAACACTCACTATGGATGGGGATTATCAAATCACCCAAAAGCCCATCAATGGCGCTCTTGAGCTGCTTGGGCGCATCCAGGATAGCGAACGCGCACGACTTGAAGCATATCGCAATCGATTCGCATTATCGGCCCTTCAATCGGCACCGTATCACGCCGGGTTTTTGGTACTGCGTGGACGGGTTGGGCTACGCTTTATCAATGTAGGTAGCGCGGAACTGCCTGCAACTAATATTGTTGCGCTCACTGGCGACACCAGTATGCTGGCATTGCTCAATGGTAGCTCGTTGCGTGAGAGTGAACTTTTTTCGGTAGCTTGTACCTATGAGGTATGCGAATCGCTCAAACCACTGCCCCTCCTGATCAACCTGATACCCTCATTGTTTCAAGAGGCCGATCAGCATGCCCTGGCGCTCGATCTGCAATGGATTGCGCCACGCCAGTGGAATGACAAGCCACTTGAGATTGAGCGTATTCTCCTGCTACGGGTGGATGTTCCTGTTAGTTGGGGCGATCTTGAGCATGTTAGCAGCAATGCAGTAATCAAAGACCCGGAAAACGGCTACCGTCCAATAGAGTGGTCGCAACTTGAAATCGATCCTGCGCATCCGAACTGGCAACGTAGCTGTCGCCGATTCTCGCTGCGCTTCAAAAATCAGATTGAGCGCGACGATATCATTCTAGCGCGGGCTGAAGTACAATTTCAAGGATCCCTAGCTGGGTTGGAGGGGGCCGATCTCTTTTCGCCGTTGGGCACAGTGCATAAGAGGAAGCTTGGCAAACCTGTTACTGTCGTCAACACTGAATTCACTCTGAGCCTGACCCACGTGCGCTATCAGGATACGCGGGTTGTGCCAGATTTTAAGCATGCCGAAGACACTCAGCAGGTACGAGAACTGGTAAGCACTTACCCGGATATTGTGCCAAACCATAGAACAATGACCATGCTAACCGAAGCGCTCGCCGAGCGGAGGTTATACCTCAAGCGTATTATTGAGAATCCTCCACGCGTGGGCGAGCATGTCAATCAGCGCAACCGTTACTGGGATATTGGCGGCCGTGAATATTCTAGTGTCTATCCTATCGATTTCCATATTGTGCTGAGTGGCGAAGAGAGTTATCGTGGACGGGCAAAAAAACCAAGCCACACTACTCACGCAGCACTGACTGTACAAGGTGCATATGCTAACCCACAAATGGAAGCACAGATTGTAAAGCTATGGGACGAAATTCACAATATTCTTAACCTGGAACTCAATACACAATCGCAACATAACTCTCCAGTATCAGCGGTCAGTAGTACTAAACATCTAGCACAAGAAGCGAATATAGCTTCCGAAACAAACGGTATTGAAATCACTCAATCAATGAACGGAATCTCTTTCGAAAAGCTTTACAACCTGTTGGATGTATGGAAGCGGGGCGAGCGTACCTACCCGATACAATATGAGCTGACCCAGTTGCTTCACGAACTCGGCATATATTCTGGCGAAGATCCGTTGAATGAAAAGGAAGTAGGCGGAGAGAGACAATGAAAGTAGAATGCGCCGAATGTAATGCTTCGGAAGAGCAGGACAATGTCACTATCGACTATGTGTGCCATCATTGTGGGAAACCACTATGCCGAAATCATGCCCAAGCACTGAAAGACGCGGCGTTTGCAGGGCCAAGGTGGAAAAAACCAACGGCCTATCATTGTACCGCCTGCAAGCAACGGTCCAATGCTTAGCAACGAGGCTCAGTCATGCTTGAAATTTCGCTAGAGCAGGCACAATATGTGTGCAACCATCCATCTGATTTGGTGTTGCGGCTGAACAACACAAGTGCCGGGCTTCTCACGAATATCATACTCCGCATCGCATTGCCCACCGAGTTATTGTTGCTAGGCGGCGGCGATCGCTTTGAAATCGCGCGCCTGCCAGCTGGTGACACTGCGATGCGTACACTGCGTATACTCCCACGCCAGGCTGGCTGCTGGGCTATTACTAGCCCGAACTGCTCGTATCGCGATGCGTTGGGCTATTCTTACCGTATTAACGATCTGCAATTGCCAGTACAAGTTGTGCTGGCGCCAGCGCCTACGAACTACCAGCGCACTTTTGCCGCTCAGCCCAGCATAGATACAATAAAGCAATGGCGGCAGCAGTTCAGCGCTAATACCAGGTTGATCGACAGGCATCGACGCCGCTTGCAAAAGCTTAAGGAGCAGCGCGCCATCTTTGGACTTATGACAGATCCACAAATATCTATAGAAATTGAAGATATCGAGCGACAAATCGACCAGCTTGAGGCTGAAAATTCACAGTTGCGTACAAAACTTGGCGAATGATACCAAATCGGCGCGCAGTTTGTTCTATGATAGTTTTTGGGGGTGGCTATGCTGCCCCCAACTTTTTTAGTGTGGTACTGGGTTCTTTCTTAAGAAAGGAACGTAAAGGGGGCTTGATCCAATAACTAGGATGTATAATACATATGTTCTTCTATTGGATATGCCCGCATAGCGATATAGCCGTTTATTAGAACGTGTGCTATGCTAACTGCAAAATTTGCTGTGCATTCAAGATGATGAATACCGATACTCTTTCTTCACGTGAGGCATTGTGTGCCGCGCGCAACCCAGCCACGCCTGCCGCGCAGCTCTGGGAACTAGCACAGCGGCCCGAGCTTGCGCCACTGGTGGCAGCCAACCTGGCTGCGCCTGCTGAACTGCTGCGCGAGCTAGGTTTGCGGATGCTCGATGCGCTGCCACTGCCTGCGGCCCAGGCTGTCGCGCTGATGACGCACGGTACGCCGAGCATTGCAACCGAACATCTGCGCCAGATGGGCGTCCGCGCCGATGCCCCGCTGCTTGCGGCGGTGGCAGCCAACCCGAACACGCCAGTCGATACACTGGTGCGCCTGGCTGGCATTGTGCCCGCGCAATTCTGCGCCAACCCGGCCCTATTTTTACTTTTGCTCGAAAACCCTAACTTACCTGGCGAAATCCC
>JAFEAS010000220.1:1163-6753 GCA_018266315.1 Chloroflexi bacterium SZAS-1 | reverse complement strand
TGCCCGATATTGCTGCGGCTGCGCGTTTACACGTTGCCTATGCCGGGGAAGCCGATGATTGGGCCGAGCTAGCCACGGGTGCAATCTGGCAGCTTCAGATACCCGATGGCGATGAGCTACTCCTTGAGCTGTTAGCGCTTGGTGCCGTACCACCCTGGCTGATTCCGCTCATTGCCGCTAACGCTGCGCGCGATATTCGCAGCGCGCTGGTGCGCAGCCCGATCGCAACGCACACTGCGCTGAAATGGTTACGGCGCGCCGGCGCAAGCGGCGACCTGGCAAGCTATGCCCCGCCTGATCCTGCGCTTGATCGAGCCGTGCTTGAACAGTTGGCCACTGGCGGCGTGTATGCCCGGCGCGTGGTGGCGCGCAACCCATACGCCCCGCCCGCGCTGCTCACGTGGCTTGCCGCCGACCCCGATCGCAGTGTGCGGCAGGGGGTGGCGCGCAACCACTGCACACCATTGCCCGCTTTATTGCGGCTCGCTGCCGATCCCAGCCCGGATGTACGCCAGGGTGTAGCGCGCAATGCTGCCACATCGGTCGACATATTGGCGCAGCTGGCGGCTGACCCGGCGCGCGATGTACGCTGGACGGTGGCGCGCAATCCGCGAATTTCGCCCGCGCTGCTTACGCGGCTCGCCGCCGACCCTGACCGCGTGGTGCGGCAAGGGGTAGCACGTAACCCACAAACGTCGCCTGAACTGCTAATCGTGCTTACCAGCGATGTGCATCCGCGCGTGCGACAGGCAGCGCTGCGCCTCCAGGGATTGCCAGCCGAAGCGGGCAGCCAGGCACATATGACGCGGCAGATGCCGAGGGCACCTGAACTCTCGCTGTTGCCCGCGCAACAGGCAAATGAACTGCGCCCGAACGTTCGCGCTGTGCTCGCCTCACAGCTCGATATTGACGCACAGCTGCTGGCGCGTCTCGCCGAAGATGAACATCCACAGGTGCGGGCCGCCGCCGCACGTAACCCGGCGCTCCCGCTGGCGCTGCTCGAGTGGTTGGCCGACGATGATGTGATCTTCGTACATCGCGGCGTTGCCGAAAACCCGCATACGCCCGAGCCGATTCTGGCGCGTTTCGCCGCTGACCCCACCTGGTCGAATATGCGTGTCCGGTTGGCGGTCGTGCGCCACCCGTATGTGTCGGCGTCGATACTTGAGCGCCTGGCTGGCGATCATGCGGTAGAAGTGCGCCGGGCTGTGCTGGCTCACCCGCTCACGCCCGCTGCTGCCCGCACGGTCATGCTCGAACGTTCGCTCGATATGTGCGCGCGCAGCAGCGAGTCGTTCTACCATGTGCTGGCGCTGGCCCATCCGCTCGCGCCAACGGCCTATGTCCAGTCCCGCGCTAGCTCGCCCGAATGGCTGGAACGCTACGCCATTGCGCGGAACCCGCGCGCGCCGCACAGTGCGCTTGCGCAGCTCACCGAGGATGGCAACCGTATCGTTCGGGCGGCTGCCCGCGCCGCGCTTGCGGCCGCCCCGCCCGAAGCCTGACCTGCCAGGGATACCGCGCGCTAAGGCGCGTTCTCGAACATTCTTTTGGCCTGGCCGAATAAATCTTGACCATCGATAATCGATCCGCGCCGATCATCGGCCGTCGGTCGCCAGTCGTCGGTCTTGTGGTAGTATCGGTTCATACATTCAAACTGTGCCATTGATACAGGAGGGAGCATGCGACCCAGCGACCTCGCCAGCTACCTCGATGCGCTTGTGCATCATCGCCTTATGCTTAGTACAATGATCTGGGGGCCACCCGGCATTGGCAAGTCGAGCATTGTCGCGCAGACGGCGGCGCGCCACAACCTTGGCTTTATCGATGTGCGCCTGTCGCAGCTGGCCCCGACCGACCTGCGCGGCCTGCCAGTGCCGGAACATGGCGTATCGCGCTGGTACCCGCCCGAGTTTTTGCCGCGCGAGGGGGCGGGCGTGCTGTTTCTCGATGAGCTGAACCTTGCGCCGCCCGCGATGCAAGGTATGGCCCAGCAGCTCATTCTCGACCGGCGGGTGGGCAGTTATGTGGTGCCTGAAGGCTGGTTCATCTGGGCGGCGGGCAATCGTAAGGAAGATCGCGCGGCGGTGTTCGATATGCCCGCACCACTAGCGAATCGCTTTGTGCATCTTGATGTTGAACCTGATTTCGAAAGCTTCAAAGCCTTTGCGCTTGAACATAACGTACACGAGCAGATTATAGCGTTTCTCTCATTTCGCACCACGTTGCTGCATCAGCTCGATCCGCGCCAGCCCGCCTGGCCTTCGCCGCGCTCGTGGGTGATGGCCGCTAGCCTGCACGGCGTTGGGCTTGATATTGCGCCAGTGGTAGGTGCCGCCGCCGCTGCCGAGTTTGCCGCATTCATCGCGCTTTACGCTGCCCTACCCGATCTCGAAACGATTCTGCGCGGCGCTGGCGCGCAGATTGCCTTTCCATCCGAGCCATCGGCGCGCTATGCCACCACGATGGGCCTGACAATGCGCGCCACCGATGCGGTTACTGCGCATCACGCGTTTACCTGGCTGGCCAACCAGGCTACTGCCGAGTGGGTGCAGCTGTTTGCTGCCGATATCTTCCGGCGTATGCGTGCCAGCGGGCAAATGGGTGCGCTGGCGCAGCTGGTGATGAACGATAATCAGCTGCAACGTTTCTTGAACGATTACCAACGACTAATGAGCGTATGAGCCTTGTGCCAGCAGAAGCGGCAATTGAGCGGCTGATAAGCGCATCGCTGCTGCGCTTGCGGATGCGCACGCCATTTTTCGCTACGCTGGCGCTGTTTGCGCGCATCGAGCCGAGCGCTGAGGTGGCCACCGCCGCGACCGACGGGCGCACGGTGTTTGTGAACCCGGCCGCCTTCCAATCGCTCACACCGCCGCAGCAGGATGAGCTACTGCTCCACGAAGTGGTGCACGCAGCGTTGTTGCATGTTGCCCGGCGCGGCACGCGCGACGCGCAGCTGTGGAATGTAGCCTGCGATATTGTGGTGAATGGACTACTCGCTGAGATTGAGGGTATCACCCTGTCGCCCGATACCCTGCGTGATGCGCGCCGCGAGCGGCTGAGTGTCGAAGAAGTGTACGAGCTGCTTGAGCGCGACCCCCAGATGCCGACCCTGATGCGGCCCGATCTGCTTGCATTGCCACCCAGCGCGGGCGGTACAGGCGGTGCCGAGAGCGATAGTCGTGCCACGGGGCGGCATGCCGCACTCGAAGCGCACTGGCGCGATGCGCATCAGCATGCTGGTATGATTGCGCTGCACGTCGCACAGGGGCGTATGCCCGCTGGCCTGGCGCGCGAACTCGGCATGCTCAGCCCGGCGCGGCTCGATTGGCAGGCCCACCTGTGGCGCTACATCGTGCAAACACCCAGCGATTTCGCCGGGTTCGACCGGCGTTTCGTGCATCAGGGGCTGTACCTCGAAGCGCTTGCCAGCGACTTGGTGCGTGTGTATGTGTGTATCGATACCAGCGGCTCGGTGGACGAGCGCCAGATTCGCGCGCTGGCAAGCGAGGTACAGGGCATTCTGCACGCCTACCCGCATGTGATCTGCGAATTATTTTATGCCGATGCCGAGGTGTATGGCCCCTTCGCGCTCACGGCTTATGGCGAAATCCCGCCGCCGGTGGGTGGCGGTGGCACCGATTTTCGCCCATTTTTCGCGGCGGTGCACGAGCGCTACGATGGGCACGAGCAGGCGGTGTGCGTGTATCTCACCGACGGTTATGGCGATTTCCCCGCTACGCCGCCCGAGCTGCCCACGCTGTGGGTGGTTACCGCCGGTGGTCGCGCCCTCGACGCCTTCCCCTTCGGTGAGGCCGTGCGCCTGCTCGAAGGTGCGGCGCACTAACAATATGATCGACGAGTGATTTCCATCCAAAATAGGTAATCAGAAGGGGGGCTGCGGTGAAAATGGTGCTGGTTGGCTGTGGCGCGCTCGTCGGTGGGTATCTTGCGGGCCTTTTCGGCGGCATGCTGCTGCTCAATGTGTTTTCGTCGAATATCCACGACCGGGGAATGGAAGCTGCAATGACGGCGGCATTTGTGATTGGGCCAATCACGGCCATCCTCGCGGTAATTGGCGCACTGATGCTGATGCCACGCTCGTAACTCACTAGAGCCAAAAACTAAACCGGCGGGCCGCAGCGCTGCAGCTCGCCGGTTCTTATACGCGTGTTGATGGAGCTTAGTACTTCGGAAGCGACGGGTCTACATCATCCGACCAGCGCAGAATGCCGCCGGTCATATTTTTCACTTTGCGGAAGCCCGCCTGCTTGAGCATATTCACCGCTCGGGCGCTGCGCACGCCGCTGCGGCAGTACACCACCATCTCGCGCGCGGTATCGAGCTCGTTCAGGCGGCTTTGCAGCTCGTTCACCGAGATGCGCACCGCGCCAGGGATATAGCCGATCTCCCACTCGTTGGCCTCGCGCACATCGAGCAGGAACGGGGCATCATCGCGCTGAAGCCAGGCCGCCGTCTCGGCGGGCGTAATCTCGCCCGAAAGGTCGGTTTGCACCGGCTCGGGCATAATCCCACAAAACTGCTCGTAGTCGATTAGCTCGGTGACGCTGGGGTGCTCGCCGCACACCGGGCAGTTTGGGTTGCGGCGCAGCTTTAGCTCGCGGAAGCGCATGTTCAGCGCGTCGTAGAGCATCAGCCGACCCACCAGCGTTTCGCCAATGCCAGCCAGCAGCTTAATTGCCTCGGTTGCCTGGATGGTGCCGATGACGCCTGGAAGCACACCCAGCACCCCCCCCTCGGCGCAGCTTGGCACCAGGCCCGGTGGTGGCGGCTCGGGGTAGAGGCAGCGGTAACACGGTCCGCCATCTTTCGGCGAAAACACCGTGGCCTGGCCCTCGAAGCGGAAGATCGAGCCATACACATTGGGCTTGCCCAGCATCACGCTCGCGTCGTTGGTGAGGTAGCGCGTAGGGAAGTTGTCGGTACCGTCGACAATTACGTCGTAGGGGCGCATCAGCTCGAAGGCATTTTCCGCGGTAATCTGCGTCTCGTAGGTGGTAACCTCGACATTCGGGTTCAGGTCGGCCAGGCGGCGCTTGGCCGATTCGGTTTTGCGTACCCCCACTGTGCCAGTGCCGTGTACAATCTGGCGCTGCAAGTTGCTCTCGTCCACCACATCGAAATCTACCAGCCCGATATGCCCCACGCCCGCTGCCGCCAGATAGAGCGCCAGTGGCGAGCCAAGGCCACCAGTGCCAATCAGCAGCACGCTGCCTTCCTTCACTTTGCGCTGGCCCGCCATGCCAAACTCGGGCAGAATCAGGTGGCGCGAGTAGCGGGCAATTTCTTCATTTGAGAGCTGTGTATTTGTCATGATCAAAACCTCTATTGGCTGACGGCTGCCGACCAACACCGGCTAATCCCTGCTTCGCTCGCAGGCATACGCTTGTCGTGGTCAGCGGGCGCTGCCACCTGCAATCGCTGGGATGATGCTGACCGTCTCGCCATCGGGCACGCTGGTATCGGTGCCTTGCAGGTAGCGAATATCTTCATCGCCAACATACACGTTCACAAAGCTGCGCAGCTGGCCCTGCTCGCTATACAGCTGTTTGCCCAGCTGTGGGAA
>JAFEAS010000220.1:0-1110 GCA_018266315.1 Chloroflexi bacterium SZAS-1 | reverse complement strand
CCGCCAGCATACTGGCGCAGCGCGGTGGGGATGGAAATGGTGACTGCCATGAACACAAACTCCTTGTAGCATTTGATTGTTGAATGTTATGTGATGCCAGAATATTACTGGAGCTCTTCGCTGATAAAGCGTTCGCCGTCTTCGCTGAGCAGCCAGCTCGTCAGCTCGGCGGGCTGCCCGGCGCGCACGCTCTGAATCAGGAACGAGAAGCTAGTACCGCCGCCAACCCCCTGCGCACCCACCCGGTCGCGCTCGGATGGGATGGCCGGGTGATCAGGGTGCGAGTGGTAGCAGCCCACAATATCAAGCCCCTGCGCGCGTGCCTGCCGGTCGGCCTTCATATAGTCGCGCGGGTCGAGGTAAAAGCGGTCGGCGAGCGAGTGATCGTGCTCGGCGCTGGTCAGCCCCACTTCGGCAGTCCAGGTGTTCTGAGCGCGGTAGATCGCCGCCACATGCTTATGCCCGGCCTCAAGCGTGCCCAGCAGCAGCCCAACACATTCATGCGGGAAGCTTGCGGTGGCGTGCTGCTCGATCGCCTGTCGGGCTGTTGCGGAAAGAATGATCATGGCGTTATTGCTGTAATGCGCGCGTCGCTGCACGTTTCAGGTGCAGGATCATAAAGTGCATGCCATTCAGCCGTTGGGGCGAGAGCACGCTTTGCAGCCCCATTGCGTAGTGGAGATCGTTAGGGAGTGCGAGCGCCTGCTGTGGGGTGGCCTGCGCTAAACCGGCATGAAGAATACTGGCGAAGCCACGCACAGTTGGCGACTCGGGCGGAATATCGAAGTAAAATTGAATGGCATCGCCCTGGCGCTCGGCGGCAATCGCAATCGGCGTTGCGCATTCATCAACATGCTCGAGCGGCGCAGTGCGGAATTGCGCGGGCATATCGGGCAGCTGCTCGGAGTATTCCAGCAGGCTTTCGAGCTTCTCATCGCGATCAAGCGCGCGAAAATCGTCGACAATTGCTTGTAGCCGGGGTGGTAAGGGTGCGTGCTCGCTCATGCTCTTATGATACCTATAGAAACTATGCCTGGTGAACAGTGCCACGCCGCGCCGACCGCCCAGGTTTGATGTATATATGCGTTATGCTGTAGAAACCGTGCTTAG
>JAFEAS010000021.1:332-30497 GCA_018266315.1 Chloroflexi bacterium SZAS-1 | reverse complement strand
AATGGTGTGAGCGAAAGTTTTCCATCGCCAAACGTCACCCAAAACCAGAGCGTAACCCCTTGTATCGACACAAACAGCACAGCCAACCACGCCACGGTGTATGCCCAACGCCCGCGCATCGCAAGCGCACCAAGCAGCACCCCAATCGCGGCCAGCGCCATTGGCAGGAAAAAATAGAAGTAGCGCACCTGTAAGGCAAGGACCAAGTCGATCATCAAAAACAGCAGCACGGTTGCCACCCAGGTAAATGCCACAATACCCGCCTGGCGGCTGCGTTGTGCCCAGGCAATCAGCGCGAGGCCGCAGGGCAACAACGCCAGGCCAATGTCGCTATAGGCCCGGCGCATCCCAGCCCATAATAGCGGGGTTGCGCCGGGGAATAAGCCACCGGCATTGCCGCCACCAACCTGCCCGAAATTGCTCAACATGATGTCAATGCCATCGATATAGAGCGTGAAGAAGGCAAAGATGGCGCAGCCCACCAGTATGCCAAAACCCCAGAGCATATTACGATGCGGCCAGGCCAGCATGAGCAAGAGCGTGAGCCCGACCCATACGGAAGCCAGCAGCGCCACACCTACATGCGAGGAGACTGCGAACAGCATTGCCAGCGCCAGCGCCAGCCAGGAGCGGCGCGGCAGCGGCGGGTCGTGGCTAATCAGGGCGAGCGCAACCGGGGCAACCAGGCATTGCCCAAACAGCTGCGCCGAAAACCCATAGTTCATGGCCGTAAAGGCAGTGGTGCTACCCGCATAGAGCAGCAGAGCCATGCGCGCGGCGTAGTGGTTGCCACCCATCCGGCGGGCGAGTAGCGCTACCAGCAGCGCCGTGAAGCCATCGAGCAGGGCAAGCGCGCCTTGCAGCAGCGCAAGCTCATTCGGGAAGATGAGCCGGAGCGGAGCAAGTGCCAGGTAGGTCGCTGGCGGGTAGAGCGCCAGCCCACGCCCAAATTCACTTGCAACGACAGCATGAATAAGCTGGCCTTCGGTCACTTCGCGCAGCAGCTTCAGGTGCAGCGTTTTATCCTGGCCGGTGAACGTGGGATAGAGCATGCCCGCTGCGCGGATTGCGCAGGCGAGTAGCATCAGCGTCCACAATCGCATGCGTTCAGGGCGGCTACCAGCCCAATCACCCAGACGCATGATCAGCGGTAAGCCTACCCAGCTCATGCCAAGCAGCACTATTGTGGCGCACAGCAAGCGCAGCATATATGGGTAGGCCAGCAGCAGGTCGCCGCTGAGTAGCAGCGCTAACCCCACGGACAGCAGCGCCAGTGCAGCTGCGTAGCTACGTGCGCGCCAGCCCAGGTATAACAAAAACGCCAGGATGACGCCGAGCAACGCGATCTGAAGGAGCACTGTAGCGAGTGGCGGGATACGCACTGTATTGCCCGGTGCTACCAGCTCAACCCAGTGGAGCTTCACGCCTAAGATACGCCGGTCGCTGCTGGTCGTCAGGGCTGCGCTTGCTATGCCGATCTGAAGTGTATCGGATGGATTGGGCGGCAGTGCAAACGTGTAGGTGCGCGGCTGCGTGCCAGCCTCGAATGCGACCCAGGGCTGCCCATTGAGGGTAAGCGCAACCGGCGCGGGCGTAGGCCGCCCGCCGAGCTTGAGCGTAAGCACTTGTTGTGGCTCGGTGCGTACATGCTGTAAGAGCAGTATAGTGTTTGGGCTAGTCCAGCGATATGCCTGGCTATCGCCTATGCTCTCGGGTGCAAAAATATCGGTAAAGAAATACCCTGCCTGGTAGGTACCTACATTGATGGTGTAGCGGCCTTCGTGCCGATTAAGCAGCAATACATCGGCAGCCAGCAGCAGCACAATCGCCAACCCGAGGCTCACTGTAACATTGCGGGCCATCGTGCGGCGGCGCAAACGTGCCTGTGTGGGGAAATTGCGCGCCGTGTCTGAAGATGTGGCCGGTTGTATCTGCTGCTCTGCCATGCGCACTGGTGCCTTATTCTCGTAACGATGCACGATGCCTCTGCGGGCTAATGCGCGCCTATGCTACCTTAACTACTTCTTCCGTGCAACCGTTGCGGTTGCTGGCAGCGGCGCATAGCGGTACAATAGGCTTACAACATCATCACATAGAGGTGACCGTGATTAGTTACGAAGAACTCGCTTCTGGGCTCGAAGATTCCTGGCTGCTTGCTGGCTTGCACGATCATGTTCTTTCCGAAAGTGTGCAGCCCGATCTCCTCGAGCGTGTGTACCGGGTTGAGCTATTCCCCGAGCATGCTGAACCATTGCTTGAGGGAAGCTCGCCGCCATGGGTAGAGGTAAGCTTTACCTGGACGGCTTCGCACCAGCTGCACTCCGAAGGACGCGAGACGCTGCCCGGAATATTAGAACTGGCCTGGACGTACACCGTCGATGTGCGCAACCAGAGCGATCGGAGCGATATTGATCTGGTGCGCGCATTCAACGCTGCGGTGCGTGCGGCCCTACGCCGCGCCGCGCCCGATCTGCCCACGCCCACTGAATACCTGGCGGTTGAGGTACGGCGCGGCTACACCCTCAGCGGCGAGCGCCCAACCACGGCGTATGTTCAGCTGGTGGGTACAAATGTGACTGACCTGGGCGATCTGTGGAATGATCGCGCGCCAAATGCTGTGCGCGATGCCCTGCGCGACGAGCTGATTATTGCGGCAGCGCTGCTCCATTCACTCGGCGAGGCGTTTACGCCCAGCGGCCTGGGTGGTTACCGTGCGGTCGATACCGCATAAGTGTTACGCCTTCCGCTTGCCGTTTAGCGCGTGGGTAGACGAAAGCCCCATAAGGTAATAGCCAGTGCATCGAGCGAAACGGGTTCCTACCGTCTCGCTCTTTCGTTTGCACCAGCCAGATAGTTGGCGGTATCTCTGCGTAAAACGTTTCTGGTTGTCGTGATTAGGTGATTGGCATAGCTCAACAGCGCGCAGCACCGGTGGGCTGCCATACAATATGGTATAATTTCGTCGTTCACGGACGCATGGTCGCAATGGGGCAAGCGTGTGGTTTGTGAAAGGTAGAAACAATATGGCAAGTGAACAATACGCCGAACTACGCCGCCGATTGGAAGGCGAGCGCCGCCGATTGCAGGGCGATATTGCTGCGCTCGATGCTGAAGATCACCAGCCTTCAGATGATGCTGGTATTGGTAACCATATCGCCGATGATGCCAGCGACGTAATGAACCGCGAGCGGAATGCTGCTTTACGCGGCAATGCAAACGACTTGCTCGCGCAGGTTGATGCAGCCCTTCATCGGATTGAAACCGGTGCTTACGGCACATGCGAGCGCTGCGGTCAACTAATTAACCCCGAACGGCTTGAGGCGCTGCCCTACGCAATTTACTGCATTACGTGTCAGGCCGAAGTTGAACGTGAGCGCTAACCGCAATGACGCATTGCGCAAGCAATGCCCCGGGAGAAAGTGACGTGCGCGAGGAGTTTCGGCAGCGCTGGGCGTTTCCCATCGCTGTAGTCGTTGTGGTAATTATTCTCGATCAGCTTACAAAAGCCTGGATCTTGCGTACTCTTGGGCCAATTCCCGGCACCTCGCGCCCGCTCCTTGGCTCGTGGTTGAGCTTCACGTATGTGCAAAACACGGGTGTGGCATTCGGGCTGTTTCAGAATATCCCCGGCTTTTTTACGATTACATCGATCATTATTAGCGTTGGTGCGCTGCTGTTCTACCGCTTTCAGCTGCCAAATAGCCAGCCCTGGATTCAGGCAAGTATTGGCCTGATTGTTGGCGGTGCGGTTGGCAATATTATCGATCGCGTGCGCTATCGTTACGTGGTTGATTTTGTGCATGTTCGCTGGTTCCCCGGCATTTTCAACCTGGCCGATAGCGCCATTACCATCGGCGTCATTATGCTGGCTGGCTACTTGCTGTTATTCGGCGAAAGCCGCCCTAGCCCGGCCCAACCTGGCCCAGGCGATGACGCACTGCTTGGTGAATTGTTGAGCGGTGAGCAGTGGCAGCAGCGCGGCGATCGGTCGTGAGGCGGGGGCGAGGGTAGCGCACGCATGGTCGATGAAGAACATCAGGCCGAGCTGCTAGCGGCAACTGAAGTGCGCGAAGAACCAGCCACGCCAGTGCAGCTCGTGGCTGAAGCCGCCGATGCGGGTGTGCGGCTCGATCGCTATGTAGCCGACCAGATTACCGACCTTTCGCGGAGTTATGCCCGCCAGCTCATCGACGATGGGCATATTCGCCTGAACGATGCCGATACCCGCCCCAGCGCTACCTTACGCCCCGGCGATGTCGTCACCGTGCGCCGCCCGATCGCCCGCCCCACCGACCTGGTAGCGCAGGATATTCCACTTTCCATCGTGTATGAAGATGCCGATGTTGTGGTTATCGATAAGCCAGCGGGGATGGTGGTGCACCCGGCGCCCGGCCACCTCGATGGGACGCTGGTGAATGCCTTACTGGCGCGCTACCCCGATATTACCGTGGGCAGCGATTTGCGGCCAGGAATTGTTCATCGCCTCGACCGCGACACCTCGGGCCTGATGGTCGTAACGCGGAACGATGCGGCACGTCATGCTATTCAAACACAGCAGCAGGCGCGCACCATGACCAAAGCTTACCTGGCGGTGGTTGAAGGGCGCTTCAAAGAATCGAGTGGCATCATTGATGCGCCGATTGCCCGCCACCCAACCGATCGTCTGCGCCAGGCAATTGTACCGAATGGCCGTACTGCGCGCACCCATTGGCAGGTTATCGAGGAATTGGGCGACTACACCTTGATTGAGGCCCGGCTTGAAACTGGCCGCACCCACCAGATTCGAGTGCATTTCAGCTACAAAAGTCGGCCCCTGCTGGGCGACCCACTCTATGGCCCGCGGCAGCCACGGGCAACTTTTGGCCTCACACGCCAGTTTCTGCATGCCTATCGGCTGGGTTTTGTGCTGCCTGGCACGGGCGAACCGGCGACATTTCAGTCGGAACTACCGCCAGATCTGCGTACTGCGCTTGAAAAATTGCGTGCTCGTGCGGCTGGCAGCGGTTAGGTTAAACAGATTGTGATACTTAGTGCAAAGAATTCTGAAAGCTAGCGCTACGAGTGGTGCTATACTAATGCGGTTGATGTAATTACGGCGACACGGGGCGCTGCCTCGCTGGCGAGCAGCCGTTCGTATCGTCTATGAAGGAGTAGCGTATGCGACCGAAAATTACGATTGTTGGCGCTGGTTTCGTCGGCTCGACCGCTGCCCACTGGATCGCGGCGAAAGAGCTTGGCGATATTGTACTTGTCGATATCGTCGAGGGTGTACCCCAGGGCAAAGGTCTGGATCTGCTTGAATCTGGCCCAATTGAAGGTTTCGATATTCACATAAAAGGCACAAACGATTATGCCGACACCGCCAATTCGGATGTTATCGTTGTGACCTCGGGCGCGCCGCGCAAGCCAGGCATGAGCCGCGAAGACCTGATCAAGGTGAATGCCAATATCACCCGCGATTGTATTTCCAAGGCGGCGGCACTCTCACCCAATGCCGTTATCATTATGGTAAATAACCCGCTCGACACAATGGCCTACCTGGCGAAGGATGTTAGCGGCTTCCCCAAGAACCGCGTTATTGGCCAGGCAGGCGTGCTCGATAGCGCGCGCTACCGTGCATTTATTGCGATGGAGGCGGGCGTGTCGGTGGAAGATATTCAGGCGATGCTGATGGGCGGCCATGGCGATGAGATGGTTCCCCTGCCACGCTTTACCACAATTGGCGGCATCCCGGTCACTGAGTTTATCGCTGCCGACCGGCTGAATGCGATTGTCGATCGGGCGCGCAAGGGTGGCGGCGAGATCGTCAACCTGCTCAAGACGGGCAGCGCCTACTATGCGCCCAGCTCGGCGACGGTGCAGATGGTTGAGGCAGTGCTGCGCGATAAGAAGCGCGTGCTGCCGTGCGCGGCCTACCTGGATGGCGAGTATGGCCTGAGCGATATGTATTTTGGCGTGCCGTGTATCCTTGGGGCTGGCGGTGTTGAGAAGGTGATTGAATTGCCGCTGAACGATGATGAGATGGCGCAGGTTAAGAAGAGCGCCGATGTCGTCAAGTCATCGATCGACGCGCTGAAGACGATGTAATGCTATGGTAGAAGATAGAGCGTGCCCAGGCTCTCACACGGCACGCTCTATCTCTTGAGCGTTACGGGGTTCGATCTATTTCTAAGCGGCAATCGCGCGAACTGTAGGGGCTGTGTGCACCTATGAGTGATGCTGGCAAGCCGTTGGCAAGCTGTGATGACGCAGCACTCTTGCAGCATATTGCCCAGGGGCAGATTGATGCACTTGGGGTGATATTTCTGCGCTATCAGCGGCAAGTGTACCAGCTAGCCCTGGGCATCACGCGCGAGGCAGAAACGGCCGAAGAAGTACTGCAAGATACATTCTATCGTTTATACGCGCATGCTGGCACGCTCGATGGCACACAACCGCTGCTCCCCTGGCTGTACCGCGTTGCCGCGAACCTGGCCTACAACTGTGCACGGCGGCGGCGATTATGGACGGAGCCGTTCAATGCCGTTGCTGAGCGATTATTCGCCCCAGCGCGGCGCTCTCCTGAACATATTGCCGAGCAGCACGAGTTACAGGCGGTGGTGCGAGCGGTGCTCGATGACCTGCCGCCGCATCATCGGGCGGTGTTGGTATTGCATTACCTTGAAGATTATTCTATTCCCGAGGTTGCGACCATCCTCGATTGCCCAGAGGGAACGGTAAAATCGCGCTTATACCATGCGCGCAAATTGTTGAAACAGCAGCTTCAGCGCCACTATGGCACTGGCACGGTGCTCCCCGACGTATTATGAGCACATCGACGGCTTCACCCCAAACTGGCTCACCAAATATTCGCTGGCAGTTGCTCGGTGGCGACCGCTTTTATATTGCGGCCCGCTGGGGCGTGTTTGTGTTGCTGGTACTCATTGGTTGGCTCCTGGCGCAACAGCCGCTCTGGCCGATTACGCCGTCGATGTCGCCGATTTTGCTGCTTGTATGGGTCTATGGGCTATTCAACCTGGCGATGACGGTGGCGCTGGTGGTTCCAACGCTCAATGGCCTGCTCAATGGCGCTTTTATCGCCGATATTCTGTTTATTTCGCTATTTACTTATTTCAGCCACGACCCGCGCGATCTGTATTATCCGCTCTATTTGTTGCCGCTGGTTGGCGCAGCATTCCGGCTACGCACACAAGCCAGCTTGCTGGCCGGGCTGCTTGCCGCCGGAGCCTATGTACTGGCCTATTTACTGTCGCGCATTGGGCCGAATAATGGCCCTGCGCCAACCGAGCCGGTGACGCTGCTGGGGCTGATGCTGCGCGCAATTGCGCTGGTCTGTATTCCCTGGCTTACCAGCAGTCTGGCCGAGCGCTGGACGGCGAATAATCGCCTGAGCGTTGAGCTTGCCGAGCAGAAACAGCAAGATGCGCTGACTGAGGCCAATGCCTACCGCGACAAAATGCGCTCGCTGTATGAAGTGGCCTATACGCTCTCAACAACAATGAACTACCAGAGCGTGCTCGACACCACGCTGACCGAAAGCCGCAAGCTCGTGCCGCATACCGCCGCGCTGGTGCTGCTTTCGACCGGCCAGAGCGACGAGCTGTATATTGCGGCCTCGTATGGCGTGAGCGAAACCGACCGCCAGCAGCGCCTACAGCTTGGTACCGGCATGCTCGGCCAGGCACTGCGCATGTCCGATGCTTCGATTGTCGCGGCGATTGGCAGTGAACCCGAGCTTGCGCCCATTACCGCGCTGGCGCATGGCGAGGCGGCCTGTTTAGTGCCACTCCGCGCCGCCTTGCGCACCTACGGCCTGCTTCTGGTTGCCAGCGACCAGCCGAATGCTTTTAACGAGGAGCAGCTGGGTATGCTGACGGCGCTGGCGAACTATGCAATTATTGCATTGCATAACGCTCAGCTGGTATATGATCTCCGTCAGGAGCGCTCGAAGCTCCTTTCGAAAGAAGAAGAAGTGCGCCACCAGCTCGCACGCGATTTGCACGATGGCCCGGCGCAAGCGCTGGCGGCGATTACGATGAATGTTGAGTTCATCAAGCGGCTGCTTGAGCGTGACCCGAAGCGCGTGCTGACCGAGCTGGATAAGCTGGGAGGGCTGGCTAAACGCACAACGCATGAAGTGCGCACGATGTTGTTCGAGCTGCGTCCGCTGGCTCTGGAAACGCAAGGGTTAGACGTGACCTTGCGCCAGTATCTTGAGCGCTTCCAAAACACAACCACGACCATTACGCTTGAATCGAACGAGATTACCGCCGAGCTTGATACCAAGGTTGAAGGTACACTGTTTAACATTATTCAAGAAGCGCTCAATAATGCGCTGAAGTATGCGAAGGCTGCGCAGATCTGGGTGCGGTTGAAGCAAACCAGTACCGCGCTTGAGGTGACGATTCAGGATGATGGGGTTGGCTTCGATTTGCAGAAGGTGCTTGAATCGTATGAGAAGCGTGGATCGTTTGGCCTGCTGAACATTGAGGAACGCGCGAAGCTGGTTGGTGGGGCCGCTGAGCTAATGTCAGCGCCGGGGCATGGCACGACCGTTCGCGTAACAGTCCCCTTGGCCGCATAATCACCCTGCATTACGCTGCATACATCGTCAATCGTCAATTGTCAATCACAAACTCAATGACCAACCCCTACCTCGACCCTGCCCGCGTGCGTGCGGCGTTGCGCGCGCTCGATGTTCGGCCTTCGCGCGAGCTGGGCCAGAACTTTTTGATCGACCCTGCCGCCCTCGCCGCGATTGCCGACGCTGCCTACCTCACACCTGATGATACGGTGCTAGAGGTTGGGCCGGGCCTGGGTGTGCTTACCTGGGAATTGCTGTGCCGGGCCGGGCGGGTGATTAGTGTGGAACTGGATAAGCGGCTGGCCGAACGGCTGGCGCAGGAGTTTGCTACCGAGCCGCGTTTCACACTGGTGCAGGGCGATATTCTGCGCCACGCGCCCGGCGAGCTTTTGGGTATTGCGCAGGCTGAACCCGGAGCAGACACGCTGCCAGCGCCAACGGCAGCAACGCCGTCCTTTTCTTATAAAGTTGTTGCGAACCTACCCTACCAGATTACCTCGGCGGCGCTGCGCCATTTCCTGGAAGCCGCGGTTAAGCCAACCCTGATTGTGGTGCTGGTGCAGTGGGAGGTGGCCGAGCGCATTTGCGCCGCGCCGGGCGATTTGAGTGTGCTGGCGCATTCGGTGCAGCTGTACGCCGCGCCAGAGATTGTCGCGCGTGTGCCTGCGGCGAGCTTTTTCCCGGCGCCTGCGGTTGATTCAGCGATTCTACGGCTACGTGTGCGCCCAAGCCCGGCCGCCGATATTCCGCCCGATGCGCTTATGAAGCTGATTAAGGCTGGGTTTTTGCAGGCGCGCAAGAAGCTGGCAAATGCCCTGCCCACCGGCCTGGCCTCGATGCGCATTCAGCTGCCGAAAGCGCAGGCGCTGGCTGCGCTTGAAGCCGCGGGTGTCGACCCGAACCGGCGCGCCGAGACACTGACGCTGCAAGAGTGGGTGCGGCTGTACCACGCGCTGTACGCCAGCGGCACTTCGGACACGCCTCACGAGTAAACACATCCCGATTTTTTTGTGTGCAGCGTTAGGAACGCACGATGCGCATGCTGTTCACGTTTGCGGGCGGCAACGGCCACTTCGAGCCGCTTATCCCGATCGCGCGCGCCGCTGTGGCGGCGAGCCATATCGTCGCCGTTGCAGGCCAGCCCGCGATGCTGCCAACGATTGTGGCGGCTGGCTTTCAATCGTTCTCTACAGGTGGGGCAACGGTCGGCAGCACACCTAAGCGCCTGCCGCTGCTGCGGCTCGACACTGAGCGTGAAGACCGGGCGCTGCGCGAAGGCTATGCGAGCCGCACGGCCCGCATTCGCGCCGCTGCGCTACTGGAACTGTGCGCCAGCTGGCAGCCCGATGTGGTGGTTTGTGATGAGATTGATTTCGGCAGTATGCTGGCGGCCGAGCGCCTGGGTTTGCCCTATGCGTCGGTGCAGGTTATTGCGTCCGGCTCGTTTGTGCGGCACAGCGTTGTGGCCGCGCCGCTGAGCCAGCTGCGAGCTGAGCATAAGCTTCCACCCGACCCCGAGCTGACGATGTTGCACCGCTATCTGGTGCTGTCGCCATTCCCGCCCAGCTTTCGCGACCCAGCCTTTCCACTGCCAGATACTGCCCATTCAATGCGTTTGCACACAGCTGCGCTCACGCGCCCACGCGCCACTCCAACGGTGTATTTTACACTTGGTACGGTCTTTAATATTGAGTCGGGCGATCTGTTTCAACGTGTGTTGGCTGGCCTACGCGAGCTGCCGATTGCGGTGATTGCGACCGTGGGGCGCGAGATTGACCCGGCCGAATTTGGGCCGCAACCTGCCAATATTCGTATCGAGCAGTATATTGCGCAGGCCAGCATCCTCCCGTCTTGCGCTGCTGTGGTTTCGCATGGTGGCTCGGGAAGTATTCTGGGGGCGCTGGCGCATGGGCTGCCGTTGGTCATTCTGCCGATGGGTGCCGACCAGCCGCTGAATGCGGCGCGCTGCATTGCGCTGGGCCTCGGGCAGGCATTGGATGCGGTTGATGCTACACCCGCACAAGTGCACACTGCCGTTGCTACCGTACTGGCTGAGCCGCGCTCCCGCCAGGCAGCCACGCGTATGCGCGATGAGATTGTGAAGCTGCCTGGCCCAGCGTATGCGCTGGCTTTGTTGGAGCGGCTAGGCGCTGAACGGCAGCCCATTCTGGCGCATATCTCCTAATCCAAGGCCAGGCGGCGCAGCGACATACGCACTACGTTCTCCACCCGAGCGTAGTGCGTAATGCGTCATGTCGCTGCGCCGCCCTTACACCCCTACCGCCGCCACATCGCCCTCGGCGCGCTCAGCGGCGGAGCCAATGCTAAAGTATTTCGCGTCGGGGTGGTGAATGACGATTGCGGCGGTACTTTGCTCGGGCACTAGCTGAAACGCCTCGGTCAGCGTGACACCAATGCGCTCGGCGGGCAGAATGCCGAACAGCTTGGCATGCTCGTCCAGGTCTGGGCAGGCCGGGTAGCCCCACGAGTAGCGCTTGCCCTGTTCGCCGCGCAGGCCCAGGCTCTGGCGCACCACGCGGTTGGTATATTCGGCCAGCGCTTCGGCCAGCGAGACGCTAAGGCCGTGAATGTAGTAGCTGCGGCTGTAGTCGCCGACGCGCTGCAATTCCTCGGTTAGCTCATCTACGCGCGTGCCCATCGTGACGATTTGGAAGGCGGCTACATCGTACTCGCCGCTCGTGACTGGGCGGAAATAATCGGCCAGGCACAGTCGCTCGCGCGCGGGCTGGCGTGGGAAGACGAAGCGCGTCAGTTCGCGGGGGGGCGCGCTTGTTTCACCGCGTACACTCGCCGGGTCGTACACGATCAGATCATTTCCTGCGCTCTGCACTGGGAAATAGCCATACACGACTTTCGGCTCGAGCCAGCCATCGCGCTCGGCCTCGCGCAGCAGCTCGCGCACCTTCACGTCGAATTCGCCCTGCAAGCGCTCCCATTCGGCACCCTTGGCATTTTTCGCGCCCCATTGCAGCCGGTACAGCGCGTTGCGATCCAGGCAATCGACCACATCTTGCAGCTTGATGCGCGTGACCACCTGCGCGCCCCAGAAGGGCGGCGTTGGCACCGGCGCGCTGCGCACATTCGAGCGCGCGGTGTCGTTGCGGGTGGCCTGCCCCAGTTCGGCGAGCGCCACGCGCCCGCGCTGCTGCTGGTGCAGCACTTGCGCCGCGTCGAGAATGGTCTGCTGTACGAACTGCGCGCGTATCGCTGGGTCGGCCAGCTTGTCCATCGTCTCAAGGCCCGCGAAAGCATCCTTGCAATAGAACACGCCCGACTCATAGGGTTCTTCCTCGCCCACAAATGTGATGCGCTGGCCGTACTGCTTGTTAATTGCCGCGCCGCCCACCAGCACCGGGAAGCTCAGCCCACGCCGGTGCAGCTCTTGCACGCACAGCGGCATCTGCTTCGAGGTGCTTACCAGCAGCGCCGAAAGGCCAATCGCGTCGGCACCAACCTCAACCGCCTTTTCGATGATGGTGTTGAGCGGCACCTGCTTGCCCAGATCGTACACGGTATAGCCGTTGTTCGCCAGAATGGTGTGGACAAGGTTCTTGCCAATGTCGTGCACGTCGCCGTACACGGTCGCCAGTACCACTTTGCCCTTGGTCGCGCCGTCGAGCTTGTCGAGGTACTGTTCCAGGTAGGCCACGGTCTTCTTCATCACCTCGGCGCTTTGTAGCACAAATGGCAGAATGAGCTGGCCCGCGCCGAACAGGTCGCCCACTTCCTTCATCGCCGGGAGCAGCACATTGTTGAGAATATCGACCGCCGCGTCGCCGCGCGCCATTAGCGTATGCGATTCGCCGGGTCGTTCCGCAGGTTCTTCTGCCGAAGCTACACCATATGCCTTGAATTGCTCAACCGACAGGCCCATCCGCTCGGCCATCAGTATGTCAATATCTTCTTCCACGCCGTCTTTCTTGCGATGGAGGATCTTCCAGTGCAGGCGCTCGGCCACGCTCAGCCCGGCGGTCGGGTCGGCCTTGCTCTCGCTCTCGGCGGCGGTATTTTGCTCGAAAAACTGAATGAAACGCGCCAACGCGTCCTCGCGCTGGTTGAAGATCAGGTCTTCGCAGAGCGCGCGCTGCTCGGCGGGAATTTCGGCGTAGGGCGTAACGTGCGCTGGGTTGATAATTGCGGTGTCGAGGCCAGCATCGACCGCATGCTTGAGGAACACCGAGTTGAGCGCGGCGCGGGCGTGTGGCGCTACGCCAAAGCTCAGGTTGGAAACGCCCAGCGTGGTGAAGCAGCCGGGGATATTCTGCTTGACCGCGCGAATGCCCTCAATCGTTTCGATCGCGGCGCGGCGCAGCTCTTCCTGCCCGGTGGTGATTGGGAAGGTCAGCACATCGAAGATCAGCGCCTCGGCGGGGACGCCATACTCATCGCGGGCGATCTGCGCAATGCGCTGGGCAATGGCCAGCTTGCGCTCGGCGGTGTGCGCCATCCCGTCTTCGTCGATGGTCATGGCCATGGCCGCCGCGCCATAGCGCGCCAGCAGCGGCAGCGTGCGGTCGAGCTTTTCGCCGCGCCCGCCTTCAAGCGAGAGCGAGTTGATCACCGCGCGCCCCGGGTACGTTTCCAGCGCGGCTTTGAGCACATCGGCCTCGGTGGTGTCGATCACCAGCGGCAGCTCAACGTTCATGGTAAGCTTTTTCAGCAGCGTTACCATCTGCTCTTTTTCGTCGGCGCGCTCGGTTGTAGCAACGCACACATCCAGTAGGTGCGCGCCGCCGTCCACCTGCTCGCGCGCGACTTCGAGCACACCGTCATAGTCGTCGTTCAGCAGCAGCCGCTTTACCTTGCGCGAACCAAGCGTGTTCACGCGCTCGCCAATCATCGTAAGGGTAATATCCTGGCGCAGCGCGGCGGCCTTCACGCCCGACGACACGCTGGGGATGTATTCGATTTCGCGCGTGGTTGGGGCGCGGTCGTAGCCGACCGCTGCGCGCAGCGCACGTAGGTGCGCGGGCGTGGTGCCACAGCAGCCGCCGACCACATTCACGCCATATTCGCGCACAAACTCGCCCAGGATGCGCGCGAACGGCTCGGGCTGCATTGGGTACACCGTCTCACCATCGACTTCGAGCGGCAGCCCGGCGTTGGGGATGCACGAGATCGGCAGGCGCGAGTGCGCGCACAGGTACTGAATGGCCTCGCGCATATGCTCGGGGCCGGTGCTACAGTTCAGGCCAATCACATCTACGGGCATGGCCTCAAGCGTGGCGATAACCGCTGGCACTTCGGTGCCGAGCAGCATGCGGCCCGAGAGATCGAGAAAGATCTGGGCCTGCACCGCCACGCCGCTACCAGTTTCGCGTTTCGCGCGGCGAATGCCATCGAGTGCGGCTTTCACTTCCAGAATATCGACGCTGGTTTCGACCAGCAGCACATCCACGCCGCCCGCAATCAGCGCGCTGGCCTGCTCGTAGAACATGTCGGATAGCGCATCGAAGGTGATGTTCGCGAGCGCCGGGTCGTCGGAAGATGGCAGCTTGCCGGTTGGGCCAATCGAGCCAGCGACATAGCGCGGGCGGCCATCCTGGGCTGCGTAGCGGTCGGCGACGCGGCGGGCCAGCCGGGCGGCGGCGATGTTCAGCTCGGCGGTGCGCTCGGCCAGGCCCCACTCTTCCAGGCGCAGGCGCGAGCTTTGGAAGGTATTGGTTTCGAGCACATCGCAGCCCGCCTCCATGAATGAGGTATGGATCTGCTCAATCACGTCGGGCCGCGTGATCGCCAGGTAGTCGCGGTTGCCATTGGTGCGCTCGCCGCCATAATCGTCGGCGCTTAAGCTGAAGGTGTCGATGCTGGTGCCCATCGCGCCGTCGTAGATCAGCACGCGCTCGCGTAGCGCTTCGAGGTAGGGGGGGGTGGTCGTATTTGTCACGGTCTATTATTCTCCTGGGTACTATTTGTATCGAACACTGCCTGCCAGCAGGGATCATGCCAGCAGCGAAATGCGTCGGCGATGCGCGTGGCGTGGCCGGGCGAAAGCGGCGGCAGCGCGCCTTCGGCGTACCAGCGCACGTCGAGCGTCTCGTTGCTCACGGTCGGTTGGGTGTGCGCATCGCGCGGGCGGCATAGCAGCACGAACTGATACAGGTGTGCCTGGGTGCGGCTACCACAGAGCCGCGAGTCGTACACGCCTACCAGGCGTAACGGCTCGACAGCCATGCCAGTTTCTTCCCACGCCTCGCGACAGGTCGCCTCGGCGGGCGTTTCGCCCACTTCGAAGCCGCCGCCCGGTATCGCCCACAGCTGGTCGTCGCGGCGCTGAATCAGTAGAATCTCGCCGACGGTGTTGAAGATTGCCGCATCGCCCGCGGGGTAGGGCGCGAGGTGGAGGGCATCGGCGGTGAAGTATTGCTCAACGACGTCGGCGGGCGCGGGCGATTGGGCGCTAAACAGCTCGGCGGCGATGCGGCGAACACGGCTGAAGCGATGCTGGTTATATGGGTTATCGCCACCCCAATGGAGGCCTTCGTTGGCGATTGCGCGTAGTTCGTCGGCCCACAGGCGCAGCTGCTGGGCCCAGTTGGTTGGTTGTGGCATAAAAATACCCCACGCGCTGGCGTGAGGTCGCTTCATTCCTCATCTCCCAGCTTGCGCTGTCGGAGTTAGCACCGGGCCTTCGGAAGGCAAAAGCCAAAGAGTAAAAAGTAAAGGGGTACTCTACCGCCATCACTTTTACTTTTTGCCTTAACGCTTTTGCCGTACCTCTGGGGGTTGCCGGGGTTTCACAGGGCCGATCCCTCCACCCCTCTCGATGAGCCATATGCAATTGGCGGGCAGTATAGCAGCCTCGTAAGCGCCTGTCAATTATGCGTTGCACAATATGCAACTAGCCTTATAATTTCTGTATTTAACACGCGTTACGCAGTGGACTTTTTTCGCCTTCGGCAGAGCGGTACTTTTGTATCATCGTGTTCTGTGGTTGGCGCGAAGCGCCAACCACAGAACACAAAAAACAGTTTGGTACCATGCTGCCGCAGGCAATATTCTTCAAATATGGGCAATCGCGTAACGCGTGTATTTAAGAGCAGCAAGATTATGCTGGTATAGCAGGCACGCTTCAGTGGCCCGCGGTGCCACACATAACTGCCAGAAAGCCAAAGGTTCGGGCGGCACAGCGGCCCCCGAACCTTCACACTTTGTATCGATAGCGTTTTCTGCGCAGCTACCTTACTGGCTGGTAGCGGCTAGCGCTAGGTTGTGCTGCGCTCAAGCAAGTGCAGGCCGTTATTCACAATATCGCTCACCGTCAGGCCGAAGTGCTGGTATATCTCTTTATACGGTGCCGATGCGCCAAAATGTTCAATGCCCATCACAATGCCGCAGTCGCCCACCCAGCGGTGCCAGCCCTGGCCTACGCCCGCCTCGATCGAGATGCGCGCGGTAACACTGGGTGGTAGCACACTATCGCGGTATTCCTGCGATTGGGCCAGGAACAGCTCCCAGCTAGGGAAGCTGACCACGCGTGTGCGCACACCCTGCCCGGTGAGCTGGGCCTGCGCCTCAACTGCCAGTGCTAGCTCCGAGCCAGTTGCCATGAGAATAAGATCGGGCGCGCCGCCTGCGGCATCCACCAGCACATATGCGCCGCGTAAGGTGCCCTCGGCCCCGGCCATACCGCTGCGGTCGAAGGTTGGCATCTTCTGGCGGCTGAGGATGAGCGATGTCGGGCCATGGGTGTTTTCCAGTGCGGCTTGCCAGGCGAAGCTGGTTTCGTTGGCATCGCCCGGGCGAATGACCAGCATATTCGGCATAGCACGCAGCGAGGCAATCTGCTCGATCGGCTGGTGGGTTGGGCCATCCTCGCCGAGGCCAATGCTATCGTGCGTGAATACGTAGGCGACCGGGTGGTGCGAGAGCGCCGCTACGCGAATCGCCCCGCGCATGTAATCGGAGAAGGTGAAGAAGGTACCGCCATAAGCATGCACGCCACCATGCGCGGCCATGCCATTCAGCGCCGCGCCCATCCCGTGTTCGCGCACACCAAACCACACCACGTTGCTGCCATACGCGCCGGGCTGGAAGCTGCCATCGGTAACCATCGGCGTTTTAGTTGAGCCTGCCAGGTCGGCTGAGCCGCCCAGCAGCCAGGGAATGCGCTCGCGCAAGGCATCGAGCGCCTTGCCGCTGGCCTCGCGCGTGGCAAGCTCGGTGCCGGCCGCGAAGCTGGGCAGTGCCGATTGCCACCCCTCGGGCAGTTTGTCCGCGAAGGACAGCTCGAACTGCTGCGCGGCCTCGGGGTTCTCGGCACGATAGGCGGCGAAGCGCTGCTGCCATTCAGCCTGGAGCTTGGCACCACGCGCACCGGCCTCGCGTGCACGCGCAGCCGCCTCGGCGGGCACAACAAAGCTCTGGTCGGGGTTCCAGCCGTAATATTCTTTGGTTTTGCGCACGCCATCGGCACCTAATGGCTCGCCATGCACCTTGCTGGTGCCTGCCTTGGGGCTACCAAAGCCAATGATTGTGCGTACCGCGATCAGCGAGGGCCGCTCATCCTGCTGGGCAGCGCGAATGGCAGCGTCGATTGCCTCCAGGTCGTTGCCATCGCTCACGCGCGAGGTGTGCCAGCCATAGGAGTCGAAGCGCTCAAGCACATTTTCGGTGAAGGCCAGGTTGGTTGGGCCATCGAGTGAGATCAGGTTGTCGTCGTAGAGGTAGATTAGCTTGCCGAGCTTGAGGTGACCTGCCATCGAGGCGGCCTCGGCGGCGACACCCTCCATCAAATCGCCATCGGAGACGATCGCGTAGGTATAGTGGTCGATCGGTGAAGCATCGCCCCGGCGATAGTGCGCCGCGAGAAACGCTTCGGCCATGGCCATGCCTACGCCGTTGCCAAAGCCCTGACCTAGCGGGCCGGTGCTTACTTCCACACCCGGTGTCATGCCCACTTCGGGGTGACCGGGGGTTTTTGCGCCCCACTGGCGGAAGTGTTTCAGCTCGTCGAGCGAGAGATCGTAGCCGAACAGGTGCAGCAGGCTGTATAGCAGCATCGAGCCGTGGCCCGGCGAAAGGATGAAGCGATCGCGGTCGGGCCAGTGCGGATCGGTGGGGTTGAAGCGCAAAAAGCGCGACCACAGCACATAGGCCATGGGGGCGGCCCCCAGCGGCAGCCCGGGGTGCCCTGAATTCGCCGCCTGCACACCATCGATCGAGAGCATGCGCAGGGTATTAACGGCGAGCTGATCAATGTCGGTGTATGCTTCGGTCATAGTTGTTCTTCATCTTTCATACTTGGCGCATACCGGCTATTGGCGGGCGCGCCAATCGGCCAGAAACTGCTCGATACCTTTGTCGGTCAGCGGGTGCTTCATGCTCTGCTGGAGCACCTTGAATGGGCAGGTAGCGATATCTGCCCCGGCCAGCGCAGAATCGATGATGTGGCGCGGGTGGCGGATCGAGGCCGAGAGAATCAAGGTTTTGATCGCGGGATCGGCGCGGTAGATTTGGGCAATCTCGCGAATAAGCGTCATACCTTCCACGCCTGTATCATCCACGCGGCCCACAAATGGGCTAATAATGAAGGCACCAGCGCGCGCGGCCAGCAGCGCCTGAGCGGCATTAAAGCACAGCGTGACGTTGGTGCGAATACCATCTTTTGCCAGCTGATACACGGCTTTCAAGCCCTCGGTGGTGCTGGGTACTTTTACAATTACATTCGGGTGCCACTGGGCGAACTCGCGCCCTTCTTTGATCATGCCCTCGCCATCGAGCGAGATAGTTTCGGCGCTAATCGGGCCATCCACCAGCGTGGCAATTTCGCTAATGGTGCTTTTGAAATCGGCACCCTTTTCACGCGCGATCAGGGTGGGGTTGGTGGTGACGCCGCTGAGTATGCCCCAGCTGGCGGCTTCGCGGATCTCATCGAGGTTCGCGGTGTCGAGGTAGATTTGCATGTCAAGCTCCTTTGCATCCGCTAGTATGCTCTGCAGATGCTTCTAATCATAGCCGATAGTCGATTGTGAAGAAAATCGCCAAAAGGCGACATGTTGCCCCCTTCTTTTGGAGAGGCACGATTTCCAAAGTGCGAGGAAGTCGGGCGGGGCGGTGCGTGGTGAAGTAATGCCATTATAACACGCTCGATCGCTTACCGAGCAAGTCTTTATTTCCTTGGTGCTGTTGACAGCATCAAGAAACGAGGCAACGGAGCAGGCTGCCGCAGGCGCAGGCATGACAAGCAAAAATCCCACATAAAAAAGCGCGGCAGGAGGTTGGGCTACCTCCTGCCGCATTTCTCCAAAAAGCGGTGCACAACCTGCCGCGCCATGGGCGATCCTACTCGTCGCCGTAAGCCTGGCGCAGAATCTCAATCGGGTGGCGCATTGTTAGCCCGCTACCGTGCGCAATCTGCCAGCGGCAAATCTCCGAATCGCACACAGCGGTATCGCTGCCGCTGGCGCGCACAAACTCAAACAAGCCTGCGCCTACATCCATGGCAATCTGGTATTTTTCGGCCTTGTAGCCATAGCTGCCCGCCAGCCCACAGCATGCGGCGTTACTTTCGTTAAGCTGGAGGCCTGGCACTAGCTCAAGAATATCGAGCGCTGGGCGGCCCAGGTTGTGGGCGCGTAGCTGGCAGGGCGCGTGGTAGGGCATCGTGCGGTTGAGCGGCTTGAAGTTCGTATTCAGCTCGCCACGCTGATGCAGCATACGCAGGAATTCGAAAATATCGTAGGTATTTTCCGATACCAGGCGCACAGCGGTTTCGTGCATGCCGAGCAGCTCGGGCGCTTCTTCTTTCAGCGTGAGCGTACAGCTGGTGCTGGTGCCAACGATTGGAATACCCTGCTGAGCATAGGGTAAGAGCTGCTCGACATTATATTCGTGGTGGCTGCGCGCAGGCTTAAACGCGCCATTCGAAAGCAGCGGTAGCCCGCAGCAGCCCTGTTTTGCCAGAATAACCTCGAAGCCATTGCGCTCAAGCACTTCGACGGCGGCCTGGCCCACGCGCGGCTCGTAGTATTCAGTTGAACAGCCATGGAAGTAGACTACCTGCTTCTTCTTGGTTGGCGCGGCCTGCTGCTTCGGGCGCTTCTTAAACCATGAGCGGAAGCTATAGGTACTGAAGGTTGGCAGCGGCGCGTTGCGCGCGATCTTCACAGTGCGCTCGACAAGCATACGCAGCAGTGGGTTGCGCGCACCAACATTTGCCAGCGGTGCCAACGGCCCACAGGCGAGCTTGCCAAACAGATATTGGTAGCCAAGCAGCCAGGTGCGTAGCGGCACACCATTCTGCTCGACAATCGCGGCCTTGGCGCGGGTGTTTAGCTCCATCACGCGCACGCCAGTGGGGCATACTTCGTTGCACACCCGGCAGCCCGAGCAATAATCGACCGATTCATCGGGGGTGGGTTGGCCAGGTTTGCGGAAGCGCTGCGCCTGCGGCCCGACATATTTGGGGCCGGGGAACAGATCGGTAACGGCGCTCACCGGGCAGGCGGCGGTGCAGATATTGCACTTGATACAGTGATCAAGTGAGTTTTCGAGTGAAAGCTCGATATGATCGTGTGGAATTGTAGCCACAATCTACCTCTTCTGTTAAATGACGCGGGTCGCGCGATGGCCTCTGTGCGGCGACAATTTTGCCTGCGGCATCGCCAATAATGCACACGATAATTGCAACGAACTGCTCTGCCGAAGACGAACCATGGCGACCACGTAATTCGTGCCAGGTGAGAAAACACCGCGAACGCCGCAAGGCGTTGAATGGTTCTTGCGGCGCGCTACTCGTTTGCCCCCGCCAGTAATTGCCCGGCATGCCAGCCGGTTGCCAGCGCCATGCCGCTATAGCAGCGCTCGCGGATCGGGTCGCAGCCCGCCAAGGCTGCGCCTGCGATCGCTACATTCTTATACACGACGGTGTCGCTCTCATCGAGCGGGCGCAGCTGCTCATTGGTAGCGATGCCCGCCTGATAGATCGGGTGGCCGGCTTCGTTGAGGAAGCGCGGGGCAAACCACTCGCCGCGCCCGGTCGGTGCGCGCAAGGGCAGCCCGAGTGCGGTTTCCCACACCGCGCCAGTGTAGTCGGTGCGCACCCCGCCGCCCGCAATGCCACCGGTCGCCAGCAGCCAGGTGCTGGCGTGGTGCTCTTGCTCGCGCGCGGCGGCAGCTGAAAAGACCGCGTTAAGTTTGCCATTGGCCGCTGCCCCGCGCAGCACCTCTGCGCCGATCTGAATCCGCGCGCCAGCTTTCACCAGCGCATCGCGGAAGATGGTGTACAGGCGCACGCCCGGCATCGAAGGTGGCAGGGTGGGGATTTCAAACACCTGCGCGCCGCTTAGCTGCTGCAAATGCCCAACCACAGCGAGCGGGTCTTTTAGCCCGAGCACGGCGGGCAGGCCAATGCGGGTGGCGTCGCCGCGAGCAGCCCGTAGCTGCCGCCCCACATCCTCGCGGAAGGCGGGGTCGTCGAACAGTTGCGCGAAGCTGCGGGTATTGAAATCGAGCTTGCGCTTGATTGGTGGCAGGTTCAGGTAGGTGCCGCGTGCATCGATGCCCTGGGCGGCCAGGTTGGCTGCCGCCAGTGGTGGGAAGAAATCGCGCAGCTCGTGGAAGCCCGCCAGTAGTACCGGGCCAGGCAGGCGCATGTCGCCCGCGGCCATGGTGGCTGGGAAGAAGGCGGCGGGCCGCAGCGCACCGAGCGCCGTAGGCAGCAGCACATTCCGCTCGAAGCTGCCAACATACGGATAACGCGCGGCTTCGGTAAGGGCGCGGAAGCGCGCAACAGCGGCTTCAAGGCTAGCGAAGCCGGTGCGCGCGTAAGGGTGCTGGGGGTTGCTGGCGACCAGCCCGGTTATGGCTTCGCGCAGGCTGCCGTCGGCGGCGCCCCATACATCAATCGTACCCGATGTCCAGTGCGTTGCGCCCTGGCCTTTGGCTAGCAGCAATGGGCGGTGGCCGGCATCGGCGAGCGCGAGTGCGCCCATCAGACCCGCCAGCCCCGCGCCAATAACAACTGTGTCTCGCATAGTGCTCCTGAACAGTGAGTGGATGTATGCCCGCCAGCGTAGCGACAGAACGATGTTGCCTGCGCGGCGCAGTGGGCGCACACCCGTTCACGCTACATTGCGTGATACTCCGTCGCGATAGCCGGGTGGGCGGTCACCATCTCAGGTGCATTCTGATCGGTGGGCGTGGGTGCAGGCAGCAGATCCAGCCCCAGCGTATCGAGATAGATGATCTCGTCGAGCCGGGCCTGACGCAGCTGGTCGCCCCAGGTGATCGCGGTCAACCCTTTCCAGCGTTCTTGTAAGAAGTGGCGCAGCAGTGCAACACTGTGGCTGGCTGGCTCTGGCTCACCGCCAGATGCTGCCGCTTGGCTGGGCGCGGGCAGTGTGCCGCGCTTAAACTCGTTCCACAGGGCAACGGCGCGGTACGTGCAAAAGCCGCCCTGGCATGGCCCCATACCCAGGCGTGTGTCGCGCCGAATGTCGTCGATATTCGAGGCTCTGCCGGTGGTGATGGCCTGCACTACGCGGTCGCGCGTTACCAGCTCGCATTCGCAGATCAGGTTGCCGTAGCTATCGGCGGCTTCGACATGCGCCAGCGGCTCGCCCATCCAGAAGTAGGCGGGCGGCGGTAGGTCGGCTGTGCTGGTGAGTGGGCGCACTGCCTGGCCTGAGGTTACTGGCTTACCCTGGCCCCAATCGCCAATATTCGGCAGCGGCTCCAGGTGGGTGCGGCATTCGGCCTGCACGCCCAGCTTCTGCGCCACCGCATCCACGGCCTCTTGCGCCATCATGCGGTAGGTTGTCCACTTCCCGCCCACAATGCTAATCATTCCTTTCACGCCATCGCGGGTTTCGTGATCGAGTAGCTTGTAGGTGCGTGGAATATCGCGGTCGTCGGCGACATCCTGGTCTTTATACAGGGGCCGCACGCCCGCCCAGGCGCGTAGCACACGCGCACGGCTGATGCCCGGCACTAGCTGCTCGCCTTCACTCAGCATGCGCTCAACTTCCCACGCCTCAATCCCGAACACATCCGGGTCGGGCACATGGACATCGGTGGTGCCAATCACGGCTACCGTGCGAATGGGCACAATAATGTCGCCATCGGCGGGCATCTTGCAGCGATTCACCACCGTGTTGAGCACGCGGTGATTCATGGCGACCATGGTGCCTTTCCCAGGCACAACCGTCACTTTCACCTTGGCCAGCTCGGCAATTTTCCCAGCCCAGGCACCGGCAGCATTCACAATATAGCTGGTGTGAATATGGACATCTTCGCCGGTGCGCATGTTTTCGCACACTGCGCCGGTAATGCGGTCGCCCTCGCGCATGAGCGCCTTGACCACATGGTAGGTACACACCTGCGCGCCGTGGCGTACGGCGTCCTCGGCATTCACATGTGCCGCCAGAAATGAGTCGGCTGAGCCATCGCGCACTTCAAATACGCGGCTGATGCGTGGGTTGAGCAGTGGTTCGCGGCGTAGCGCCTCGCGCACCGAAATTTCGTTAACAGGTACGCTCGTTGCGCGGCAGCCAGCTACAAAGCGGTCGGCATAGCTTTCGTCGTCGGCGGGGGTTACCACAAACAGGCCGCCTGTATCTTCCAGGCAGTGCGGCATAATCCGGCGCAGCACTTCGTTTTCGTGGGCACATTCGGTCGCCGATTGTGGGTCTTTCACCACATACCGGCCACCGCTGTGGAGCAGTCCATGATAGCGGCCACTGGTGCCGTGGGTCAGGTCGCCTTTCTCTACCAGCACAGCGCGAATGCCGCGCAATGCCAGATCACGCAATACGCCTACACCTGTGGCACCGCCGCCAATAACTAAAACGTCAGTGTTTATCGTTTGCATAGCTTGGGGTCATGCCTCCATTTCCTTTCAGCAACAAGGCGGATTCTTGGCATGATAATGGGATGGCCCGCCTATTATAGCACTTGTTTTTTGGGCCAATGGCAATAGCGATGGCGTTTCTGCAAGAGGCTCTGGCATTATTAGGGAGTGAATATAGCGCATTCTAGTGGGCCAGGCAGTGCTGTTTGCCCCGCCTGTTCGTAGGCTAATAGCCTTACTTGTAGCAGTATTTCGAGAACAAACCTTCAGCTTCGTGAAGAAATGGCTATTCGTGCGGGTGTCGTAGCGTCTGCGTGACCGATTATTGCGGTGCCAACCTCACTATGCTATACTGCTTGGGCAATCGTACAATGTCTTTGGCATCAGGAACGGGCACAGCCATCTGCGCGGCCCGCCCATAGATCGGAATGGAGGCCACCAATGCAACAGCCACTCACCTCTGTGCCCCTGAACGAAGCACAGCAAGCCGCGCCCCAATTGCCGCCGCGCCCGCGCAGCATCGACGACACCGGCCTGTCGATGACCTTTATCTCCGACATGATTGTACGCGCGCTCTACCTGATCGGCGAAATGACCGGCCAGCAGATCGTCGACCTGCTGCACCTGCCCTACGATAATGTGATTGATCAGGCAATTAGCTACCTGCGCCGTGAGCAAATGTGCGAGATCAAGGGCACGGGCGGCATTGGCGAGAAAGCCTACCGCTACCAGGCCAGCGTTCGCGGCGTTGAGCGTGCCAAAGAGGTGGGCGAGCGCACGCAGTACCTTGGCCCGGCCCCGGTAACGCTGCAAGCGTATACCGAAATGATGCAGCGGCAGAGCACACAGGGGCTGGTTATTACCGAAGATTCGATTCGCCAGGCGTTTGCGCACCTGGTGATTGGCGAGGCGCTGCTACAGCAGCTTGGCCCGGCGATCAACTCAGGCAAGTCGATCTTCCTGTTTGGGCACGCGGGCAATGGCAAAACTAGCATCGCCGAGGCCGTGTCGAAGCTCATGTCCGATACGATTATGATCCCGCATGCCGTGATCATCGACGGACAGATCATCCGCGTGTTCGACCCCATCCACCACGACCGTGTGCCGGTGCCGACACAGCTTGAGCACACCTACGACAAGCGCTGGGTGCTTTCCAAGCGCCCAATCGTTATTGCAGGTGGCGAGCTTAACCTCGACTCGCTCGACCTGGTGTACGACGAGTACAGTAAATATTACGAAGCGCCGCTGCAAATGAAGGCGAATGGCGGCCTGTTCCTGATCGACGACTTTGGCCGCCAGCAGGTGCGCCCACGCGAGCTGCTGAACCGCTGGATTGTGCCGCTGGAAAAGCGCCAGGATTTTCTGACGCTGCATACTGGCAAGAAGATCGATGTGCCGTTCGACCAGCTGATTATTTTCTCGACGAATATCGAGCCAAAGCAGCTGGTTGATGAAGCCTTCCTGCGGCGTATTCGCTACAAGATCGAGGTTGGTAACCCCTCTGCACCCGAGTATCGCGAAATTCTGCGGCGCATCTGTAAGGCGAAGAACGTACCCTATAGCGACGAAGGGCTGCGCTACCTGCTTGAACAGGAATATGGCAAGCGCAACCTGGAATTGCGCGCCTGCCACCCGCGCGACCTGATCGACCAGCTGATTGATATTGCGCGCTTTACCCGCACCCAGCCCACGATGTCGCGCGAGCTGCTCTCGGCGGCGTGTAAATCGTATTTCGTTGAGGTGTAGCTAGATGCACAGTGATGCGTTGCGTGCCTGAATACACGCGCAACGCATCACGCGCGCTTCCTTCCTATGGCGCTTTCCTCCAACATGCTGCTTGCTGGCTACTGCCAGGGCCTGTTCCCGATGGCCGACGACGACGGCACGATCCAGTGGTACGATGTCAAGCGGCGCGCAATCATTCCCCTCGATACGTTCCACGTTCCGAAGCGGCTGGCGCGGCGCGTGCGCAATGGCGGCTTCGAGATTCGCGTCAATACCTGCTTTCGCGAGGTGATGCTGGCGTGTGCCGCGCCACGCCCCGGCCACGATGGCACCTGGATCTCGGATGCGATGGTGACGGCATATAGCGAGCTACACACGCTGGGCTTCGCGCATAGCGTTGAGGCCTGGGCGGGCGATGAGCTCGTTGGCGGGCTGTATGGCGTCGCGGTGCGCGGGCTGTTCGCGGGCGAGAGCATGTTCAGCCGCGCTACCGATGCCAGCAAAGTTGCGCTGGTGCATCTCGTCGAGCGGCTGCGGCGCGGCGGCTTTGTGCTGCTTGATTCGCAGTATATAGTTGGTGAGCATATGCTCCAGTTCGGCACGATCGAGATTTCGCGCGCCGAATACCAGCAGCGCCTGGCCGCCGCGCTGGCGGTTGACGCGGTGTTTTAGACACAGTTCCTCATAACAAATCCTGGCATATATGTTGCTGGTTGTTACGCTTTATGAGCGTAACAACGTTGCTGCTTTCTAAACACAAACCACCACAAAGCTTAACCTGAGCATAGCAGACTCACACTACGATCTCTCTGCCGTATAGCCATAATAGTAAGGAGGCAGGTATGGGATTAGTACGCAGAGCTGTGGTCTTTCTCATGGTCGGAATGCTCGTAGGTGCGAGCCTATGGGCACCGCAAGCGCAGGCGGTTGGTAAGTTCAACAAGATCAACCATGTGATTGTGATCTTCCAGGAGAATTGGAGCTTCGACGGTTTGTATGGTCTGTTTCCAGGTGCCAATGGCATCGCCAATGCAGGCGATGCGGTGAAGCAAGTCGATAAGAATGGTCAGCCCTACCCCACGCTCCCCCAGCCGGTTGATACGCGGCTCAAGCCCGCTGCACCCGATCCGCGCTTCCCGGCGAACCTTCCTGTCGCACCGTTTAATACCGCCACCTACGTGCCAGCCGACCAAAACACCGGCGACCTGGTTCATCGGTTTTACCAGCAGCAATACCAGATCGATGGCGGCAAGATGGACAAGTTTGTGGCGTGGAGCGATGCGGCTGGGCTAACCATGAGCTATTACGACGCGAGCACTATGCCTGAGGGGCAGCTGGCGCAGCATTACACCATGGCCGATAACTTCTTCCATGCGGCGTTCGGCGGTTCCTTCCTCAACCATTTCTGGCTCATGTGTGCGTGTAGCCCCGTGTGGCCGAATGCGCCCGCCAGCCTTGTGGCCCAGCTCGACGCGAATGGCATGATGGTGAAGGATGGGGCGGTGACACCCGATGGCTATGTAGTCAATACCTCGTTCACCGTGAATAGCCCGCATCCGCCCACAATTACGAATACAGCTCTGCTCGTTCCCCAGCAGACATTGCCCACGATTGGCGATCGCTTGAGCGCCAAGCAGGTATCGTGGGCGTGGTATGCGGGCGGCTGGAATGATGCGCTGGCGGGCCATCCGGCTCCGCTCTTCCAGTATCATCATCAGCCGTTTGCCTACTTCGCGAACTACGCCGATGGAACGGCAGCCAAGGCGGCCCATTTGAAAGACGAGGGCGATTTCCTGGCGGCTTTATCCAATAACACGCTGCCGAGCGTATCGTTTGTGAAGCCGCTTGGCCCCGATAACGAGCATCCGGGCTACACCAGCCTGCTGCGCGGCCAACAGCACGTGGCCGATCTGGTGCGCGCGGTGCAGAATAGCCCATACTGGAAGGATACCGCGATCATCATCACCTATGATGAGAATGGCGGGCGCTGGGATCATGTTGCGCCGCCGAAGATCGACCGCTGGGGGCCGGGCACGCGCGTGCCTGCGATCATCATTTCGCCCTATGCCAAGCAGGGCTTTGTTGATCACACCCAGTATGATACTACCTCGATCTTGAAGTTTATCGAGACGCGCTGGAACTTGCCCGCGCTGAACGCCCGCGACGCCGCCGCCAATGATTTCGCGAATGCGTTTGATTTCAACCAGGAAGTGTTTCCTGAGACGGGCTACGGCCTATCGGGCGATTTCCAGCGCTACTGGCATATGCACGGCGGTTTGCCGATCTTTGGCTTCCCGCTCGATACAGCGAAGGTCGAAAACGGCTTCCGCAGCCAGTGGTTTGAGCGCGGGCGCTTCGAGGCGCATCCCGAAAATAAAGCGCCGTATAACGTGCAGTTGAGCCGCCTGGGTGCCGATCTGCTGGCTCGCCAGGGCCGCCCGTGGGAGAGCCTGCCCAAAGGCGACCCACAGGCAGCCCACTATTTCGCGCAAACCGGGCATGCGATAGCGCCGCAGTTTTGGGCCTACTGGAGCAGCCACGGCCTGGAATTCGATGGGCGCAAGGGCAAGAGCTTTGCCGAGTCGCTGGCGTTGTTCGGTTATCCCATCTCTGAGCCGCAGATGGAGCCGAACGCAGATGGCACAATGGTGCTGACGCAATGGTACGAGCGGGCGCGCTTTGAGTATTATCCCGACAATCCGGCACCTTACCAGGTGCTGCTTGGCCGCCTGGGGGCCGAGGCCAAGCCCTAATGTATTTGTAGTACATGGATAAAATGTAGTATCTGCCAACAAGCGCTGACCCTTACACATGCTGAGTCGGCGCTTGTTGGCGTTTTTGTGCCGCGAAAACCTTAGTAACGTCTCGTGCTTTGCAGAGTCAAGCACTCAGGTGCGTAGGCATAAGCACCTGCACAGTCGCAAACCTCCGCGTTCTTCGGTATAACAAGCATGGGAAATATCGCACAACGGAGCACAACCATGCTGGCAACCTTGCGTAATCATCGCCTCGTCCTGTACGCCGCGCTGGCCCTTGGCCTATGCGCCGATTACCTCTTTCAGGATCGCGCGCTGGGCATTTCGGCACCGCTGTTTGTGGCGCTCGCCCTGATGTTGCGTGAAACCCTGGCCGCCGGGGCTGGGCGCGAGCCGACGCGCGCGAACCGCTGGCTGGCCGTTGCCGCGCTGTTTTTCGCAGTCTGCCTGGCTTGGCGCGCCTCGTCAACCCTCACCGCTCTTAATACCCTAGCGCTGCTTGGCCTGCTTGCGCTGGATACCGTACTCTATTGTAGTGCTGCGCTGAGCAGCCAGTCGCCAGGTGCGTTAGTGGCGCGGCTGGTAGGCGGCTGGGCCGATGCAGCCTGGCTGCCGCTACCGCTGGCTGCCGATGCGGCGCGTGCCCTGCCGCGCGAGGGTGCGCGCGCCCGGCGACTGCGCCCGATCGGCTGCGGCCTGCTGCTGGCGCTGCCAGTGCTGGGCCTGTTTACCTTGCTGCTCGCTAGCGCCGATACCGTGTTCGCGAGCTATGTCGAGCAGCTATTCAGCTTTAATCTGCCATTCGATCTGCGCACGCTGATAGGGCACGCCTTCTTCATTGCAATGATGGCCTGGGTGAGCGCTGGCGCGCTAGCGGTGGCTTTGCTCGGCGACGCGCGCTCAGCGGTTGGTAGCGCGTTCGCTGTTATGGCGCGCACACTCACCCGCATCGTCTATATCGATCCGGCTGACGCCGAGCCGACCGATGAGCTGCCATCTGAGGGCGATACCCAGCGTCTGCGTTTGCCGCGTCGCGCACTCCTTTCCTTGGGCTGGGTTGAAGCCTGTACCATCCTCGTCGCCGTCGATCTGCTGTTCGGCAGCTTTATGGCGATCCAGGGCGCATATTTCTTCGGCGGGCTGGATACTTTGGCGCGCACTGGTATGACCTATGCCGAATATGCGCGGCGCGGCTTCTTCGAGCTATTGGCGGTGGCCTGCCTGGCATTGGGGTTGCTGTGTGGGCTGGCGATCATCACGCGGCGGCCCGGCGTGCGCGAGCGGCGTAGCTTCAATATCGCAAGTACGGCGATGATTGCGCTGGTGCTTGGGCTGCTGGCCTCAGCCTTCCAACGCATGGCGCTCTACGAGGCGGCCTACGGCTACACCGAGCTGCGCATCTACACCCATAGCTTTATGATCTGGCTGGCGGTGCTGCTCGGGCTATTTCTGCTGGCACTACTGCGGCAGCGCGCACAGCTGTTCGTGGTCGGTGGGCTGGTGTTGGCCGTGCTCTACCTGGCGGTGCTGAATGTCGTGAACCCCGATGCCCTGATTGTGCGCGAAAATATTGCGCGGCTGCATTTGCCGGTTAATCAGCAGATCCGGAGCAGCGAGGAGGTGGATGCACAATACCTCACGCAGCTCTCGTCCGACGCCGTGCCCACGCTGGTTGGCGCGCTCGGTCAGCTCGATCCCGATGCGCGGCGGCTGGTGTCCGACCAGCTGGCGCTGCGCTATGGCGAGCTTGTTTCCCGCGAGCAGAACAGCGGTTGGCCTGGCTGGCACCTCGGCCACGCGCGCGCGCGCTGGGCGCTTGAGCAGGCTGGCCTCACCGAACCGCCAAAGCGCGAGTAGGTTGCCGCACTGATTATTGCCACGCAGACTCAAAGACCCCAAGATGCTGAATGTCATCTTGGGGTCTTTGGGCTTTTCTTCCCAAAAAACTATAGCTCGGCGGCGCGGCGCAGCGCATCGGCCTTATCCGTGTGCTCCCAGGGCAGGTCGATGTCGGTGCGGCCAAAGTGACCATAGGCCGCCGTCTGGCGGTAGATCGGTCGGCGCAGATCGAGGTCGCGGATGATCGCGCCCGGGCGCAGGTCGAAGTGCTGATTAATCAGCTTGACGATGCGCTCTTCGTCGATCTTGTTGGTGCCAAAGCTCTCAACGCTCACCGAAAGCGGGCGCGCCACGCCAATCGCATAGGCCAGCTGCACCTCGAAGCGGTCGGCCAGGCCCGCCGCCACTACGTTTTTCGCCACCCAGCGCGCCGCATACGCCGCCGAGCG
>JAFEAS010000021.1:0-260 GCA_018266315.1 Chloroflexi bacterium SZAS-1 | reverse complement strand
TCGACGATGATCTTGCGGCCAGTCAGGCCTGCGTCGCCGTGGGGGCCGCCGGTGACAAAGCGGCCGGTTGGATTGACATAATATTTGGTTCGCGTGTCAATGAGTTCAGCTGGTACTACGGCGTGGAAAATATCTTCAATAATATCTTCGCGAATCTGGTTCTGGCTGACATCGGGGCTATGCTGCGTGCTGATCAGCAGCGTATCGACGCGCACTGGTTTGCCATGGGCATATTCCACCGTCACCTGGCTCTTGGCATC
>JAFEAS010000219.1 GCA_018266315.1 Chloroflexi bacterium SZAS-1 | reverse complement strand
CAGAAGCTATGTTACACCGTCGCACCAGGCCAGTAATGAGGATCAACACGATACCTAGCCAAAGGATGGTTTTCGATGTAGTGCGCATTGTGCTTTCCTTTATTATATGAAGTTCATCGATGCCGTCGAGCAGACCGGCTTTTCACAGGCGTGAATATAACGGGTATATATTAGGTTTCGATTAACGAGAACGGGTGTACATACACTAGGCAGTTGATGCACTCACTCATAGCACATTGGGCACTTGCTTAGTCTGATAGAATAGAAATCTATCATGTGCTACTCAAGCAACGCTTTGCCGGATGCCCCGCCAACCCAATGTATCGCCAGGCGTGAATGAAGTATGCTGCCCGCAACAACTATGACAATAGCACCGCTTGCAACCCTTGCACCCGACGATCCGCTCTACGCTTTGCTGGCAGGCGAAGTGTGGGCGCACCAGCTTGGTATCACCACCACACCAATATTCGATGTCTATAAGCTCGATCCTAGCTCGACGGCCTACCGCTACGCCGATCAGGTCAGCGGGGTGGCGGTGGTCGGCAAGTTCTTTGGCAACAAGTGGATCGATGGCGCGCAAGACGGGAATATGTCCTTACGCATCGAGCTGATGGAGCGCGAGTTTGCGAACCTGCTGCATGTCCGAACCCTCGGGTTTGACAGCGGGCAATATCAGGTTGTGCGCCCGCTGGCAATGGCGGCCACGATTAACTGTGTGCTGATTGAAGATGCTGTGCCCGGCGACGACCTTGTGAGCACAATTCACGCTGCGGTTTACGAAAATGCGGGCGCGCTGCTGCGTACCCGGCTGAGGCTGCTGGCGGGTTGGCTGGCGGCGCTGCATCGCCGCTCTGCGATTGCAAAGCCAGTGGTGCCTGAGCATGCCTTCGCCTACTACGACAAAATGCTTAACCAGCTGCGCGGCTGGGAGGTGATTGACGCAGATCAACAGTTGCGCTTTGAGCGCCTGCGCGATGATTGGGCCACAAGCGGATTACTCGGCGACGCGCAGCAAGCGCTAGTGCACGGCGACGCAACACCAGCACATTTTCTCTTTCAGGGCAGCCAGGTTACAGCCATCGATCTTGAGCGCATGCACACCGCCGATCCCGCCGCCGACCTGGGCTGTGTGGCCGCCGAGCTGCGGCACCTGCTCTCGTGGCTCAAGGGCGATACCTGGGCCGGCGAGCCATATATTCGCCATTTTTATGCGAGCTATGCTGCCGAGGTAGGGCTGGGAAAAGCCGACTTCGCCGCGCTTACCGAGCGCTGCCGTTTCTACATGGGCTGCACCGAGCTGCGTATCTGCCGCAATTCCTGGCTTGATCTCGATTACCGGCGAGCCTTTTTGGCCGAAGCCGAGCACTGCCTGGCACTGTAGACCAACAACCGACAGCTCAGCACGTAAGTAGGAGGTTTTTCACCACCAGGGGGCAGAGAAACGGAGCGTATTACCGTAGCGATTCGCAGCTTGCTTCTATTGTGCCACCTGCCGCCTGCTTATTGGAACGCGAACACCGCTGGACATTACCTTTTGCCTTTTACTTTTCCACTGCCCTATGCACTACGAAGCCGTTATATTCGATCTGTATGGTACGCTGATCGATATTCATACCGATGAGCGGCGCACCAGCCTTTGGCGGCGTATGGCGCGTTTCTTGCGCTACCAGGGGGTCTATGCCGAAGCCGAGCAGCTGCGCGAGCTGTTTTTCGCGGCGGTACGCTACAGCCAGCGGAGTAGCCCCGAGCCATTCCCCGAAGTTAATCTGCTGGCGGTGTGGCGGGCGCTGCTGAGCGAGCTAGGGTATCGAGGGGCAGATGCGCAGGTTGTACCAATGGTGCAGCTCTTTCGCGCGCTCAGTATGCGGCGCTTTAGCCTGTTTGCCGATACCAGGCCCTGCCTGGAAACATTACGCCCGCACTATACGCTTGGCGTGGTATCCGATGCGCAGCGGCTGTTCCTTGAGCCTGAAATGGCGATGCTTGGCCTGGCGCACTATTTCGACACGCTAGTGGTATCTTCCGATTTCGGCTACCGCAAGCCCGATGCACGCCTGTTTGGGCATATGTTAGAAACATTGAGCGTGCCACCTGCGCGGGCGCTGTATGTGGGCGACAACCCGCTGCGCGATATCAGCGGCGCGCGTAACGCTGGCATGGCAGCGGTGTTATTGCAACGACCAGGCGTATTTCCCTATGAGCTGAGCGAAACCACGCCCGATGCTACAATCGCTTCGCTGCGCGAGCTGCCCGGTTTGCTGGCCGAATTGCGCTAAAGAAAGTGTGCTGAAGAAGGCGCTTGCATAAGCACGCAAGCACATGCCTCCCGGCTCCGACTAACTGCAATGTGGTCAATAATTCCCGGCTGCGTGCCCTATGGTTTCCGCCGTGGCAATAATGCGCGGGCCGCATCGAAGGCGCGGTTGGTGCCGGTTCTGCCGCGCAGCAGGGTGCGGTAGCCGCACAGGTCGCCGCTGATATATTCCTGGCGCAGGGCATCGCAGGCCGCCGTCAGGCGCGCGCTAATATCGGCAGTAAGCTCGTGGCTATTGGCGGTGGGTGGGGCATAGTGTGGTGCACCTGCACGAAGAAATGCCTCGGGGCGCTGCTCGCCGCCAAACTCGTAGCGCAACGCGATCGGCCAAAGCGTCGCACCGCCGCAGCGCCGCACCACATGCGCCACGCCGCCAAATATCTCTAGCGGGCGGCGATCATTTGGCGTAATTTCGCCTTGTGGGAACACATACAGGCAGCGCGCACGCCGTTCGGCCAGCACGCGCCCAATATAGGCGACCGAGCGCATTGCCGAGCGCGCATCTTGCCGATGTACCGAAAACGCGCCGCTCCAGCTGAAGAACCTATAGCGGCGCAGCTGGGCTTCTTCCATCATTGCGAAGCCCTGGAAGCGGCTGCGCAGTACCACGCGGTTGAGCACGAAGGCCATATAGCCATCCCACCACGAGGGATGGTTCATATACACAATCAGCGGGCCAGCATGTGGGATGCCGCCGTCGAGCTTAATCCACACGCGGTCGAAGTGCGACCAGAGCGCCGAGCGCACCAGCCCCCAATAGACAAGTGCATCGCCCAGGCGGCTGTGGCGCGCCGGTATGGGCGGCAGCTCAGCTGTTGGCATTGCCATCACCCACTTGCGTAGCGGCACGGTCGGTATGGCCGAGCGATTTGCCCGGCGCCACCTGATCGCGCACCAGCTGCTTGAGCACCTTAATATCTGGGAAGCTGCCGCGCTCGGCCCGCGACCAGAGCAGCATCTCGCCAACATACACCTCGAAGATGCCACCAATACCCGGTGCCAGCGCTACTTCGCCTAGCTCGGTCTCGAAGCTTGTAAGCAGCTCCTGGGCATACCAGGCGGCGCGCAGCAGCCAGCGGCACTGCGTGCAATAGCGGATGACGACCCTGGGATGAAAATCCATCTGCTTCCTCCGAATAGATTTAGGACTTTCGCTTCCTGGTGTATTTACCTGCGGCAGCAAGGTACTTTTTTCTTTGTTCTTGTAATTTTAGCGCTGCGCAAAAAAGCACCAAGAACATGGAGAATTTGCTGGAGTAAGCGCAAGTCCAAGGATTATAGCCGACACTCATTGCGTGGCCCGGTGGCGGATGCTGCTATTACGTGGTCGCCCGCATCCATGGGGGGTGCAGCGCCGCAATAGTGGCGTATACCGGGCAGCCAGGCTCGTGCGCGCCGGGAAGGTAGCCAGTGCTCATCAGAAATTCGCCAACAATTTCGCCGCCGGTGAAAACAAATGTCTGCTTGAATAGCTTCTGCCAGGCAGGCTGGTCGCGGGGATGGTAGGTATCGAGCCAGGCGGCGAACGAGCCATGCTGCGCGCGGATAGTTTGTAGGCGGCGCGCGTTCTCTATCACTGCGCGCACTTTCAGGCGGTTGCGAATAATGCCTGCGTCAGCCAGCAGGCGGGCCTCGTCGGCAGGGCCATACGCAGCCACCCGGTCGAGATAAAAGCCCTCGAATGCCTGGTGAAAAGCACCCTGCTTCTTCAGCACCGTCAGCCACGAAAGCCCGGCCTGGTTAATTTCCAGCGCCAGCCGCTCGAAGAGCCGGGCATCGTCGCGCAGCGGGAAGCCATATTCAGTATCGTGATAGGTGCGGTGCAGCGGGTGGGTTGGCGCAAACGCGCAGTAGCTCGGTGCCATGATCCTCTCGTCGTAGGTATTGGTGCAAGTCTAAGGCATTATGATACCATAGGCACTGCGCTTGCAGGATTATAGCGATTTGCAGCCCAATTGAGCCAGATGACTACAGGCGTAAGCGCTGAACTAACTGCTTCCTGGCTTCTGCAGCCTGCAAGCTGCTACAGCGGGGAGGCTGGCTACCTTCTTATCCTGCTTATGCTTGACAAGCGCATCAACGCTCGTGTATAGTTGCCAGCATGTCAGATGCTCACCATCTGGCATCTTTGTATCAAGGTATTCCCAGCCTACGAACCATGAACCCGCCGCCGGGGATGGCGGCACTGCATAGCAGACAAGGGCAGCCATTGTGCCCTTTGTACGCCGATTCGCGGCATCTTGCTTGCCGAACTGCTGGGTGTTTGGGTGAGCGTGGGATGTTCAAAGGAGCAGAGTTATGTGGCAGACCTACTTGCAGCCGCGCTCACTCGCCGAAGCGCTGGCGCTGCTGGCCGCGCACGCTGGCCGCGCCCGGCTGGTGGCGGGCGGCACCGATGTATTGGTTGAACTATCGCGCGGGGTGCGCCCGACCGAAACACTCATCGACCTCACACGCCTCAGCGAGCTAAAGTATGTGCGGCGCGTCGGCGATACCATTCATATCGGCGCACTCGCCACCCACAACGATGTGATTGCGTCGGCGGAGTGTGTGCAAGGCGCGCTGCCACTGGCGCAAGCGTGCTGGGAAGTTGGCGCACCGCCAATTCGCACCCGCGCCACGGTGGTGGGCAACCTTGTTACTGCCTCGCCTGCGAACGACACCATTACCCCGCTTATGGCACTTGGGGCCGAGCTGATACTGGCCAGCGCAAATGGTGAGCGGGTACTGCCACTGCACGAATTCTATACTGGCTTTCGTGCCACGGCCCTGCGGCCCGGCGAGCTCGTGCGCGAGGTGCGCGTGCCAGCTCTGGGCGCTACCCAGCGCGGCCTGTTTATCAAGCTTGGGCTGCGCCGCGCCCAGGCCATCTCAGTCATCGACCTGGCGATTGTGCTGACGCTGCAAACAACTGAACAGAACAGCCCGCCTTCAGTTGCCGACGCGCGCATCACACTGGGCTGTGTCGCGCCAACGATTGTACATGCGCCCAGCGCCGAGGCGTTTCTTCAAGGGAGAGTGCTCGACACCACGACGTGTGCTGAAGCCGGACGGCTCGCCGCTGCGGATGTACAGCCGATCGACGATGTGCGCGGCTCGGCGGGCTACCGCCGTACCACGGTCGCCAGCATGCTCAAACAGGGGCTGCTGCGCCTGGCTGCGGGCCGCGAGCGCGACGGTTGGCCCAGCACGCCAGTACTTCTGGAAACCGGTGACCGCCAGATATTGGCACAAACTGAAGGATTAGTCGATCGTCCGTCGGCGGTCGTCGCGGCGATCGCAACCACGATTAACGGCCGCGCCTGCACCCTGAGCGGCGATGCGCCAAGCAAATCGCTGCTCGACGCACTGCGCGAAGATGCTGGGCTAACCGGCGCGAAAGAGGGCTGCGCCGAGGGTGAATGCGGCGCCTGCACCGTGTGGCTCAACGGCCAGGCGGTGATGGCCTGCCTGACGCCAGCTGGGCAAGCCCACGGCGCGCAGGTTACGACGATCGAAGGGCTGAGCGCCAGCGCCAATGCGGCCCCACCAGCGGCGCTCCATCCGCTCCAGGCGGCGTTCATTCGTAATGCGGCGGTGCAGTGTGGGTTCTGCATCCCCGGCATGCTTATGGCAGGCGCAAAGCTGCTCGATGAACAGCCGCACCCAACACGTGAGCAAGCGCAAATTGCCCTGAGCGGCAATATCTGCCGCTGCACTGGCTACCGCAAAATTCTCGATGCTGTGCTGGATGCGGCGGATGAGCCAAACCGCGCCAATGTAGCGACACTTGGGGGTGAAGTATGACCGCACTCATTGGCGAATCGCTGCCGCGCCCCGACGCGCTGGGCAAGGTCACTGGCGCAGCGAACTACCCCGCCGACCTTGTGCGCGCGGGCATGCTGCACCTCAAGGTGGTATTTGCGGGCCGGGCACACGCACGCATCACCGCGATCGACACAGCGGCAGCGCTGGCCTACCCGGGCGTGGTGGCGGTGCTTACCGCTGCTGACGTACCGTATAACGCGTTCGGCCTGATCGACCACGACCAGCCGGTGCTGTGTGCCGATACAGTGCGCTTTCAAGGCGATAAGGTGGCGCTGGTGGTGGCCGAAAGTAAGCGCGCCGCCGCCGCCGCTGCCCGCCTGGTGCAGGTAAGCTATGAAGATTTACCGATTGTCACCGATGCGCGCGCGGCCATGCAGCCTGGTGCCCCGCTGGTACACGTGGCGCGCGGCAGCAATGTGCTATTCAGCATACCCATCCGCAAAGGCGACGTTGTGCAAGCCTTCGCCGAAGCCGACATCGTGATTGAAGACGAGTTCAGCACCTCGTGGCAGGAACACGCCTTTCTTCAGCCCGAAGCGGGCATTGCCTACGTCGATGAGCAAGGCCGGGTGGTGGTAGAAACCGCCGGGCAGTGGCTGCACGAAGACCGCAAGCAGATCGCTGCGATGCTGGGCCTGCCCGAAGACCAGGTCGTCATCCGCTACGCCGCGATCGGCGGGGCATTTGGCGGGCGCGAAGATTTGTCGATTCAGCATGTGCTGGCGCTGGCAGCCTGGCGCTTGCGTAAGCCGGTGGCACTGGTCTGGAACCGCGAAGAATCGATGATCGGCCATCATAAGCGCCACCCGATCACCGTGCGCTGCAAGTGGGGCGCGCGCCGCGATGGCACGATCACTGCGGTGCAGGCCGAGCTACTGGCCGACGGTGGGGCCTACGCCTCGACCAGCCAGGAAGTGACCAAGGTCGCCGCGATTTTCGCCAATGGGGCATACAACGTTGCGAATGTGTGGGTGGATGCCTACGCAGTGTATACGAACAATGTGCCGAGCGGCGCGTTTCGCGGTTTTGGCGCGCCCCAGGCTCAGTTTGCCAGCGAGATTATGGTGACGCGGCTGGCCCACGCCCTGGGTATCGACCCAATCGAGCTAAGGCGCAAGAACCTGTACCGCGAGGGCGATATCGAGGCAACCCAGCGCCCACTGCCTCCGGGCGTGAGCGTGCGCGAATGTATGGAAGCAGTCGTCACCGAGCTACGCACGCGGAGGATTGGGGATGGGGGGCAGGGCAGGGAACAATCGCACGCTACCTCACATCTCCGCCGCGGCATAGGCCTTGCCTGCGGTATTAAGAATGTAGGCTACTCGTTCGGCTATCCCGAGCAGGCTACCGCTACGGTTGAGCTGTATGGCGAGCAGGCGATTGAGCGCGCCATTGTGCGTGTAGGTGCCGCCGATGTTGGCCAGGGCACGCACCTGGCAATGCGCCAGATCGCCGCCGCAACGCTGGGGCTGGCACCCGAGCAGCTCACGCTAATCACCGACGATTCCAGCCAGGCACCAAATGCGGGCAGCGCCTCGGCGTCGCGGCTAACGCTGATGGCCGGGCGCGCCGTACACGAAGCGGCGAAAGCCGCCTTGCAGCAGTGGCAGGATGAGGAGCGCCCGGCGATTGCAACGGTGCAATTCCGCCCACCGGCCACCACCGCGCTCGCCCCGGTGACGGGCGAGGGTACGCCAAATTACTGCTATGGCTATGTTGCGCAGGCAGTTGAGGTGGAAGTGAACACACTCACCGGGCAGGTGCAGGTGCTCAGCATTATCAGCGCGCACGATGTGGGCCGGGCAATCAACCGCCAGCAGGTCGAGGGCCAGATCGAGGGCTGCCTGGCGCAGGCGCTCGGCTACGCGCTGCTCGAACACTTCCAGGTGCGCGATGGCCGCGTGCTGACGCCGCACTTCAGCACCTACCTGCTGCCGACCGCGCTGGATATGCCCACCGAGATTGTGCCAATCATTCTTGAGCTAGCTGACCCGAACGGGCCATTTGGCGCGCGCGGCATGAGCGAGATGGCGCTGGTACCACTGGCCCCGGCAATTGCCAGCGCCATCCACGATGCTACGGGCGCGTGGGTCACGCAGCAGCCGATGACGCCCGAGCGCGTGCTGGCCGCGATCCACGCGCAAACGCAGGCACCGCGCGCAGGCAGTACAGAGTAGCGCTTGTTTATTTCCAAACCGGTCAGCTGGGGTGTACAAGCGGCACAGCTGACCGGTGCTACTTTCTATTCCGCATACCCTGAACGAGCAACAACGAAAGGTAAGCACCCATGAAAACCCTTCGCATCACGGTTGGCGGGCAGTTTGTATACACCGCGCGCCTGGAGGAAGAGTTAGCCCCAGCCACTTGCGCAGCATTCGCGCAGCTGCTGCCCTACCGTCAGAAAATCATTCACGCGCGCTGGAGCGGCGAAGCCTGCTGGATTCCACTCGGTGATTTCCAGCTCGGCGTAGGCTTCGAGAATCACACCAGCCACCCCTCGCGCGGCGACATTCTATTCTACCCTGGCGGCTACAGCGAAACCGAGATTCTGTTCCCGTATGGCAGCGCGTGCTTCGCCAGCAAAGTCGGGCAGCTCGCCGGTAATCACTTCCTCACCCTGCTTGAAGGCCACGAGCAGCTCGCGACAATGGGCCGCACTGTGCTGTGGCAGGGCGCGCAGGATATCGTATTCGAGGCGCTGTAACGCCGTGGAAGGCACGTATCGCCTGAGCGAAGAGGACAACCCAAGCCCTGAAGATGTCGAAGCAGTGCGCTGGGGCTTGTCGCGCTTCAATCAGCAAATCGCGGGCGACGACGGCTTCGCGCCACTGACGCTGCTGCTGCGCGATCCGGATGGAGCCGTGGTCGGCGGGCTGCTGGGCGGCACCTACTGGCACTGGCTGTATGTCGAAACGCTCTGGCTCGACGCGCCGCTGCGGCGCATGGGCTGGGGCAGCCGCCTGCTGCAACGCGCCGAATCGATTGCCCTTGAGCGCCAGTGCATTGCTGTGCATCTCGACACCACCAGCTTTCAGGCGCGCGGCTTCTACGAGCGGCACGGCTACCAGGTGTGGGGCGTGCTGGATGATTTGCCGCCCGGCCACCAGCGTATTTTCCTGGCGAAGCGGCTGCCCAACCCGCGCCCGCATGCAGCCAGGCCCGCCGAAACCTGAGGAGGGGCGATGCCAACACTTTTACTGAAAAACGCCGCGCTGCTGGCGACCATGGACGATGCCGATACACGCTATACCGATGGCGGCATCTACATTGAAGACCAGGTGATTCGCCAGGTGGGGCCGAGCAGCCAGCTGCCCACCAGCGCCGATACGGTGATTGACGCGCGCGATATGGTGGTGCTGCCGGGCCTGGTGAACACGCATCATCACTTCTACCAGACACTGACGCGCAATCTTCCCGCTGCGCAAGATGCCAACCTGTTCACCTGGCTGCGCACGCTCTACCCAATCTGGGCGGGCATGACGCCCGAGGCAATTCATGTCAGCACCCAGGTGGCGATTGCCGAGCTGATGCTTTCGGGCTGCACCACCGCCAGCGATCATACCTACATCTGGCCGAATGGCGCGCGCCTCGACGACCAGATTGCGGCGGCACAGGCGCTGGGCTTCCGCTTCCACGCCGCGCGCGGCTCGATGTCGGTTGGCGAAAGCCACGGTGGCCTACCGCCCGATCGCGTGGTGGAAGACGAGGCGTTCATCCTGCGCGATTCGCGCCGCCTGATTGAGGAATACCATGACAGCGAGCGCTACAGTATGCTGCGCGTGGTGTTAGCCCCCTGCTCGCCATTCTCGGTATCGCCCGAGTTGATGCGTGAAAGCATCGCGCTCGCGCGCAGCTATGGCGTACACTCGCACACGCACCTGGCCGAAACTCGCGACGAGCACCGCTACTGCCTGGAAGCGTTTGGCCGCACGCCGGTGGAGCTGGCCGAAGACCTGGGCTGGGTTGGCGCAGATGTGTGGCACGCCCATATGGTTCACCCCTCCGCCGCTGAAGTGACGCGGCTGGGGCGCACGCGCACCGGCGTAGCGCACTGCCCAACCTCAAATATGCGCCTGGCCTCGGGCATTGCGCCGCTGCGCCCGCTGCTGCACGCCGGTGCGCGCGTGGGCCTGGGTGTCGATGGCTCGGCCTCGAACGATGGCTCGCATATGCTAGCCGAAGCGCGCCAGGCGCTGCTACTGCACCGGGTGCTGGGCGACCCGGCTGGCCTGACGGCGCTTGAGGCGCTACGCCTGGCAACACGCGGTGGTGCCGAGGTGCTGGGCCGCGACGATATTGGCTACCTGGCCCCGGGCATGGCCGCCGATGTTGTCGGCTTCCGGCTCGATACGCTGGGCTTTGCCGGCGGCGCGGTTCACGATGCGCTGGCGGCGCTGGTGTTTTGCCAGCCGCCCCAAGTTGCGCTGAGCGTGATTAACGGGCGGGTGCGCGTCCACGACGGCCAGCTGCTTGGCCTCGATCTGCCCGCGCTGGTGGCGCGCCATAACGCAATTGCCCGGGCGCTGGCGCGTGGCGAGCTGCGATAAGTCTCAAAAGCTGTCTGCAACACCTTCTAGCCGGATGGCAACCATCGACTGACCACGGACGACTGGCCTGTAGTCGGCTGTCGGTGGTCAGTCGTCACTTCGCAACAGCAAGAACGTTTCCGCATTTGGTATAATCCGCACATCGTTTTGGCCCAAGATTGCGTATAGATAGTGCGGCCGTTCAGGGCAAACTACCAGCGACAACAGCAGGAGCGTGGTATGCAGCTCAACTGGAATGCGCGCGACTGGGCCGCCAATGCGCTGATTATCACAACGCTCGATACCCACGCGGCGGGCGAGCCGCTGCGGATCGTCACTGGCGGGCTACCCGCGCTGCCCGGGGCAACCATTCTTGAGCGGCGGCGCGCAATGCGTGAGCAGTACGACTACGTGCGGCGGGCGTTGATGTGGGAGCCGCGCGGCCACTACGATATGTATGGCTGCGTGCTTTCCCCACCGGTATCGCCCGAGGCCCATTTCGGCGTCATTTTCCTGCATAACGAAGGCTACAGCACTATGTGTGGCCATGGCGTCATTGCGCTGGTAACTGCGCTGCTCGAAACTGGTGCATTTCCTGCCGCTGGCCCGCGCACGCCGGTCAATCTCGATACGCCCGCCGGGCTGGTACGCGCCACGGCGCACATCGACGCGCAGGGCCACGTTGCGCGTGTGACGTTTCTGAATGTCGCATCGTTTGTCTACGCGCGTGATCTTCCGCTTGATGTGCCGGGCTATGGCCGGGTTGAAGCCGATGTAGCGTTTGGCGGCGC
>JAFEAS010000218.1 GCA_018266315.1 Chloroflexi bacterium SZAS-1 | reverse complement strand
CTGGCCTACCGCATGCGCGGGCATACCGAAAACGCCGCGCGCGTCGCCGAATTCCTCAGTACGCATCCCGCGATCGAGCGCGTCTATTATCCCGGCCTGGCAACCCATCCCGGCCACGCGGTTGCCGCGCGCCAGATGCGGAGTGGCGGCGGCATGCTCTCGGTAGAAGTGCGGGGCGGCGAGCCAGCCGCCATGGCGCTTGCGGCGCGGGTGCGTATCTTCACGCGCGCTACCAGTCTGGGCGGCGTCGAAAGCCTGATCGAGCACCGCGCCTCGGTTGAAGGCCCGGAAAGCCGCACGCCGCCAAGCTTGTTGCGCATTTCGGTTGGGCTGGAACACTCGGATGATTTAATCGAAGATCTCAGGCAGGCGCTTGAGTCAATCTAACATAAGGAGCATTGCAATGGCTCGTGTATGGATGTTTGGCCCGAATGTGAACACCGACCAGATTGTGCCTGGCCGCTACGCGCCGTATATGCTGAAAGACGAGGCCGAACTGCGCAAGTACCCGTTTGTCGAGGCGCGGCCCGAGTTCGCTGCAACTGTGCAGCCAGGCGACTTGCTGGTAGCCGGGCCAAACTTCGGCTGCGGCTCGTCGCGCGAGTATGCCCCGCTGGCGCTGCGTATGGTTGGCGTCGGCGCAATCATCGCGCCACTGTTTGCGCGCATTTTCTACCGTAACGCCCTCAATCTGGGCATTCCCTGCTTCGAGGCCGACCTTACCGGCGTGCTGCGCGACGGCCAGCAGGTCGAGTTCGACCTGGCAAGCGGGCGGCTAATCGCCGACGGGCAGAACATTCAGCTGCCGCCACCACCGGCGTTTTTGCAGGAAGTGTGGGCCGCCGGTGGGATTGTGCCATTCTACAAGCAGCATGGGCGCTTCCCCGGCCAGAATGCGTGAACAGGCGATAGAGAAGGGTGAACCATGCATCTGTGTGTTATTCCCGGCGACGGCATTGGCCGCGAGGTAGTGCCAGCTGCGCTGGATGTGCTACGCGCCACTGGCCTGCCGCTTGAGATTACCGAAGCCGAAGCCGGATGGGAATGTTTCCAGCGCACCGGCACCGCCCTGCCCGATACAACGCTTGCGGCGGCGCGCGCCGCCGCCGCGGTGCTGTTCGGGGCGGTTGGCTCACCCAGCTTCCCGGTGCCAGGCTACCGCAGCCCGATCGTCGCCCTGCGCAAAGCGCTGGACTTGTATGCGAATATCCGTCCGGTGCGCGACCACCAACCACCGCTGGCCGACCACAAGCGAACATCAAGCTCGGCCATCGACGGTCGCTCGTCAGTCGTGGATCTGGTCGTCGTTCGCGAAAACACCGAGGGCATGTATGCCGGCCGCGAGCGCTTGGAAGACGGCGGCGATACCGCGATTGCCGAGCGCGTGATTACGCGGCGGGCCAGCGCGCGCATCGTGCGGGCGGCGTTCGAGCTGGCGCGCGCCCGATCGCAGGCGAAGAGCCATCAGCCAAAAGTCACGATTGTTCACAAGGCGAATGTGCTGCGCGAGACATGCGGCTTGTTCCGCAGCACTGCGTTGCAGGTTGCCAGCGAATACCCCGACATTGCTTACGAAGAGATGCTCGTTGACAACTGCGCGCTTCAGCTGGTGCAGCGCCCGGCGCACTTCGACGTGATTGTAACGACCAACATGTTTGGCGATATTCTCTCGGATGTGGCGAGCTACTGGGGGGGCGGCCTGGGCCTGGCGGTTTCGGCCAACTTGGGCGAAGCGCGCGCGCTCTTCGAGCCGGTGCACGGCTCGGCACCCGATATTGCGGGCCAGGGTATTGCCAACCCGCTTGCCGCAATTGGCTGTGTGGCGCTGCTGCTCGAATGGCTAGCCGCGCGCCCAGATGCCAGCAAGCCAGCGACACTGAGTACCGCCGCCAGCCGCATTCGCGCGGCGACGGCCCAAATACAGGCCAGTGGCCCGCACACCCCCGACATGGGCGGCAATGCCCGCACTGCCGACATAACCCAGGCAGTGATTGCCGCGCTGGCATAACCCAAACGCATCGCACGCATGCGAGCGTCTATTGTCCAATTGATGAATAATACCTGCAAGAAAAGGAGCAACCCCATGACCGCAAGCTGCCCCGAATGCGACGCCTCAATCACCCTGGCCGAAGGCACGGTTGAAGGCGAGATCATCACCTGCCCCGATTGCGCCGCCGAACTGGAAGTGGTGAGCGTGAACCCGCCCGAGCTGGCGCTAGCCCCCGAGGTGGGCGAGGACTGGGGCGAGTAACCCGCTCAAACCGTATGGCGAAGCCTTCGCCTGGCATACTGGCTCAAGCATCATTCGGGCGAACGCTTCGCCCTTACAAGGGAGTACCCCATGAAAATCGGCGTGCTTTGCTCGCGCATCCGGGTTGAGGAAAAGCTGCTACTCCAGGAAATGGATCGGCGTGGCCTCGATTACGTGCGCATCAACGACGACGACGTTATTTTTCACCTGAACGAAGGCACCTACCCTTACGATGTCGTGCTCGAGCGCAGCATTCACCACTCGCGCGCGCTATATGCGCTCAAGGCGCTGAACGATGCGGGCGTGCCAACCGTCAACACTGCGGCGGTGGCAGATGTGTGCGGCGATAAGTTCAAAACCACCCAGGCGCTGATCAAGCATGGCGTGCCCACGCCGCGCACCTTCATGGCGTTCACGCCCGAGTCGGCGCTGAAGGCGATTGAGGAAATGGGCTACCCGGTGGTACTCAAGCCCGCAATCGGCTCGTGGGGGCGGCTGATCGCCAAGGTGAACGACCGCGAAGCCGCCGAGGCGCTGCTTGAGCATAAGGAAGTGCTCGGCTCGTATCACCACTCGATCTTCTACATCCAGGAATACGTGCCCAAGGCCAAGGGCCGCGATATCCGCGCCTTTGTGGTTGGCGATGAGTGCATCTGCGCGATTTACCGCACCAGCGCGCACTGGATCACCAACACCGCGCGCGGCGGCCAGGCCAGCAACTGCCCGGTTACGCCCGCGCTGGCCGATGTGTGCGTGGGCGCGGCGCACGCGGTTGGTGGCGGCGTGGTGGCGATCGACGTGTTCGAAACCGAGGATGGCCGCTACACCGTGAACGAAGTGAACTACACCATGGAATTTCGGAATAGCATCGACACAACTGGCGTCAACATTCCCGCGCGCGTCATCGATTATGTTGAAGCGGTGGGGCGCGGGGAAAAGTAACCACTGAGACACTGAGAACGCAGAGATTGAGGGATTAATTGTTCGCTCAGTGAACGCCGTGCCTTAGTGGTGAAGTACCAGGAGCTATATGAACGACAAACCGCGCCCCTGGCAGGTGCTACGCCGCGAAACGATCTACGATAGCCCGTGGGTGCGGCTGCAGCGCGCCGATGTGTGCCTGCCCGATGGCAAGATTATTAACGGCCACCACCTGGTCGATTACCCACGCCCGGCGGTGTGCGTGGTGCCAGTTGGCGATGATGGGCGATTGCTGCTGATTGAGCATTATCGCTTCATTACCGACACCATTGGCTGGGAAGCACCAGCAGGCCGGGTAGACGAGGGCGAAGCGCTAGAAACGGCGGCGGCGCGCGAGCTGCGAGAAGAGACGGGCTATACCGCCGCGCACCTTGAGTACCTGGGGCACTACTACCCGGCCAATGGCAGTGCCAACCTGACCTTTCATGTGTATATTGGGCGCGGCCTACAGCACGTGGGCGACCTCACCGATACAAATGAGGTAACCCGTATGGCCTGGTTCACGCCCGAGGACGTGTGGGCTATGATCGACACTAATGCGCTGCGCGACGGCCTGGCGCTGACCAGCCTGCTCTGGTACCTGGCGCGCAAACATTTGAACCGCCAGGCTCCGGGGCGCGCCGAGCACTAGCGCAGGTTATGATGAATCTTCACGCTGTAGCCTGGGAATGAGCTATTCGAGGAATTATGACTATTCGAGCTGCGATCATTGGGGCATCGGGCTATGTTGGCGGCGAGCTGGCGCGGCTGCTGCTGTTTCACCCCGATGTCGAGCTGGCGCAGGTGACTTCGGAACGGCTGGCGGGGAAACCCTTCACCAGCACCCACCCGAACCTGCGCGGCCACACCGCGCTGCAATATGTGCCCATGAGCAAGATCGAGCCGTGCGATCTGCTGTTTCTAGCGCTGCCCCACGGCGAAGCTGCCAGCCGCATCGAGCAATTTGCGGCGCTGGCCCCCCGCATTGTCGATTGTTCCGCCGATTTCCGGCTGCGCGACCCCGCCGCCTACGCGCGCTGGTATGGTACGCCTCACCCCGCGCCCGGCTGGCTGGAAACATTCACGTATGGCCTGCCCGAGCTCAACCGCGCGGCCATTCAATCGGCCAAGTACGTGAGCGGGGTGGGCTGCAATGCCACCGCTACGAACCTGGCGCTGCTGCCGTTGGTGCGCGCCGGGCTGCTCGATGCCGCGCGCGACGTAGTGGTTGAAGTGAAGGTTGGTTCGAGCGAGGGCGGCGCATCGAGCAGCGATTCGTCGCATCATCCCGAGCGCAGCCACGCCGTGCGCTCGTTCGCGCCGGTGGGTCACCGCCACACCGCCGAGGTGTTACAGGCCACCGGGCTTGAGCGAGTGCATCTTTCGATTACCAGCGTTGAGCTGGTGCGTGGCGCGCTGGCGACGGCGCATGTCTTTCCCACCACCGCCCTGTCCGAAAAAGACCTGTGGCGCGCCTACCGCGCCGCGTACAACACCGAGCCGTTCGTGCGGATCGTGCGCGAGCGCCAGGGCAACTACCGCCTGCCCGAGCCGAAGATTCTGGCGGGCAGTAACTACGCCGAGGTTGGCTTTGCGCTCGATGAGGCGAGCGGGCGGGTGGTAAGTATCTGCGCGATCGACAACATGATGAAAGGCGCAGCCGGTACCGCCGTGCAATGTATGAATCTGATGTGCGGTTTTGATGAGCGCGCTGGTCTGGGCTTCCCTGGCCTGCACCCGGTATAAGCTTGGGCGTGGCGAGCAATCGCTTCCACCACTGAGGCACAGCGGGCACTGAGAAATTGTCGGAAAAGGCAGGTGCCATTCGGACAGTGAAGAGTTTGTATGTTAGAAATAATGTTTCGTGATGCCGACGAACGCGACATTCCAACAATCGTGGCAATTACCCAGGCGGCATTTCGGGAATACGAGGGCGTGCTCGACCCACCATCGAGCGTACGCGATGAGACGCCCGCGAAGGTGCGCGCCAAGCTGCAAGAAGGTGTGACGGTGCTGGCGCTCCTGAACGAAGATGCCATAGGTGCGGTGTATTTCAGCCCACACAGCGCTTACACCTATATGGGTCGCCTGGCGGTGCTGCCAGCCTGGCGCGGCCAGGGTGTGGGTGCCGCGCTGGTAGCCCACGTAGAGGCGCGCGCGCGATCGCTGGGTAGCGGGCGGGTGCGGCTTGGGGTTCGCATTGCGCTACCACACCTGCGCGCCATGTACGAGCGCCTGGGATATCGTGTGGTCGAAGAGCGCAGCCACGCTGGCTACAGTGCCCCAACCTATGTAATGATGGAAAAGGATCTTCTATGACAACGGACGACCGACGACTACCGACGAACGGGCAGCGACCGGCCCCCGAGGAGCCGCCCGCATCAGGGAGCGCGTGGCCGGTCGCCAATGGGCGCGCGCAGGCCGCCCCGCCCTTCCTGGCAGGCGAAAACCCGGCGCAGGAACGCTACCATGAGGCCAGCGAGCTATTCGCGCTCTTTGACTACCTGAAGGCCCAAGGGTTCGGGGTATTCAGCATTCGCGAGTCGCTGCAAGCCGTCGGCGAGCGGATCGATGGCACCTTACAAGGCTTCCACCTCAGCGCCGATGAGGCGTGCCAGTGCATCGAATACATGGACTCGCTCGGTGTGGGCGTGGTCGAACTGCCCGCGTACCCGGCCAACCGCTACGGCCAGGCGCTCAACCACCAGCTCATTGGCGGCGCGCTGGCGGCGGGGCTGGCAATTGAGTTCGCTGCACACGCCCGCTGCGTTGCAGGCGATATTCAAGCCGCCTACGCGGCAGGCTTTCGGCGCGTCCACCTCTATATTGGCACCAGCAAAATTAAGCAGGCTACGGCCCACAAAACCATTGCGCAGATCGCTGCCGCCGCCGCGCAGAGTATCGTACACGCGCGGGCCATCGGCTTCACCAGCGTGCGCATCAGCACCGAAGATGCCTTTCGCACCACGCTCGACGACTACGAGGCATTCTACACGCACCTGGCGAGCGCGCTTGGCGCGGCGGGCATCACGGTGGATGGCATTGGCATCCCCGATACCGTTGGGCTTTCGACATTGCGCGAACTGGGCGATCGCATCGCCATCTTGCGGCGCGTGGGGCTGCCGTTCCGCTTTCTCGAATGCCATATTCATAACGACATTGGCAACGCCGACCGCACCTATGTCGATACGCTGCTCCTGTGCATGCGGCTGGGCATCACCATGCTGCCCGATTTCTCGATCCTGGGCATTGGCGAGCGCAATGGCACCATCGGCCTCAGCTCACTGCTCGAAGCGATCTACCGCCGCCTGATTGTGCTCTACCCGCGCAAGATGCCACACATTCGCCAGGCAATGCGCGAACAACTGGGCACGCTGCCCACCGGCGAGCTGTTCGTCAACCGCTACCGCGACATGGATGGGTTCTTTTACCGCATCATGGCACGCACCGGCTTCGTGTTCGACCGCAGCCCGTTTTCGGCAAATACCGAATTCGATGGCTCGGGCGTGCATGCCGATACAACGATGCGCGCGTTTCTGCTGGCGCAAAGCCAGGGCCTGCACGGCCAAGCCGCGATCGACCAGGGCAACAGTGCCTATGCCGGTGCGCTACCGCCCTACGATATGCCATTACGCACGCCGGTACTGGCCTGCTTCGGCTGCGGCAAGAGCAATGTGCGCTACTGGCGCGAGCGCGCCGGGCTACGGCTGCGCCCAACCAACGAGCTGCGCACACATCTGGCCGAACTCGAAGACCTGGAAGATTACGACCCACAGCAGCCGCTCACCGAAGCCACGCTCGACGAATTCATTGCGCAGCTGATTCGCTGCTACAGCATTAAGCTCAACGGGATTACGCATCAGGACGCCATGGATCTGGTGGGAATGTTCTATGCACCGCCGGGCGAGCAAGCCGCCTGGGCCGAACAGCCGCACGCCGTAGGAATATAGCTGCCTGGGAATATAGGAACGATGATCGCCAAAACTCAATTCTTGCGGGCCTGGCTCAGCATCGGCATCCAGTCATTTGGCGGCGGCGCGGCCACGCTCTACCTCATTCGGCGCACGGCAGTCGAGCAGCACGGCTGGCTGAGCAACGAGGAATTCACGCGCGATTGGGGCATCTGCCAGATCGCGCCAGGCATCAACCTGGTGGGACTCACCATCCTGATCGGCTGGCGCGTGGCAGGCATTACCGGGGTAGTGCTGGCGCTGCTTGGCCTGCTGCTGCCGAGCGTACCAATCACAGTCGCACTCACGGCGGCCTATGCGGGGGTGCAGCAGCTGCCGCTCATCCAGTCGGCGCTGCACGGTGTGGTGCCTGCCACGGTGGGCCTGGGCTTGCTGTTGAGCTACACGTTGTTATGGCCGCTCCTGCGCGCCAGCCTGCACGAAAGCCGCGCTAGCCTGGCGCTGAGTATCGCGCTCTTCTTGGGCAGCGCAGCGGCGGTGGCGCTGGCGCACCTTTCCGTATTGGCGGTGTTGTGGGGCGCGGGCCTGATCTGCGCACTCGCCCAATGGTGGTGGGGTACGCGCGCGAGGCACACGCCATGAATGCGCTAGTATTCTTCTGGCTGCTGTTCAAGGCGTCACTGTTTTCGACTACTGGCAGCGGCAACTTGCCAATTCTGCACCAGGATTTACTGGCGCGCGGCTGGGCCGCCGACCGCCAGTTCGCCGAGGCGCTGGCAATTGGGCAGATAAGTCCCGGCCCCACCGGGCTATGGGTGATCAGCCTGGGCTACCTGGTCGATGGGTTGCGCGGCGCGGCGCTGGCGCTGATAGCGGTGGTGGTGCCGCCGCTGCTGGTGCTGGCGATCGCCGCATTCTACCGCCACGCAAGCGATCACCCAGCAATGCGCGGGTTTGTGCGCGGGCTCAGCCTGGCCGTGGCAGGCATTTTCCTGACGGTGCTCTTTGGAATTATGCGCACCGCTGGCTTCGAGCCGCGCAGCTTCATCCTGGCGGCTGGCGCGCTGGCAATAGGCACAACTCGCCGCGTCCCGGTGATTGGCGTGGTGCTGCTGGCCGCACTGGCGGGCATTGCGCTATATCGGTAAGTTATGCTCAGTCACAATTCTTATGGTGTGTCTGGTGTTCTGTGCTGCGCACAGAACACCAGACGCATTCGATGGAAAGTACTTTGCTGCCGCAGGCGAAAAGCACAGCGTTGGTATGCGCAATAACGCAACTGCGTAAGTCCTATCTTAATCTATTTGTGTCGATTGTTTGTGCTAAGCACGAACAATCGACACAGTTAATCATCAAGTACCGCTCTGCCGAAGG
>JAFEAS010000217.1 GCA_018266315.1 Chloroflexi bacterium SZAS-1 | reverse complement strand
ACGATTGAGCTGCTTTACCAATGGCGCGAGGCCATGATCGAGCGGCTGGGGGTGGCGAAGCAGCATGTAGGCATTTTGGGCGACGGCCAGCGCGCGGTGCGGCCGATTACCATCAGCACCTACGCTTCAGCGGCTATGCCCGAAGCGCCGATTGCTGGCACTGGCCTGCTGATCTGTGACGAAGCGCATCATTTGCCCTCACCTTCGTATAGCGCTATTCCTGCGCGCTGTGGCGCGCCCTATCGCCTGGGTATTACCGCCACACCCGAACGGAGCGACGGCGCTGAGAACGCGCTCTACCAGCTGCTCGGCGCGGTAGTCTATCAGCGCACACCCGCGGAGCTTTCAGCTGAAGGGCACCTGGCAAAATTTCGCGAGAAGCGGATTTATGTGAACCTTCAGCCAGAAGAGGCATTACGCTATGCGGCGCTGACCACCGAGTGGAAATGGTTTATTGCGCGCAATCGTGGCCTGCTTGCGCGCGGCGGCGATTTTTTTGGCGAGCTGATTCGCAGAAGCGGCAGCGACCCTGCCGCGCGCCAGGCGTTGCGCGCGCATCACCAGGCGCGCATGATTGCGCTGAATGCCGAGGCCAAGCTTGGCGAAGTAGCGCGCTTACTGCAACAGCATCGCCAGGATAAGGTGCTGGTCTTTTCAGAATATACCACGCTGGTGGATACGATCAGCCGCTCGTTGGCGCTCCCGGCAATTACCTATCGCACCGCGCCCGATGAGCGCAAGCGCACGCTGCAATCGTTTCGCAACGGGGCATATTCCAAGCTGGTAGCCGGGCGGGTGTTGAATGAAGGCGTCGATGTACCCGACGCGAATATTGCCATTGTGGTTAGCGGTAACAGCACCGCGCGCGAGCATATTCAGCGGCTGGGTCGCGTCATTCGTCCGAAGCAGAGCGAGGCAGTGCTGTACGAGCTAGTGACCCGCTATACCAGCGAGGTCAATGCTGCACGCAAGCGCCGTTCATCGCCAACCAAACGCACCAAAGGCGTGCCGGAAGCTGCAGAGTAGGGCATGGGTATTGTACCGATTGAGGAATAGAGCAATGTCTTTCAAAACTGCTGATTTCAAAAAAACGACGCGCAGCGCTGGCGATGAGCGGGCGCTGTACCCATACACCATCCGCGATGATCGCTACACGGCGGCAATTGGCTACGCACTTGCCTACTACGAGCGCATGGTAGGGCGGCGGCGCGCCGAATTCGAGGCTGAGACCTTACTGGAGTTTTTCGGCGATGCGCGCTTGGCGCGCGGGCTGGTGGCCTGCCTGGCGCGCACCTATGCCTGGCGCGCACAAACCTTTGCCGAAGCGCTGGGCGATGAGGTTGCCCAACAGCTGTTCCAGGCAGGTATTACCACCCCGGCTGATCTGCGCGCCCGGCTGTATGGCCTGGCCAATGGGCGCTATGGCGGCGTCATTCTGCCCGGCGAACGGGCGGAGGCGCTGGCATGTTTGTGTGCGAACATTACGCATGAAGCCGCCGAAAGCGCGCCGTTGCTCACTCCCCAGCTGTTCGAGCGCGCGCTCACGCTCGATGCGGAAGACCAGCATTTGCTGGTGAAGCACGGCGCAACGCCGACGCCGGACGATATTATCGCCCTGTATAATTATCATTCGGTTGAAACGGCAATTTGCCATACCGAGGCGCTGCGGCTTCAGCTACGTGGGTCGGTATGGAACATCATTCATAGTGTGCATACGCTGGCACGGCGCTACCGGGTGCGCTACGAGGTAAGTGGTGCCCCGCGTTCGCTGTTCGACGAGCAGCTGGAATTGACGCTGCATGGTGGTCGCGATGCCTTAGGGAATTGGAGCCGCACTGGCCGCCGGGTGGCGCGCGTGCTGTTGCGCTTGCTGGCTGCCCACCCTGATAGTTTGAGCGGCGGCCTGGCCATCGTGCATCTACGCGGCCAGAAATTGCAGTTTAAGCTCGATGCGCGTGCGCTGCGGATTTTAGGCGTTGGTGCTGGAACGAATGCCGACCTGACGGAATCCTGGGATGAAGATGTGGCCGATATGTTCCAGAAGGCGTGGGGACGCGTGGTGGTAAGCGGGCGTGCAGCAGGCTGGCGTTTGCGCCGCGACCCCGAGCCGCTGATTGGGCAAGGCGCATTGGTAGTGCCCGATTTTGCGCTGCAGCGCGGGCGCGAACGATTGGCATTGTGTATTGGTAGCGGCAAGGCGGCAACTACCGCGCTGGTTCGCGATCTCGCGGCGCTGGGTGGACGACCGCGTGCGGTGGTGCTGGCCCCGGCATCGGTGGCCGAGGGCTTGCGCGCATGCGTTGCCCCGCTAGCAACCTACGAGCAGCAGCCCGCCGAGGCGATCGGCGCACTGGTGGCGCTGCTGGAACGAAAGTACCCGCGTCGCCGCCCCGATGAGCAGCTTACCCCCTGGCAGCAGCTTGAGCGTTTGGTCGCCGATGAGGGTTTTGTTGAAGAGCGGACTGTTGCTGCGCTGCTCGGCTGTGCTACCGATGAAGTGGCGCGCATGGTGCAGCGCTGGGGTGGGCCAACATTCCATGTGCTGCCGGGCCTGGGTGTGTGCGCGCCTGAGGCGCTGAGCGAAATCCGCACACTCATCGAAACGAACGAGCTACTCGCCCGCGCTGCATAGCTTGGTCAGGACTTTCGCTTACCAATAATAAAGAAAAAGCACCTCGCTGTCGCAGGCAAATAAACCGGTAAGCGAAAGCCCTGCTTCGTAGAGGTTACGCGTAGTTGCCGAAAGATTCTAAATCGGGTACACTGCGCGCCGGTTCCCGATAATAGCGTTATAGAATCGTGAGTGCCACTATGGGTCGTAAATCTCGCGCCAAGCGCGACCGCCGCGCCGAAACACATTATGTTGCCGCGCTCACCGCTTCCGAAGGCACTTGGCTTGAGCAGCCAGTTTCGGAAGAAGAAAGTGCGCGGATTAAAGCTGCTCAAAAAACGCTGGAACAGCACCGGGCAGCTGCTACTGAGCTAAGCTCCGATGAAGATCGCTTGCAGCGGTTTAGCCTGGAAGTGTTTCGCGATGCACGCTTCACATCGCTGTACTTCGATGATTGGATGATCGAGCAGGTGCTTGAGCACTTTGGCGAGCCGCCGGTCAGCGAAGATCCCGCCGATACCGCTTTTAGCGATTATCTGCGCGCTGCCGTGCAATGGGCGGCTACCCCGCGTGTCCGCCGAGCGCTCAGCGGCCAGGCCACGCGCTTCCTGCCCGAATACGTCGAGGCCGGGCTGATCAACGAGGCGCTGGCAATTAACTACAATGCGTATGTTACCGTGATGAGCGATGCCAACACGCCCTTGCTGGTGCAAATGATGGTTGGCGGGCTTTCGCGCTGGTACGATGAGCACGAAGATACGGATGATGAAGTGCCAGTCGTAGGCGACAGCTAGGTTTCTTCAAGCATTTTGCGAGATAATTGCGACCTAAGCAGGAGATTGCCGTACGCCACCATGCTAGAATGATTCGGGCGACTGAGTTCGCCCGATGAGTATGGAGCGCTGCGGCATTGCTGTTTCTTCGTCCCGCCGCTTGCTTCAGGGAAGGAGCATGTCGTATGGGCGATCCGCAATGCCACGTGTTGGTGGTGGGCTTGCCAGCCGAAACGCTGGCAGCGCTCGCAGCACAGCTTGATACTGCGAATTACCGGCTAACTAGTGCGCCCGATTACGCCTCCGCACTGAATTCGCTTGCTGCCACGCCCTGCCAGGATATTTTTGTACTGGCGGGAATGAACTCTGACGAGCGCCTGGTGTTGCTTGCCCGTGGGCAGCAGCACAGCCCTGCGCTGCAATGGCTTGTTGCCGACACCGCCGACGCTGCGGCGCGCCAGGCTGCGTTACGCGCAGGTGCGTACCTGGCATTGGGTGCGTGCCCTTCTGCGACAGAGCTGGCCTTTGCAATCGGGCATGCATTCGATCGGCAGCGCGTGCTTGCGAATGATGCACTCATTCCTTCCTCACCTCCCCAGCGCCTCGAAGCGATTCAGCGCATTGTGCTGACGATTAGCTCGCTGCATGATCTCAATGAAATTTTGCAGTATACCTGCCGCGCAGTTGTCGAGCTATTTGGTATCGACCATAGTGGCATGGTGTTATTTGATGCGGATATGGTGCAGGGCCGCGTGGTTGCCGAATACCCCGCGCTGGGTACGCGCGAGCTACCAATTCCGCTGCGCGGTGTTGCGCTTGAAGAGCGCTTGATAGCGGTGCGCGAGCCGATTGTATGGAATGACGCGGCGCAGCCGAGCGAACTAGGCGCACTTCACCCGATTTTTGCGCAGTTTCGTATTCGCTCGATATTGATCATCCCGGTGCTGTTCCGCGATCGGCTGCTCGGTTCGTTTAGCCTCGACACAATTGAGCGGCGCTATAGCTTTAGTGCAGATGAGATAGCGCTTTGTGTCACGTTAGCGGCGCAACTTGCGGCAGCGGTTGAGCATGCGAATTTGCTGGCCCAGGCTACCCGCCGCGCCGAACAGCTTGATAATTTGCGCCAGACCACCCTCGCAATAACCTCGCAGCACCGGCGCCGCCGTTTGCTCGAAACGATTGTTCAACATGCGGTGGCGCTATTGCGCGCCCAGAGCGGCGGCATCTACGAATATCGTCCCGAGCGCGGCACGCTTGAATTGGTAGCCGATATGAATCGGCCCGAAGCGCTGGTCGGGCATACGCTGAAGCTCGGCGAGGGCATGGCTGGTCGGCTGCTGTTGAGCGGCGCGCCGTTTATGATCACGGAGGATTACAATAATGCCCCCGAACGCGCCAGCATCTATACCGCGCCGCGCCAATTCGGGGCAGTGATCGAAGTCCCGCTGCGGTGGGATGAACAGGTGATTGGCGTGCTGTATGTCGACGATACGCATGGCCGCCGCTTCACCCTGGCCGATGCCGAGATGCTTCAGCTGCTAGCTGATCATGCAGCGATTGCCCTGATTAACTTGAACCTGAGCGCAGGCGAAATCAGTAAACGAAAGCGGCTTGAGCAGCTGGCCCAGGCGAGTAGCGTGCTGATGCGCAGCCTGGGGCAGTTAGCGCTTGATGATCTGCTGGTGCTGATTGCTGAGTATGCCAGCACCATCCTCGGTGCCGAAAGTGGCGGTGTGTTCCTCACACGCCAACCGGGTGTGTTAGTGCTAGAAGCGAGCTACGGCCATCGCGCCGGTGGCTTTGCCAAAGGCCGTGAGTTTGTGATCAGCGATGAGCCAGAATGCGGCGTGACGGCCTGGATCGCTAAGCAGGGCGTGCTCTATAAAGCCCATGGCGATGAGCTGCGCAACCACCCGGCCCGGCGCGGCGACCCAACCCACACACCTTCCGATTGCTATTCGCTGCTGGCGATTCCGCTTTATCGGCATAGCAATGCGCACGAAGAGCTGATTGGCATGCTGCGCGTCGATAATAAGCGCGACCGCGATGGCCTGTCGAGTCCGCTGCTTGGTTTCAACCAGGAAGATGAATGGATACTACGCCTGTTCGCTAATACCGCAGTTGTGGCAATTGAACAGGTACGCCTGCTCACCGAGCTACGTGCGAAGAGCGATTACCTCGATCGGCTGGTTGCCAGCCTACCGAATGGCGTGATTGCGATTGATCGCGCGCGGCGTGTGACCCAATTCAACCAGCAAGCCGAGCAGATGTTGCAATACAGCAGCGATGAAATTCTTGGAACATTGGTTGACCCATTGTACGAAGATGCCAAGGAACCCTTTACGATTGGCGAAAAGCTGCGCGCCTCGCCCGATGGCCGCTTGGCCGCCCACGAAACGGTTATTCGCGGCAAATACGGCGATCGTATTCCTATTCGGCTAGCGGCAACCTGGGTATACGATGCTCAGGGCCAGCGCATTGGCAGCGTGGGCTATTTTGAAGATCTGCGGGCCGCGCGCGAAACCGAACGCCGCCTGGATGTGCTGCTACGGGCGAGCACAATTGTTGCCCAGGCCGACAACTTCACTGAGGGCTTGGCAAAGCTGGCTGAAATGTTGGCGAACCTGCTGCAAAGCAGCTTCTGCCGAATCTTCCTGCTCGATGAAGATAACCACTACCTTGAAACGGCGGCGGTGTATCCGCTGCCAGGTATTGGCCCGCTCGAATGGACACCTGGCTTAGGCACCCGCACCCCGGTCGACCGCTGGCCCATGCTCGACCAGTTTTTGGCTGGTGAGCAACCGCGCGTCTTACGGTTGCGAACGCCACGCAGCCGGGCCATCCTTGAAGCATGGTCGAGCCAGCTGCATTTGCGCTACGAGCTTCAATCGCTGCTCGTCATCCCGCTGCGCGCGCGCGATCGGGTTGTTGGCTTGCTCGACCTTGGCGAATTGCGCCACTGGGAGCTGGCGCCCTTCAGCCCGGATAAGCAGAACCTTGCCGTTGCCATTGCCGAGCAAACCGCCGTGCTGATTGATCGTATGCGGCTGTATGCCGAGAGTGACCGCCAGCGCTTGCAGTTTGCCGAGCTCGACAGTGCCGCGCGCCAGCTGCGGGCCGAAAAAGATACAGCCCGCCTGTATCAAACGATTGCGCACCTGGCAGTTGGGCTTGCGGGCGGTACGGTTAGTGGGCTGTTTCTCAATCACTCGCATATCGAAGAAGTTGAGCTGGTTGTCACCGATGGCTTCCCGGAGGATAGCGTGGGCCGCCGCCAGCGCCATAGCGAAGGGCTGATCGGGCGTGTGGCGCGTACAGGTACGCCCGAGATTGCCTATAACTATAGCTACTGGCCTGACTAGCTAACACTTTTCCAT
>JAFEAS010000216.1 GCA_018266315.1 Chloroflexi bacterium SZAS-1 | reverse complement strand
ATACACAAGGAAGCGAACGTCCTAATTTCAAAAAATTGATTCTGGGGAGGCGCAGCCTCCCCAGACCCCTCCACAACGCAGCTCACACTGCTCGCGTTTCAAAAGCCTTGACACGTATACAAAGCAGCAAGAATTCAGGAATGCAGAAAACAGGATTCAGAAGCCAGAAAACAGCACATTAGTGCGAGCGAGCGGCCACCACAATCCGAAATCCGTAGTTGAGGATCCAGTAGTGCGGGGAGTCCCAGCCGCGCGCCCCACAGCGAACATTTGTTCTTATATTGATGTAATCGCCGCCTCGCAGTACAACCCGCTCTTCATCTGTAAAGGGTTCTTTTGCCCCAGGATATGATCGCCAGGTAGTTGTAGTCCACTCCCACACATTGCCGGCCATGTCGAGCGCGCCACAGGGCGCTGCACCCGCCGGGTAGCAGCCGACTGGAACGCTCCACTGCCAGCCGCGCCTATCCCGATCTTCCTCCGTTGCAGCGCGATCATCCTGCCACTCGTCGCCCCACGAATAGCGCCGTGCATACATGCCCCGCGCGGCTGCCTCCCATTCCTGCTCAGTTGGCAGGTGCACCTCTTCACGCGTGCCCTGACTTAGCCAAGCGCAGAATGTATTGCCCATGTCCCAATCGATACCGACTACGGGCTGGTTCGGATGGTTCAGATCAGTATCGCTGGCATAATATGAAGCCTTGCCATTGGTTTGCATAACCCATTCTTGCCATTGCACATTCGTCATTGGGTAGCGCGCAATCCAGAACGGTGCGTCGAATGTCACGGTGTGCTGTGGCTTTTCTTCGTCGCGTGCATCCGGATCGCCATCGGCACTGCCAATAATGTATGTACCCGCTTCAACCCGGCAGAAGTAGCCGCTGGTGTTGCCGGCCCGAACTTTGGCCAGCTCGCGCCGCCAGTCTTCGAGCGTGATCGGGAAGCGCGGGTCGCCCAGGTTGCCGAGCAGAAAACCGGCGCGCACACGCTCGGCCACGGGCAGCGGCTGGGAGTCATCGTTCAGCAACGCAACCAGGCCAGCGCGCAGGTCAGCCTGTAGGCCAGGTACGTCGACACCCTGCTCGGCTAGTACCTTCCAATCACGGTCTTGCCCAATTTCGGTGGCAAAGATCAGGTCGCGCTGCCAGCGGGCTGCTTCTTTCCCTGTGCCGCCAATCAGCCGGCGCAGCACGCTTTCAATCAGCCAGGGATTGCTTGGCTGCACCGCACCCAGCCCAAGCAAAATCGGTTCGCGCCAGCGATCGTCGGCGCGGTGCTCCATGATGCGCTCGGCAGCATTGCGACTCAATGCCAGGTGGCGGCCAGCACAGTGCTCCTGTAGTGTCAGATGCACAAAGACATAGCTGTCGGGGCCGTCGGGCGCCAGCAGGCCACTGCGATGCTCGATATAGTCCAGGCAACGGTCGGCGGCGTCACCAGGATGTTCGGCTTTTGCCTGCTTGAAGAAATCGCGCAGAGCCAGAAACAGCTTGCCGCGATCGAGACGCCCGCGGCCATCCGTCGATGTCACATCGGCGTGCGCTTCGTACGAGAGGCGGTCGAGCAGCGGCATGATGCGCTCGCTGGTCCAGTCGGGCATGCCGATCGCCTCGGCCAAGCTTTGCCCTTCACGCACCTTATCCCACTGCCCAAGCAATAATTCGTTGAGCCGTTTATACAGCTCTGGCCGGTCGCGCGGCAGCTCGCCCTTGTTATACAGAATAAGCGCCATCATCGTCAGCAGCAGTGGCGTCCCAGCCATGTCCTGCAGTTTGGGGCTGGCGACAATCGTTTCGACCAGGCGCTGCTCCAGTTGGGTGGATTGCGCCTGGTCGAGCTGACCACAGTGAGCTAGCTCGGCGTACCAGGCCGCCGCGAAATGGCGCACCTGGCCAAGTGTGAACGGCGCTAGCGTTTCGGCATGCCAGTTCCAGCCCAGCTCAGCGCGTAGCGACTCGTCGAAGGCGCGAGTGCGGCATGTCAGCACGATGCGAACTTCGGGATAAAGCTGAGCAAATGCGCGTACCGCCTGCACGGTGGCAGCGCGACTAGCGCTTTGTGTGGTGGCTACCAGCGGCACTTCGTCGAGACCATCAAGCAGCAATAGCGTGGCCTGGCTATTCAGCGCCTGCTCGACGAGCGTGGCGGCGTCGCGCACGTCGTATTCGCTCGCCAGCTCGGCGCTCAGCGCGGCTGAAACAACGGCTGGGCGTGCGCCATCCGTCGCGATCTTGCCGGAGAGCTTGCGTAAGGGCAGCAGCAGCGGCAGCACACGCTCCTCGGTTGGCCAGCCAAACAGTGTGGGTGCTTGCTCGGGCTGGTCGAGGCTATGGCGCGCCAGCGCCCAGGCCAGATGACGCATAAACGTCGATTTGCCACTACCTGGGTCGCCGAGAAGGATGAGGTAAGGGTTTTTGTTGACCGTTTCACTTGCAAGGAGAGATCTGTAAAGAATGAACACGTCAAAACCGTTTTCTCCTGGAGACTCGGCATTACGCCGTTCTATTTTAATCACTGCCGAGGAAGGTAGTGCCCAATCAGGATCATTAGCAGTGTTTAGTGAATTGGAAACATCATTATCTTGGAAATAATCTTGTACAGCTTCCGTATCACCAAATGCCATGCCAGTCGTAGAGAATATCGCCATAGTTATAAACACATGCGACAAGGCCATGCCGCGGCCCTTGTCGAGCTGCTCGTCGAGGCCGCGCAGCTGCAGGAGCTGCCACTTGGCGGCCAGGCGCTGCAGGTAGCGCCCCAACTGCTCGCGCTGGCGGGCATCGGGCGGCGCCTGGTAGATCAGCGAGCCAAGCACGGTGATCCACTGGTTGGTTGCGATATTGACATCGTGCTCGGCGCTGACTGGCCCAGCGACGCTCGGCCCTGTGCTGGCCTGAAGCGCAGCCAACTGGCGCTGCAGCTCGGCAATCTGACGCTGGAGTGTTTCTGGATCGTCGCTCATTGATGCCTCACCGTCTATGTCCGATAGCCCATATCTGATAAGTGAGTACGTATAGCTTTGGCTGTATTTTACGCCGCTGGCCACAAATCGCCCAATCAATTGTCGCTCAAAGGGACACATATATGACATATCGCAAATCGGCTATGGATCGCGAGCGGCCACCACAATCCGAAATCCGTGGCCGTAGTTCCTGTCGCTCGGGTAGTACCCGTTGCGCGCCCCACAGCGAACAGATGTTCTATTCTGATGGTACGAACCACCGCGTAGCACCACCCAATCACCTGCTGTAAGATCTTTCTGCTCTTTGGCGCTGCCTTGTGGATAAGATTTCCAGTCGCTTGCGCACCATTCCCACACATTGCCTGCCATATCGAGCGCGCCACAGGCGGCTGCGCCAGCCGGGCAGCAGCCAACCGGGGCGGGCATACTCAGTCCGCTTGCATCATAAATCGCTCGCTCGGGCGTGGGCTCATTAGCGCCCCAAGGGTAATCGCGGCGCATTTTACCCGGCGCAAAGCTAGCCGCGGCCTCCCATTCAGCCTCGCTTGGCAGGCGCAGCTCGTAGCCAGAGGGCAGGCTATTCGCTAGCTGCTCGTTCAGCCAGGCGCAGAAGGCGGTTGCCTCATACCAGCTTAGCGCGCGCATCGGCTGATTCTCCCGATGATACGATAACTCGCCCCACCGATGAGGCTCAACTGTTTCTGAACCCCTTCGTTTCCACTGCCAGCCCTGCTTCGTCCACCAGCGCTCGGCCTTTGCTCCGTACCCGCCAGCATCGACAAACTGCGCATATTGCGCCACCGTAATTGGGTAGCGCGCGATCCAGAATGACGGCAGCTTCAGCTTCACCCGTTTTTTACCCTTTTCCCACCCACCAATCGTGTACGTGCCAGCTGGCAGCGCGCGCCAGTAGCCGGTTCCACCAAAATCGGCCGGGAATGGTTCGTTGCGCCATTGAGCTAATTCCACTGGGCAGCGCGGATCGCCAAGCCGCGCCAGAATGCGCGCCGCTGCAATACGGTCTTCTGCGCCGATTGCCGGGTCAGCTGCTTCGAGCAGGTGAACAATTGCCTGGCGCAGCGGCGTTTCAACCTGCGTCACCAGGTCGCGCATGCTGGTGGCAAGCGCGGCGCGCTCGCCCATTTCGGCATAGCTGAATGCGGCCAGCACGGCGTCGCGGCGGCGCTGGGTCGCATCCTTGGCCTGGCCGCGCGCAGTGGCGCTACTCAGCATGTCGAGCCAGGGCACGCCGTCGCGCTCAATATCTTTCTGGCCCTTCTGGCGCAGCCGCCCGGCCAGCAAGAGTAGCACCTGGCGCCAGCGCTCGCGGTCGTCGCTCTGCCAGCGTTTATATGCCTGCTCGATCATATCGGGCTGCTCGGCCAGCCAGCAGGCTGCTAAATATTCCTGAAAGGTCAGGTGGGGGAAGACAAACGCCGTCTCGTCGTCGCGCGCGACCAGCAGACCAGCTTCTTCGCGCACTACCTCCAGGAAGGTATCGGCGTGCGCCGACGGCTCGCTGCTGCCCAGGCGCTTGAAAAACTCAATCAGCCGACCAGTCAGGCGGTAGCGGTCGATCTGGCCGCGCCCGTCGTCGCCGGGCGGCGCGTCGTGGGCTTCGAATGCCAGGGCATGCAGCAGGTCGCGCAGCTTATCGGTTTCCAGCCCTGGCAGGCGCGCCAGCAGCTGCTGCAAGCGCGACGTGCGGCCGTGCAGGCCAGGCGTGCGTACAGGTTCCCAGCGTTCAAGCAGGAGCTGGACGCACTCGTGGTACAGCCGGGCGCGGTCGCGCGGGATTTCGCCGTCGCTGTTGTAGTGCAGCAGCGCCAGCATAGTGAGTAGCAATGGCGATTGTACCAGCGGGCGCATGCGCTGGTTGGCCGCCAGTTCGCCGATAAGCGCTTCGGCGCGCGTTTCGGCGCGCTCGGCGGTGAGGTCGGGGTCGCTGGGTGCCAGCGCGGCATACCAGCCGTGCACAAAGGTGCGCACCTGCCCAAAGGCTAGCGGCTGGATTGTGCGCTCAGCCCAGCTTTCCTCGGCGGGAAACTGCCAATCTGGCGCGGCGCGGTAGGGCAGTACCCGGCTGGTAACGACAATGCGGGCGCGTGTGCGCCCCGCCAGGCGCTGCACCGCCGCAGCCACCCGGCGGCGCGGGCCGTCGTTGTTTGCGCCAGTGGGCAGCTCGTCGAGGCCGTCGAGCAGCAGCAACACGCCGCCGCGCCGCAGTGTCGGCTTGAGGAAATCGCTCAGGCCCGCGCTGATGCCCTGCGGGCCGTCGAGGACATCGCCAAGCGCCTGCCAGAGCGCCTTGTCGGCGTCGCCGCCGTGTGCGTCGAGCGCAGCGGCAACGCTGCCAAGCGGGCACAAGATGGGTATGGGAAGCTCGTCGGGCGGCCAGCCAAACAGATCGACCGTGGCACCACGGATGCGGCGCGCCAGCAGCAGCGCCAAATAGCGCAGTACCGTGCTCTTGCCGTAGCCGGGTTCGCCCAGCAGCACCAGTCGGCGCTCAGCATGAATCGCCTCGATTGCCAGCTCGGGGCGCGTAAGATTGAACGATAGTGTCATATCGTCCGGCAAGCGATCATGAAACAGGGTATCGACTTCAATCCGTCCGAATGCGTCAGGTGCGCAAGTGTAATCGATTGCATCTTGCTCTTGCCCACCAATATGGACACCACGAGCATATTCGGGCGAGCAACGTTCGGCGAATGGCTGGTGTCGGTGGAGGCGCGCTACGATCTGGCGAATCCGACCGAGCGGGCGTACATGGCGCTTGCCAGCTTGAACATTTTCGCCATTGGTGGTCAGGCTGGTATACACCGCCTGCAAGCGCAGCGCTGGCGCGGTGCGGCGCTCGGCCCCGCTCTGGCGGCGCTCGCGCAGGCGGGTCAGGCGCAGCTGGTCGCAGTCGTCGGCGAGGGTATCGAGGTAATCGTTGAGCAGATCGATGCCGCGCTCGCCCGGCGCGTCATCGAAAAAGTTGTTGATGACCTGCTGGGTGGCGATATTCACATCGCGCAGGGCGCTGGGCGAGTTGATTGTTGGCGCAGCCAGCGACTTGCTCGCGGATGCTTCAAGCGCCGCGAGTTGTCTTTCCTTTTCGGTAAGCTGCGCTTCCAGTGGGCGGCGCGCGTCAGGCAACATCGAGAGGGAGGCGATTGCGGCGCGCAGCTGCTTGATCTCGGACTGGAGTTGAACACGGCGTTCTGCCTGGTCGTTCATAGATGTATTCCTGAAGCTCGTATGCGATTAGCTTACCTACTCGTGTCGTCTGGATGATCATTCACTGTCGCCCCAAGGTCGCGCAGCGTCTGCTTGGTGCGCTGGATATTGGCGCGCGCCTCGCGCATTCCACTCGTAACATACGATGGCGCATAAGCCGAGCCAAATTTTGCTTCTTGCAGGAGCAGATCGGCGAGCTGCCCGCGCAGCGCCATGAGGCGCTGCTGCTGCTGGGCGATCTGCTCGTCGACGGTCAGTTCGCGGACGCTGGCGGCTGGCTGAGAGCTGCCATAGTTGATCGTGACTGGCGCATGAAACACGCCCTGCGCACCCGTGTTGTCAACGGCGTTATTGATCGTCTGGTTCGTTGCTATATTCACATCACGCCCGCTGGTGATATTGCCATATACTTTTGGCCCTTCGTTCACCGTTTTATCCCCAGCCACGATATCGCCGATCTGCTCGATGGTGTTGCCGCTGCCAAAGTTCACCCCACCCGATTGCTGCACGCTGCTCACATCGCCATGCACATCGCCCGCAATCGCTGTGCCGACCTGGGCGTGCTCGCCAATCTGCTGGCTGTGCGTCCTTCCCGCCGATCCAGCCGCGTCGGTGAGCGCGGCCAGCTCGCGTTCCTTCGTCGCAAGCTCTTCCTCCAGGGGGAAGCGCGCATCAGGCATCGTTGCTAATAGAGCAATTGCTTTTTTGAGGCCCGCGATCTCGGTTTGAAGCCGAGCAATACGTTGATTTTCTGACATTGGCAACGCCTCCTCCGCGCTATATCATTCACGGCCGGTATGCATTCCTGCAAAGGTGTACAGAAGCAAATTGAAGCGAGACCGGGCTTCTATATACAATAGTTTCGCCGATTCGCGCTGCGCGCGTCTGGGGAGGCGTAGCCTCCCCAGACCCCTCCACGCACCTCGCGCACCGCCTGCTATAACAAAAACCTTGACACTTCTACAAAGCAGGAAGAATTCAGGAATGCAGAAAACAGCATTCAGAAGCCAGAAAACAGCACATTAGTGCGAGCGAGCGGCCACCACAATCCGAAATCCGCTGCCGTCGATCCAGTCGCCCGGGAGGTTCCTGCCGCGCGCCCCACAGCGAACATTTGTGCTATTACCAAGGTGCGAACCGCCGCGCAGTGGCACATCCCAAGCATTTCTTGTAAAGTCTTTTTGCCTGGTCATGCTCTGTTTTGGGTACGCGCCATAACTGCTTGCGCACCATTCCCACGTATTCCCGGCTATGTCGAGCGCGCCACAGGCGGCTGCGCCCGCCGGGCATGTACCCACTGGTGCCGGGCGCTTGTCGCTGCTCTCATCGAAGATCGCTAGCTCTGTGCTTGGCTCGTCATCGCTCCACGGGTACATGCGGCGCGGCGCGCCCGGTGCGAAGCTGGCGGCAACTTCCCACTCGGCTTCGGTTGGTAAGCGCAGCTTGTAGCCTGCTGGCAGTATTTCAGCCAATTGCTCATGGAGCCAGGCGCAGAATGCTGCGGCCTCGTACCAGCTTAGCGCAATCATTGGCTGATTCAGTATGTGATACCGGCTCATATTCCAGGCTACGGGTTGACGTATGTCTTGCATTTTTTTCCATCGCCATCCGTTCGGTGTCCACCAGCGCACCGCATTTGCACCATACCCTTCGGCAACAAACAGCGCTAGCTGCGCCACCGTAACTGGAAAGCGCGCGATCCAGAACTGCGGCAGATCGATATTGGCAGATTGCTCGCCCTTCTTCCATCCGCCAATCGTATACGTTCCGGCTGGAACAGAGCACCAGTAGCCGGGCGGGTTGCCGAATGTTGTGGGAAACGGCTCGGCGCGCCAGTGGTCAATCGTTATTGGGAAGCGCGGATCGCCCAATTCGGCCAATACGCGGCCGGCGCGGATGCGTTCGGCAACGGGGACGATTGACTGACCGTTGGCATCCAGATGTTCCATGACTGTTACCAGCGCTGTCACGGTCGTTTGCCACAAGCGTATGCCGCTTGCACCAAGGCGTGTCAACCGCTCGCGCCCGGCCTCGGCCAGCACTTCGCCGGCCAGCGCGGCGTTGTGCGCCCATGCTGGCGTGCGCTCGGGATGCTCGGCCAAGAGCGCGTCGGCCAGGTTCGCCACCGGGCGGATCTGGCCGTTTAGCACCACTTGCCGGCTCGCGGCCAGTAGCAGCGCCTCGCGCCACTGCGGCCCCTCGGCAGCGCGCGCCAGCGCCCGGTCAACAAACTCGGGCTCGGCGTCTGGCCAGCCGTCGTCGCTCACCAATCGGCGCGCTGCCAGGTATTCCTGAAAGGTGCGGTGCGGAAAGCGGTAGGTGTCGGGGCCGAATTTTTGCAACACGCCATTGCTGAACTGGCTGATGTAGTGGCAGAACGCCTCGGCACGGGCGTAGGCGCGCGTCGGGTCGTAGGCGGCGAAAAACGCCCGCGCGGTGTCAATCAGCACCGTCTCGGGCAGGTCGGTGCCAGTTTCGCCGTCGCCGCTCACGCCACGGCTGTGCGCGGCAAAGCCCAATCGGTCGAGCAAGCGCGCCAGGTCGCTATCGCTCCACTGCGGCAGGTCGAGCCGCTCGCGCAACGGTGTTTCGCCACGCTCGGCGCGCCAGCGCAGCAGCAGAAACTCGATACACTTCTCATACAGTCGCACGCGCTCTTCGGGCAGGCGGCCCTCGTAGGCATTCAGCAGCGTCATCATGGTCAGCAGCAGTGGGTTGCCAGCCAGGCGGCGCAGCTCGGGCCGCTGGCGAACCTCGGCGCGCAATCGCTCACACAGCTCGTCGGCATCGCCATTCAGTGGCCGGTCGAGCCGCGCCAGCACGGCGTACCAGCGGCCAATAAATTCGTGGCGCAGCTCGTCGGAGAACGGGATGAGCGTTTCGGTGTGCCAGCTGGCTAGCTGCCGCCTGGGCTGCTGGTAATCGAGCACGCGGCAGGTCAGGAGTATTCGGCTGGAAGCGGCCGTTTTCGCCAGCAGTGGGATAAGGCGCATCACCTGCGCCAGCGGCTGACCCTCCGCGCCTGACGGCACTTCGTCGAGCCCATCGAGCAGCAGCACGGCGCGGCCGTCGGCGATCTCGGCGCGCAGCGCATTGGCAACGGTCGCGCCGTATTGCTCTGCCAGCCATGTGTGCCAGGGCGCCGGGCTGTTGCGGTCGCGCAATTGCGGTTGCTGGGCTAGCCAGGCCGCAAACTCGCGCAGCACGATGCGGATGGGCAGCAGTGCGCCGTGCGGCCATTCGCTGCCAAGCTGCGCGAGCCAGCCCGCCTGGCCCACCCGCGCCTGCGCCAGGCACAAGCCGACGAAGTTGACGAAGGTACTCTTGCCGCCGCCCGGCTCGCCAAGCAATACCAGAACGTTGTGCTGCGCCAGCGCCTCCAGCGCGGTCAGTTGGCGGTGTTGCCTGCCAGGGCGCTTTTCCTGCTCTTCCTTGCTGAGTGGCACAGTACTCGTGACTTCCAGCCGCGTATACACTGCTGCCAGCTCAACCGCTGCACGCGTCGGGTCGCTGCTGTCGGCGTCGGCGAGCGACAGGCGGTTGCACGCACCAACCAGCCCCAGCAGGTACTCGCGCAGTAGCGCCGCGCGCTCGGCTGAGTCGGCGCCACCGTAGTTATTGATCGTCTGGTTGGTGGCAATGTTCACATCGCGCGCGGCGCTGGGCGATTGGATTGTTGGCGCAGGCGTAGCAGGTGTGCTAGCAGCCTCGAGCGCGGCGAGCTGGCGCTGCTTCTCGGCAAGCTGCTTCCGCAAACGCGCCTGCTCGCTCGGCAGCGCAGCCAGCGCAGCAATTGCCTGCTGAAGGGCGGCAATCTCGGCGGTTAGCTGGACTATTTGCTGTTGGCGATTATCGGTCATACATCCCTACTATTTGCAAAAAAATGCGATTCGCGCTGCGCGCGGCTGGGGAGGCGTAGCCTCCCCAGACCCCTCCAGGCTACCTCGCGCACCGCCTGCTATAACAAAAACCTTGACACTTCTGCAAAGCAGGAAGAATTCAGGAACGCAGAAAAAAGCATTCAGAAGCTAGAAAACAGCACATTAGTGCGAGCGAGCGGCCACCACAATCCGAAATCCGTCGTCGCCGATCCTGCCGTCCGGGTTGTCCCTGCCGCGCGCCCCACAGCGAACATTTATGCTATTATTCCAATAACCCCCACCACGATCTGCAACATCGTACTTACCAGGTGTAAAGTCTTTGGCGATAGTTCCGCTGCGACTTGGGTAATCACTATACGTGCTACATGCCAATTCCCATACAGTCCCCACCATGTCAAGCGCGCCGCAGGCGGCAGCGCCAGTAGGGCAGGTCGCAATATCGGGCGGCCCTTTTTCCCATTTTCGATCGTAAATCGCACGCTGTGCTGTCGGCGCGGTCTCGCCCCAGGGATACGTTCGGCGCCGCATATCAGCGCCATAAGCAGCGGCAGCCTCCCATTCGGCTTCGCTTGGCAGACTCACGCGGTAGCCAGCGGGTAATACACCAGTCAACAGCTGATTGAGCCAGGCGCAATAGGCGCTTGCTTCGTACCAGGTTACGCTGAGCAGCGGCTGGGTGGCGCGGTTAAAACTCGTATCGCCCCACCGCCATGGATGCTCGCGTTTCTGCGCACGCTTCCACTCCCAGCCGTGCGGCGTCCACCAGCGCCGCGTGGCGTAGCCACCTGCATTCATAAACACATAATACTGCGCCACAGTAATCGGCACGCGCGCGATCCAGAACTTTGGCAGCGCAATGCGAGCAGCTGGGTCGCCTTTTTCCCACCCGCCAATTGTGTATGTATCTTTGCGCACATAGCACCAGTACGGCACCAGCGACTGGCGCAGGCCGTGTTCGCCAAACACCTCGTCGCGCCGCGCCAGCTCGTCGCGCCATTGTGTAGCGCTTAGCGGCATACTGAGAGTACCAGACGGCGTGCGTACAATATTTGGCGCAACCCGCGGCGGGTGCGCTGACGCGGTCTCGACTGGGCGCTCGGTTGCAGGCGCGCTGGCCGGCTGGAGCTGCTGCACGAGCTGCCGCACGAGTTGGAGCAGCAAATCAGCGTGGCCACTGGCTGCTTCTAGTGCGGCCAGCGCGCCTGCGCCGGCCAAGGCGCTACCCAGGCCAAGCGCCAGCAGCCGCAGCGGGGTTGCTTGTGCGGCAGCGGCGGGCGGCAGCAGGTGGTCGGGAATCTGTTGGGCGAGCTGGATAACCGCACCTGTTTGCTCGTCGCGCGCAAGATCACGCACATAGACAAGCAGGTTCTGAATTCCTTGACGGTATTGCGGCTGTGCCAATGCGGTGAGCAAATGCTCGAGCAGTGCTTCTTTGGGATGCTGAAACCAAAGTTTCTGGTGTTCGCTAACAAGGCTTACGAGTGGCCCTGCTGCGACCGCTGCGAACGCTTCGACCCAACGGATGGGCAGGACATAGCGCGGATTCCCGGTGAGGGGCGCGGTGATTAGCGGCCACAGCAGCAAAGCCACGCGGCTGCGCGCTACAATATCGTCAATCGTCGCTGGTGGCGAATCGGCGGGCCATTCTATCAGACCGCGCACCAGTCGCAAGCGCAAGTCTTCCAGCAAGCGCGGAGTGACCAAGCGCATATCCAGCTCCGGGGCATCGGGTGGCGTGCCATAAAAAACGCTCAGTCGTTCCAGCCAGGCCAACCGTGCCGCCTTGGGGTCGATCGGGGCGCTGGTTGGCGGAACCACCACCGTGATAGTGTTATTCGTCTGGTTCGTTGCAATGTTTGTGTCGCGCGCGCTGGCAACCGGCCCGGTGATAACAGGCCCTGCGGCTTGCGCGTCGAGTAGCGGCAGCATTGCTTCAAGCGCCTGGCGCACCCGGTCGTCGGCTAGCATTGCCGCAAGCGCCTGGTGAACACGGTTGCGTAATTCCTGTGGGTTGGGTGCCTCGCTCATTCGCTAACCTTGAATATATACTCAGGGCGGGTGTGGGCAGATATACATAGGAGTTACGCAGGTGCGTTGTTCGGCAGCGTACTGGTGGCGTTGCGCCTGCGGCAGCATAGCCCTTGCCGATCGTTGTGGGTGCGGTTGTTCCGCGCCGCGCCGAACAACCGCACCCACCGAACATGAAGCGTACCGTGCTGCCGCAGGCGCAATCCGTCAACTGCATACGTCCTAACACAATTAAACGGGTCAGCGTCAGTGTATTACTCCTGCCAGCCGCTCGACAATTTATGATGCCATTCGTCGGACGATATTTATAGGCATGCCGGGCTTTACACGGAACAGCAAGGGCTACTTTATAACTAAACGGTCTAGTGGCGAAAATTCGTACACCCATTTCCCATGGATTCGGCGCCGAATCATTTCGGCGATGCCTGGTAGGGGGGCGGGCGTAGAGCGAAGACGAATCGGCGATAGCTCTACGCCCCGCACTTGTTACGCTCGTAATTGTCAGCAACCCGATTGAGAATTCAGCGGTGAAGCCGCGGCCTTTTATGCCCGAGGCCGCTACAGCGCGCACATGGGAATTAGCGATTGTGCCGTCTGCTCACACTATACCTACGTGCGGCCAGCGCTGGGGAAGTGTTGAAGGAAATCTCGGGGCGTTTACTGTCGTTGACAGTCGCAGAACGTTTGTCTTGCTTGGCATTCTGATGCCAAATGGCGCTATCGGTCGGTATGTGTTGGAGGGCTTAAGCCGCTTTCCAAGCAGAGGGTCAGGGGTTCGAGTCCCCTTCGCTCCACCACTTCCTAATGCAGAACCTCGCATTCCCAAATAGCCGTAGAAACGCAAGAATGTGCATTGGTGTGCTAAGCCTTCGGCAGAGCGGTACTTGATGTTTTCTTTGTATGCGATTGTTCCGTGCGTCGCGCGGAACAATCGCATACAACAATAATCGGTTCTACCATGCTGCCGCAGGCGAAACGCACAGCGTTGGTAAGCACGATGACGCAACTGCGTAAGTCATAAGAGTATTAAAGTCATACCTGCCAATGCGAAGTTGGGCTACTTAAGCAGAAGCTAGCCTAAATCGCTTTCGACTTTGGGCGTGTGCGTCGCATTCGTCCACGCATATACGCGCGCCACAACCACCGTCAGTGCCAGGATGGCTAGCGAGATAGCGAATTTCGTCAGATCGTTCAGCTCGATTCCAGCCCAATGCTCAAGCAGCAGCTCACCACCGATCGCCACCAGGAGTAGGTAAGCAGCATGCTCAAGGGCTGGCTCCCACGAAATCAGGCGCGTGAAGAGGGTTGCGGCGAAGCGGATAACCAGAATACCAATCGCTACCCCCAAAACAACCACCCACAACCGCTCGGAAAGCGATACAGCAGCCACAACATTATCAAGGCTGAAGGCAAGATCGGCTAGCTCGATGGTAAGTACCACGCCCCAAAAGCCCCGTTGTGGCCGCGCCGCTGGCGGTTGCTCGGGGTTCGCGCGCCGCTGCTGATGATGCTGGAAACGTTCGACAAAATGCCTGACAGCGAGGTAAATGAGATAAAGCCCGCCAAGAATCTGCATCCATGGGTTACGAATGATAATGCTCGCCAATGCGAGCATGAGAATACGGCCAGCATATGCTCCGAATAAGCCTACTTTGAGCGCCGATTCGCGCTGTGAGCCGAGGATGGGATCGAGCCAGTGCAGCATTGATCCGAGAAACGACGGCCAGGGGGTGGGTCGATCGTTTGGCAGCCGGGTGACCATTGCGCCAATCACTGCGGCGTTATCGATCGATAAAATACACTCGAGAAATACGAGTTGCGCAATAATAGTAACTACTCCGAAATCCACATTGTTCCTCGCTTACAGCAACGCCGCAATCGGCCGTGCCTGGGTTCAGGGTACACAGCCAGTGTGCCGATGCTGCCATAGCCTGGCGGCAACGATGCGTGCAGCCACTGCTGGGTGCGCTGCAATGCGAACGCCCAGCGTATCGACAGTTCTGAGACCTATTGTACTGCTAAAATGGTTTCGTGCGCGGTGCCTTTACACGGGCCGCTCTGCATCGTCGATATTCTGTAGATCAGCAATGTTTGTACCAGCACCGCGCCAGCCTTACCGCGCAAGAGTTAACTTCCTACGCGCAGGCGATTCGTATTGCTTCCATAAGGTGATGAGTTATTGGTATTATAACAAAAACCCAATCACGTATATATGGCGGTGTTTGGTATAATTGCAACAAAATCTCTACCCCGAATCTGGATTGTGCACCCGACCTAGCTTTAGAAGGCATGCGAATGGCGGAATTTAATCCTGTGTTGGTGAAAGAACTACGCAGCCGTATGCGCGGCGCGCGAGCCTTTGTGCTGCTCACCGTCTACCTGCTTATTCTGAGCGGGGTGGCGCTGCTGTTCTATACTGCCATCGCCGACATTTCAGCTACAGATCTGAATAGTGGGCGAACTATTGGCAAGAGCATGTTCTTTCTGATTGGTGCGGTTGCCCTGGTTGAGGTATGTATTATTACACCTGCGCTTACGGCCGGTAGTATTGCTGGCGAAAAAGAGCGCCAATCGTATGATCTGCTGATCGCTTCACTGCTTTCGCCCTGGCAAATTGTGTGGGGCAAACTTGCGGCGGCGCTTTCGTTTGCGCTGTTGCTGATCCTGGCGATCGTGCCCCTGATGAGCCTGGCGTTTTTATTCGGTGGGGTAAGCCTTACTGAAGTGTTGATTGCGCTGGCAGGCTTAGTAACGACAGCGCTGTTTTATGCCTCGATCGGAGTGTTCTGGTCGGCGGCGATGCGCACAACCCTCGGCGCAAATAGCCTGGCGCTGGGCACGGTGATTCTCATGCTGCTCGGCATCCCATTCATCGCGGTTATGTTTTCGCTCATCTTCGGGCGCGAAGTATCGCCGGAATGGATTAACTCGGCTACATTCAAGCTCGCCTCAGGGGTCTTTCTGTATCTGCATCCGTTTATCGCGCTACAGGCCAGCGAGATGCAAATTCTGAGCGGTGATAGTGCATTTTACACGCGCGTGCCACTTGGCCCCGATGTGTCGGGCGGGAGCTTGTTTGTGCCTAGCCCGTGGCTGGTTTATGTGTTACTGGCGCTTTTATGCAGCGCTGTGCTCATTGTGGTAACTATGCGGATGCTGCGGCCAGTGCAAGATGGCCCGCGCCGCGTGCGCGCATCTGATCTGAGAGATACTAAATCGACGTCATAGCGTTAGAGCTTTCGCTCGTCATGCGCTGCACCAGGCCATATAAGCCCAACCCAGTATAATACACGGCGCGGAGCATACGCATGCCCCGCGCCGTGTGCTACAAACAATGTACGTTTACGCCCGAGCGCTAACGGCCAGCGCTTGAGCCGGGCGCACATCGCGCAAGCGGCTCAGGGCATCGCTAGCAGCTTCATGAACCGTCACTTCGTCATCTTCGATTGCCTGTTGCAGGGCATCGAATACTTCAGGCGTAGCAGCAGCCACACCAATGCGCCCAAGTGCGCGCGCAGCAGCCTCGCGGGCATAGGGGTCGCGGTCGGTAAGCAACCGCGATAAATGCTTGATCAGGAGTGGCGCGCTCACCATGTCGCCAAGTTCGCCGAGTACAAGCGCGCTTGCTGAACGAACAAAACTGTCATCGCTAAACAGGCATGCCGAAATCTGTTCGAGTAGTTGTGGCGAGGCCAGGTACTCGCGCAGCATGCCAATCGCACGGGCGGCGGCAATGCGGGTTTCTGCATCAGAGTCGTGCAAGGCCACCCGCACTAATGTTTTTTGCAGCAGCGCGCCGGGCGGTTCGGCGATCTGGCCCAGCATGCGGGCGGCAGCCGCACGCACATGCGCCGCGCTGTCGGTGAGGCCATCGTGAATCAGCACAAGGTCGGCGGGTGAGTAGCGGCCCTTCCGGCTGCGCAATGCACGAAGCGCGTCTGAGCGCGTTTGCCAGCCTGGGTCGTTGAGTGCGTGCCGTAGCTGGCTAAACTCACTGGCGAAGAGTTCTAGCTCGCGATCCAGCGATGTACGTACCCATTCTTCGCGGCTGCCGTTCAGCCGCTGGCGCACAAGCGCAATCGTCTGAAGTTCAAGCAGCAGTTGCTCGACAGTAACACGCATTTCGCGGCTAGCACGCAGCTCGCGGTCGATCTGGGCGGCTGATTGATAGCGCAGCCGGGTTGCACGCTGAACAATCTGGTCGGCACCGGGGGTATGGCTAATAGCAGCTAGTGTCAGTACGGCAGCGATCGGTTCGCGCTGGAAGGCTTCGAGGAAGGGCGCAAGGGTGCGCGCAACCAGGTACGAGATCATGCTAGGCGCCCCGGCAAGCTGCATTTCTTGCCGTGGGTTGCGCGCGAAGCCGTTCAATTGTTCGGCAATTTGCCGCCGCCATGTTGCCTGATCAAACATCACCTTATGCGCCAAGGGGTTACAGCATGTTGTGGTGGGGTACGCTTGGCTTTCCTCCAGTATCGAAAATTATAGCATGTAGTGCGGTTAAAAATCTACAGAAGAGTTTACGGATGCGTTACATTAACAAACAGTAGTATTTGTTTGGCTCGCTATGATCGTCATTTATTATATGAATGCGATTGATCTAGGATGATTTAGCGTCCTGTCAATATGAATGGCGCACGTATATTGGCGAAGGCCCGAGTGAAAAGGTTAGTTTTCCATCAGTAGCGCTAGCTGTGCTCAGGCTGCCATCAATGGCAATGACGGCGGCTTGCTCGGCCTGGGTGCGTATTGCGGCGCGCTGCCCTTGCGGTGCCCAGAGAATGTCGATGGTTGTGTTGTTCTGGCGCAGCTGGAAGTCGTAAGCCTCTGGGCCACTGAGCGCAATGATGTCATCGAGCACGATTGAGCCACTACCGATAAATTGGTCGTCGCCATCATCGAGCACCAGTGCAGCAATACGCGCCGGAAATTGCACTTTACCATCCCCGGCAGTATTGATGCGGTTCCATACGGGCACGATGCCGCTAATGGGTGCTTCGAGCAGACGCCAGCCGGGTGGCCCGATTGTGCCAAGCGTGAATTGCAGCAGCTCGCCGGTTGCGTCTTGCAGCCATAGCTTTAGCTGATGCCCCGAGCCATCGCCATACACCCACACGCCTAATGCGTAGGGTGCGCCAGGGATAAACGCTGGCCGGTCGCGCAGAAAGACGACATAGTCGTTGCCGCGTGAGGGGAAGGTGTAATCGAGGCGCGCGCCGGTGCGCCCGCTATGTGTTTGGGTGCTGGTTGGTGTTAACATTCCGTTAGGTTGGTCGCCGCGCCGCCATGCCCCAAACGTCTCGAAGTCCAGCACGGTAGTACGGGTAAACAGATCGTTCAGCGCCATAAACTCGGCACCGTTCGTCTGGCGAACGAGCGTCTGGAAAGCATAATACGCGGGTTTCAGGCGGCTATAATCGGCGCGGCCATTGCCCAATGCGATTAGGCCATACGGATTATTCTGGTCATCTTTCAGGGTATACCAGAAAATACGCTCGATGCCCGCACGCCATAGAAGTAGAAGCCCGCGCACCAGCATTTGTGCCTGGCCTTGCTCATTGAGCATGCCCACTGCATCGTGGTCGCCAGGGCCGCTCGCCCAGCCCACTTCAGTCACCCAGATGGGCTTTGGCCCCAATTGAGCCGCCAACGCGCGCACGTTATCGGCAGCAGCGAGCAGGTTGCCTTCTTCGGGCGTGGCCGGGTCGATGTAGGGGTGAATCGCCAGGATGTCGAAGCTACCCCATGCGCCAGCTTGCGCGACCTGCCGCAAAAATGCGATGTTGAAAGGGTTAATGCCACCCAAAAGCACCTGCGCATCCGGCGCAACCCCATGAATGGCGATGCTGGCGCGCTTGAGCAGCGCCGCGTAGGCATTCGCATCGGGGGCAGGCTTCCAGAACAGGGGGTTATCTGGCTCATTCCAGATTTCCCAATGGTGAATATAGTGACCGTAGCGCTGGGCTGCGGCATTAGCAAACACCGCAAAGCGCTCGATGTCGGGCGCAGCAAACGACACATCGGTGGCACTATCGGTAGCGTCGGGTGTGGCCCAACCAGGCGGGTGGCCCAGCACGGCAACGATATTGATATTGTGTTGCAGCAAAGCGCGAAAGGCCGCGTCGGTGTACGACCAGTCCCAGGTATCGGGGGTGGGCTGTACGCGCCACCACTGGATGTCTTCGCGTACCCAGCTGGCACCGGTCTGTGCCACGAGTCTGGCCGGAACATCCATGTGCTCAAGCTCGGTGTAGCGTGTCGCCAGGTGCGTATTCAGGCCAAACGGGGCATTGGATAGCTGGGTAGGCAGGCGCTCGGAAGCCGCCGGGGCGGGATGCGGCGTGGCGGCCCAGGCCAGGAGCATAGCGATAATTAGCAGCAGGTTTGCGCGGCGATGTGGCACTGGGCTTTCGTCAACTCTGAAGTGGCGTACACTGTAGCGGGATTATAGCCGAGGGCCGCGCCAATGTCGAGCCTATGTGCCTGACGATATCGTCACATTCGGGTGAAGCAGGTCTCTCGCCTGTGGCGGCAAGGTATTTGCTTTCTGGTAAGCAAAAGCCCGATGAATGCGCGGGCGACCAGCGCTTACCAAAAGCCTTCGTGAACAACGCCCGCCTCGTCTTCGAGCAGTGGGCCGCGCACCTCGACCGGGTGCTTGCCATGCGCAAATACATCGCGGCAGCCAAGGAGCAGCGCATCGGCCTCGGGGGTATGGGCAGTCAGGGTATACAGCAGGGCTTCGGAGCAGCCATAGACCACGCGGCGAATGCCCGCCCAGTAGATCGCACCAGCGCACATTGGGCAAGGCTCGGTACTGGTGTAGAGTGTGCAGCCTGCGAGAACAGTGTTGTCGAGCTGCGATGCCAGGCGCACCAGGTTGGTTTCGGCGTGGCCTGTAATATCGCGTGCGGTCACTACGGTATTTTCGGCAGTGAGCAGAATAGTTCCCTGCGCATCGGCCAGCAGCGCGCCGAACGGGTGGTTGCCATGGGCGCGGGCGCTGGCAGCAATGCCGATCGCAGCGCGTAACAGGGTGATGTCGCTATCTTGCATCAGTTATTCCTATGCTAGAGCCTGTTATGCACTTTGA
>JAFEAS010000215.1:6890-7465 GCA_018266315.1 Chloroflexi bacterium SZAS-1 | reverse complement strand
ACATCGACGCGATAGCTGCCCGCAGGGAGGCTGGTGAACTGGTAATTGCCATTGGCATCGGTGATCTGCGTATACACCACATCGTCGGCGGTGCCAAACAGCCCATCCTTGCCCGCATCAATCAGGTTCACTGTTACCCCGGCCAGACCCGGCTCGCCTGCATCCTGCACGCCATTGCCGTTCACATCCAGCCACAGCCGGTCGCCAATGCTGCCGGTTGCCAGCGGGGCACTCGCCGCATAGCCGAAATCGACATCGCTGCGCGCCTGGCTGTTCGCCAAAATAACGGTTGTGGTGCCGTTCAGGCTGCCATCCAGCTCGTAGGTTTCGCCCAGGCCCGTCAGCGGCGCGCCGCTCACCGCCACCTGGTAGGTGCCTGCGGGTAGGCCAGCGAAGCGGTAGAAGCCGCCCGCGCCGGTTGTCGTCACCAGCAGCAGATCATCGGCCGTACCGAAGACGCCATCCGGCCCGCTGCCCGTCAGCGTCACCGTAACGCCGGGAATGCCGCTTTCGCCCGTGCCTTGCAGCCGGTCGCCATCGGCATCGTTCCACACCCGGTCGCCAATGCTGCCGGT
>JAFEAS010000215.1:0-6857 GCA_018266315.1 Chloroflexi bacterium SZAS-1 | reverse complement strand
GCTGTCGCTGCCGCCATCAAGATCATAGCTGGCGGCAACACCTGGCGGCAGCGTTGTAATGTCGATGGTCACGGCATAGCTGCCCGCCGGTAAGTTCGGGAAATTATAGCTGCCATCCGCGCCAGTCAGCTGGGTATAGTGTACATCGTCGCCGCCGCCTGCCACGCCATCAGGGCCGAACCACGTCAGGGTTACGGCCACGCCGCTCAGGCCCGGCTCGCCCGTATCCTGCACGCCATCGCCGTTCAGATCAAGCCACAGCCGGTCGCCAATGCTGCCGGTAGCGGGTGTAACTGCGCCGCTGGTAAAGCCGAAATCGACATCGCTGCGCTCCTGGCCGCTCGCCAGCGCCACAATCGTCGAACGATTCAGGCTGCCATCCAGCTCGTAGGTTTCGGCCAGGCCAAGCAAGGGGCGGCCATCCACTTCCACGCGATACGCCCCGGCGGCCAGCCCGGTAAAGCTGTAGTCGCCCGCCGCGCCGGTCACGGTCGTCAGCACAATATCGTCGGCGGTGCCAAACTGGCCATCGGCCCCAGCCCCGGTCAGCGTCACATCCACCCCGGCGATGCCCGGCTCGCCCACGTCCTGCACGCCATTGCCGTTCGCATCATTCCACACCCGGTCGCCGATGCTGCCGGTGGTGCCACCCGCCGCCGCGCTCTGGTAGCCAAAATCGACATCGCTGCGCGTTTCGGACGCGCCGATGCTCAGCTCAACCGTGCCATTCAGGCTGCCATCCAGCTCGTAGGTTTCGGCCAGGCCCGCAGGTATGGTGCTCGCATCAATCTGCACGCGGTAGGTGCCAGCGGGCAGATCGGTGAACAGGTAATCGCCATTCGCGCCGGTGACTACCGTGCTTATCGCGTCGTCGGCAGTGCCGAACAGGCCATCCGCACCCGGGCCAATCAGCCGTACCGTCACGCCTATCAGGCCCGGCTCGCCCGCGTCCTGCACGCCATTGCCGTTCGTATCGTTCCACACCCGGTCGCCGATCGTGCTAGCCTGCGGCGGCTCGGGGAAGAAGTAGCCAAAATCAACATCAACGCGGTTCTGGCCGATGCTCAGGCTGGTGGCGGTTTCGCCCGGCGTGGCTATACCATCGAGATCATAGCTTGGCATCAGGCCACTCAGCGCCGCACCGCTCACCGCCACCGTGTAATTCCCGGCGGGCAGCTCAATGATGCGGTAGTAGCCATTCATGTCGGTGGTTGCGGTATATACCACATCATCGCCACCGCCCACCACGCCATCGCTTCCCAGCCAGGTGGCCGTGACGGTCACTCCGGCAATGCCTGGCTCACCCGACTGCTGCAACCCATCGCCGTTCAGGTCGTTCCACACCCAATCGCCCAGCGAGGTGGTGCCCTTAAACCCGAAGTCGGCAGTGGTATAAGCCTGGCCTGCGGCCAGTGTTAGCGCCAGCGGGTCGTTGCCGGTTGTCAGAATCGTTCCAGCAGGCGCATCAGTCTGATCAACATCGACGGTGTAGCTGCCAGCCGGTAGCCCGCCGACGCTATACGCCCCGTTTGCATCGGTCGTCGCAATCAGCGCCAGGTCGTCGGCAGTGCCGAACACGCCATCTAGCCCGGCCCATGTAATGGTGACATCGACACCATTCAGGCCGGGTTCGCCCGCATCCTGCGCGCCATTGCCATTCGCATCGAGCCACACCAGGTCGCCGATTGAGCCGCTGCCGGTATAGCCAAAGTCGGCGTCGCTGCGCGTTTGCCCAGGTGTCAGCGCCACCGCCGTCGTATTGGCGCTGGCCGTACCATCCAGGTCGTAGGTCTGGTTGACGCCGGTGGGCAGATTACTCACAGTTACCTGGAAATTCCCCGCCGGGAGCTTAGCGAAGCCATAAGTGCCATCTGCACCAGTCTGAGTGACGAAGGTGATATCATCACCGCCGCCCGCTACGCCATCGGTGCCATACCACACCAGTGTTACGGTTGTGCCGATAATGCCCGGCTCGCCCGCATCCTGCGCGCCATTGCCGTTCAGATCGAGCCACACCCGGTCGCCCAGGCTGCCGCTGCCGCCAAACCCGAAGTCCGCCGTGCGATACTGCTCGCCTGCACTTAGCGTCACTGGCACGCTGCCCGCCGTCGTCAGGCTGGTGCCCGCCGGGGCGGTGCTGCTATCGACCGTGACCACGTATGTGCCTGCTGGTAACCCGGCCACCTGGTAGCTGCCATCCGCCGCCGTCGTGGTCGTGAAGCTGGCGTCATCGCCGCCGCCCACCACGCCATCCGGCCCGTACCACGTCACCGTGATGCTCACGCCGCCCAATCCGGGTTCGCCCGCATCCTGCACACCATCGCCATTGGTGTCGAACCAGACCCGGTCGCCAATCGTGCCGCTGCCTCGGTAGCCAAAATCGACGTCCGCGCGCGCCTGCCCGGCGCTCAGGCTCGTATCTGTCGTCGAATTCGCCGTACCATCCAGGTCGTAGGTCGCATACAGCCCGGCGGGCAAGCTGGTGCCATCCACCGACACACGATATTCGCCCGCCGGTAAGCCAGTGAAGAGATATGCTCCGGCGGTATCGGTCGTGGTCGTCTGGGTAATATCGTCGGTTGTGCCAAAAGTATGATCAAGCCCAGCCCAAGTGAGATTAATGGTCACGGCGGCAATCCCTGGCTCGCCACTATCCTGAACGCCGTCACCATTCTGATCCAGCCACACGAAGTTCCCGAGCGACCCAGTACCCCGGTAGCCAAAATCGACGTCTGTGCGCGCCTGCCCAGCATTCAGGTTGAGCGTAGCGCTATTCGCGCTGCTCACACCATCAAGATCAAAGGTTGGCTGCACACCTGCGGGCAGGCCGCTCACCGCTACGATGAACGCGCCAGCTGGCAGATTGTTGAAGCTATAGGTACCATCGGCGGCAGTGGTGGTAGTTATCACCACATCATCGCTCCCACCCACTACGCCATCGTTCCCAAACCAGGTGAGCGTTACCGTTGCGCCGCCAATGCCAGCTTCGCTCGCATCCTGCACACCATCACCGTTGGTATCGAGCCACACATAGTCGCCCAGGCTGCCACCGCCGCGATACCCAAAGTCGATATCGTTACGATTGGTGCCTGAAACAAGCGTGAATGTGGCAGGCCCGGCAGTCTGCGTCGTGAGGCCGGTTGGTAAGGTTGTTACTGCTGCGCCATAGTTCCCAGGCGGCAAATTAGCGATGCTCCAGGTGCCATTGCTATCAGTCGTTGCGGTGAAGCTCTGGTCATCGCCGCCGCCCGGCACGCCATCCGGGCCATACCACGTCACCGTTACGGTCGCGCCGCCAATGCCCGGTTCGCCCGCATTCTGTACGCCATTGCCATCGCGGTCGTACCACACGGTATCGCCAATCGTGAGCGGGCGATACAGACCCGCATCAACCGTGGTATTGAGCGCACCAGTAGTTACCGCCACCTGCGATGTAAAGCCAGTAGTAGCATCCGCATCACTATCGGTGCTGTCGCTGGCAACCGGCGCATTGGCAATCGTGCGCGCATAGCCGGGCAAGGTGCCAAACTTCACCTGGTAATTGCCCACAGTTAAGCCGCTGAAGCTATAGAGTCCGCCGCCAGCAGTTGTCGTCGTTGCGAGCAATTGCGTGCCGGTGCTGTCGTAGAGCGCAACAATTACGCCATCAATGCCCGGCTCACCATTATCCTGGCGGCCATTCCCGTTCAGGTCTTCCCATACAACATCGCCAAGCCCCTGCGCTACCGCCGCGCGATACCCGAAATCTTGCGCGCTGTTGGCCTCGCTTGCGCCCAAAGTAAGCGTTGATTGGTTGGCGCTGCTGATGCCATCGCTATCGTAGGTTGGCGCTGTATACGCCGCCGGTGGTGTCACCGTTACCTGGTAGGGGTCGCTCACGCCGTACACTGGTAGGCCAGGGAACAGGTAGGTACCATTGACATCGGTGGTCGTTGTATATACCAGATCATCGGCGGTACCGAGCACACCATCTGGCCCGGCCCAGCGCAGTGTTACTGTTGCACCAGGAATGCCCGGCTCGGCATTATCCTGAACGCCATTTGCATTCACATCGTACCAGACGGTATCGCCAATACTCGCCGCCCCACGATAGCCGAAATCAACATCGGTGGCGCTGGCCCCAAGTGCAAGCGTGCGCGTCGCCGAGCCATCGGCGGCACCGTTCAAATCGTAGCTTGGCACCAGGTTATCTGGCAGTGTCGCCGAATTCACATCGGCGCGGAAATTGCCTGCGGGCAAGTTAGCGAAACCATAGCTGCCATTCGCGCCGGTCGTTGTTGTGAAGGCCACATCGTCGCTGCCGCCTGGCACGCCATCAAACCCGAGCCATGTCAGGGTGACACCAGCCCCAGGCAGGCCCGGCTCAAGCCTAGCTAGCCCCTGCGCGCCATCGCCATTGCTATCGATCCAGATGCGATCGCCCAGTGTGGCCGTACCACGATAGCCGAAGTCGGCGGTGCGCGGGTTGGCATTCGCGCCGCTGAGCGCAAGCAGCGTGTTGCTGTTCGGGCTGGCTGTCCCACTATCGAAATCGTAGGTCGCGGTTGTCAGGCCGTTCGGCAGCGTTGCCAGATCTACGGTCACGCGATAGTTGTTCGCGCCCGCGCCCAGCGGCAAGCCCGAAACCAGATAGTTCCCGGCGCTGTCGGTAGTTGCCGCGATTACGCTATCGTCGCCGTTGCCCTCGATGCCATCGGGGCCAAACCAGCGCACCGTAACCGCAACGCCGGGAATGCCGACTTCATCCGCATTCACCAACCCATCGGCGTTTACGTCGTACCAGACACGATCGCCAACCGAGCCAAGCGATTGCGTGGCCGTAGCGCTATAGTCATTCGTTCCGCCTGCACCATTACGTTCGCCGTTGCTTGCACCACCTGCGCCCGGCGTATTCGAACCGGTTGGGTTGCCCAGGGTGCCACCGCCGGGCAGGCTGCTATAGCTCGTCGTCGCGGTGTTTGCGATTGTCGTGCCAGGCGTGACAATATTCGCCTGGTAGGTGATGGTTACACTTCCACCAGCAGGCAACGTGATACCATCGAACTCAACCCGATTGGCTGAATCGCTATGATTCGCAATTCCCTTCGTCGCGCCACCCGCCGCGTTCACAGTAATCGAGCCAACATTCAGGTCAAGCGATGGCGGCAGGGTGTCGGCAACCACCGTATCGAAGGCCGTGGCATTGCCGGTGTTAGTTGCCACCACGCGATAGGTTATAGTTGCGCCAGTAGTCGAAAGAATCTGCTTGGTCATTGTGACATTGGGTTCAACCACGCCCACCGATTGGGTGTTCGAGGTCAGCGCATCAACGCCATTCAGCCGAACCGTGAAGGTATTATTCAGCGTTGTACTATTCTGGTTGCTGGCACTATTCTCAACCAGTGCGTTGAACTCAAGCACCACAAATTCCTGGTTGGTATCGCTATCGGTATTGCTAAGGTTACCAAGCGAGAATAATGGGACGTCACCAGATTGAAAGGCACCACCGCTGCCAGTACCGCCAGAAATTGCGCTGGCGGGTAGCACAAACGTCGGCGTTATGCCATTGAGCGTCGTTTCATTGCCACTCACTTGCAGCCCAACACCGCTCAACGTCGAAGAGCTGAGGCCCGGGTTGGTTGAAACCAGCGCCAGCTTCGCCGTGCCATCGTTTAAGAACAGCAGCCCGGCAGGCAAGTTATCGCGCAGGGCGAAGCCCGGTGAGCTACCTTCGGCAATCTGCACCGCCATACGGAAGCGCGCAATTTCCCCAATCACTACCGAAGTTCCCGCGGTATGCGCTTCCGAGGTGCTGACCAGCGATTTGACTGACATTGGTGCGAATACGGTCACAACCGCAGTATCGCTGCCAAACAGGTCGTTTGGGGCACTGCCCGAACCATCGCGCTCGCCCGTATTGGTGCCAGGGGCACCGGGCGCGACTGAGCCGGTGCTATTCCCGGCACTGCCATGCGCGCCCGGCAAGCTACTATAAGTCAGGTTTGCTGTATTGGTGATTAACTCCCCCGGCGTTACCGCAGTGCTAAGCGTAGCCTGGTACTTCACCGTCATCTGGCATCCCGGCGCAACCCGGCTCACAGTAATATCGACTGTGTTGCCCACCGAATTATTTGTAAACGTGGGCGATGCACATGCCGCCGTAGCCGTGACGTTAATGCTCGCCAGATTCAGAATAGCATCCGCAGGCACCACATCAAGCAGGCGCACGTCAAACGCATCGGTGTTGTTGGTGCCGTTGGCATTGGCATAGACGACGGTATAGGCGACAACATCGCCCGCGTCACCGCTGGTGGGCGTCACGGTCTTATTATTCGTCGTCGCACTGAATGGAATCGATGGCTCAACCACTTTTACCACGAAACCTGCCGAGGTCGCACCATTCTGGGTTGTTGCATTTTGATACACGGAGAATGTGTTACTTCGCGTGTCACCAGCATCATTACTGCCGGTTACGGTGTTATCAAGCACCGCGTTAAAATCGATGACAACATACTCAGCATCGCTATCGCTATCGGCATTGGTGAGCGTGCCCAGCTTGAAGCGCACATCCGTCCCGGTGCTATAGGTGTCGGTATTGAGCGTAGCGCTCGTCGAAATATTGGCATCGACGAGCGCGCAATCAACCTGGGATTGCGGCAGCGCAGCCAGGGTCGCCGCATTGCCGGTATCGTTCACACACGGTACCGCCGGGATAGCGCCCGTCTGGGCCGCCGCCGAGCTAATGCCGCTGCCATTCGACACAAATGCAACTTTCGCGGTGCCATCATTTACGAAGCTTATCCCATTGGGCAGATTGTCACTGACCTGAAAATTAGGGGTAACACCCTCGGGAAGCTGCACTGCCAGGCGGTAGCGTA
>JAFEAS010000214.1 GCA_018266315.1 Chloroflexi bacterium SZAS-1 | reverse complement strand
CTTGAAGGCAAGATCGGCCAGCCGCGTCTGAAGCCGCCGTTTCCGGCAGTGGCGGGCCTATACGCCAAACCCACCATTATTAATAATGTCGAAACGTTGACCAACGTGCCGCGCATTGTCGAAAAGGGCGTGGCATGGTATCGCTCGTTCGGCACCGAGAAAAGCCCGGGCACTAAAGCGTTCTCGCTTTCGGGCCATGTGAACAAGCCCGGCAACTACGAGCTGCCCTTTGGCCGCACCCTGCGCGAGCTGATCTACGACCCGGCCTATGGCGCTGGCATGCGCGGCGACCGCAAGGTGAAAATCATCATCCCCGGCGGCGCGTCGGCACCCTGGCTCACTGAGCAGCACCTCGATATCACGCTCGATTACGAGGGCGTGGCGGCGGCTGGCTCGATGCTTGGCTCGGGCGCGGTGATTGTGCTGGATGAAACCACTAGCGCGGTTGAGACCGCCTATAAAATGGATGAGTTTTTCAAACATGAGTCATGTGGTAAGTGCACGCCTTGCCGCGAAGGCACGACCTGGCTAGTGCGCGTGCTGCATCGCATGCACGAGGGCCATGGCCGCGCCAGCGATATCCCAACCCTCCACGATATTTATAACCAGATGGCGGGCAACTGCTTCTGTCTGCTGGGCGAAAGCGCAGTGATGCCGATTAAGAGCGCGCTGAAGCTGTTCCCCCAGGAATTCGAGGCGACAATTGGCGCAGCGAGCAATGGCCGTTCGGCTATTCCGCTCGTTTCATCGCGGCACTAATTGCTGCCAGAACGGTATGGATGCGCCAGGTGCGCGTGCGATCTCAAGGTCGAACTCCTTCGACACTAAAGGCGGGGAACTATGCCTGATGTGACCCTTACGATAGATGGCAAGACGGTTACTGTGCCAGCAGGTACGAACATTGTCGATGCGGCGCGGGCTGGCGATGTGGCGATTCCGGTGTTCTGCTACCACCCCAAGATGAAGGCTGTAGGCATGTGCCGCATGTGCCTGGTCGAAGTGTACACCCCCAAAATCGACCCGGCCACGCGCCAACCAGTGATTGGCGCCGACGGCAAGCCCGAGCTCGCGCTGATGATGAACAAGCTTCAGGCCGGATGTGTCACGCCGGTGAGCGACGGCATGGTGGTGAAAACCGTTGGCGAGCGCGTCGAATTCGCCCAGCGCGGCGTGCTTGAGTTCTTGCTTACCTCGCACCCACTCGATTGCCCAGTGTGCGATAAGGGCGGCGAGTGCCCGCTGCAAAACCTGACGATGGAGTGGGGGCCGGGCAACTCACGCTACGATTATGCCGATAAGCACCATAATGTTAAGCCGGTAGCCTTGGGCGATCTGATCTACCTCGATCGCGAGCGTTGCATTTTGTGCGCGCGCTGTGTTCGCTTCCAGGATGAAATCGCGGGCGACCCGGTGCTGGGCTTCGACAATCGTGGCCGCAATTGGGAAATTATCTCGAAGAGCGAGCCAGCCTTCGACTCAAAGTTTTCGGGCAATACCACCGACATCTGCCCGGTGGGCGCGCTTACCAGCTCCGATTTCCGCTTCAAGGCGCGCGTGTGGGAACTGCGCTCGACGCCGAGTGTCTGCAACCACTGCTCGGTCGGCTGCGATATCTCGATCGATATGCGCTACAACGACCTGATGCGCGTAATGCCGCGTGAGAACGATTTCGTCAACGAGATCTGGACATGCGACAAAGGTCGCTACGGTATGCGCCACATCATGAGCGGCGAGCGCCTGAAGACCCCAATGATTCGCCGCAATAATGCCTGGGTTGCCGCAACCTGGGAAGAGGCGACGCGCTATGTTGCCGACCGGCTGACGCTGGTGCGCGCAAACTATGGCGCGAATGCGCTGGGTGGCCTGGCGGGCGCACACTTACCGAACGAAGACCTTTACCTGTTTGGTAAGCTGTTCCGCGAAGTGCTTGGCTCAAACAATATCGACCACCGGCGTGGCACACCCGACGAGCCGACCGCGCTCGACGACCTGCCGAATATCCTGGGCGTGGGTGCAGGCACGAACTTGACGACTCTGGGCAAGGGCACGGCAGTGCTGGTGATTGGGGCCGACCCCGAGGAAGAAGCGCCGCTGTATGTGTTGCGGCTGCGCGGCATTGCCGACCGTGGCGGCGATCTGACGGTGGTCAATTCCTACCCGACCAAGCTGGCACGTTTCGCCAAGAGTGCGGTAACGGTACGGCCCGGTGCTGAAGCGGCATTTGTGCAGGCGCTGCTCGGCGCAATCTTCGCCGAGGGCAGTGCGAACGAGGCGCTGGCCGCCCGCCTGCGCGGTGCCGATGAGCTAAAGCGTAGCGTCAGCGGCAAACCGCTGGCTGATCTGGCTGCAGCGGCGGGCGTAGCCGAAGCGACCATTCGCGCAATTGCCAGCAGCTTTGTCGCTGCGGAGAATGGCATTATTGTGTATGGCCGCGCTGCGGTGGGAGCTGGCCCGGCACTGACCCAGGCGCTGGCAAACCTGGCGCTGGTGGGCGGCAAAGCGGGCCGCGCTAACAACGGCCTGATTGCGCTGACCGCCGAGGGCAACACGCGCGGCGCGCTCGATATGGGCGTGCGCCCCGACAGAGGGCCAGGCGGCGCGGCGGTAACGGCGGGCATGAGCGCGCGCGAGATGTGGGCAGCAGCCAAAGCCGATACGCTTAAGGGCATGTATATCGCCGGTATGAATCCAGCCAAGTCGAATACGGCGGTGGCGGAGGCACTGAGCCAGCTTGAATTCCTGGTAGTGCAAGACCTGTTTATGACCGAAACCGCGCAGCTCGCCCATGTTGTGCTGCCGGTGGCTACCGTAGCCGAGCGCGATGGCACCTTTACCAACGCCGAGCGGCGTGTGCAGCGCTTCCAGCAGGCCCGCCGCGCCGAGGGCGAAGCCCCGGCTGATTGGTCGCTCTTTCAGGAGGTGGCCCGCGCCGTACAAGCAATGGCCCCGGCCTCACCTACTGCGGCCCCCGCAAAGAAGAGCGCCAAGGCGCGCGCGGCTGAGTCTAATACAGCAGTAGCAGTAGCTGCACCACCGGCAAGCTGGGATTATCTGGTGTCGAGCGATATTGCCGATGAGATTAGCGCGCGCGTGCCGGGCTACAAGGGTACCAGCTACACCAGCCTGGAGCTAACACGGAAATCGTGGGGTCGCCAGCCGAATGAGTCGTTCTACTACGACGGCACATCCTACGAAAATACCGAGGGCGTGGGCGTGCAGCTGCCAGCACTGGCCGACGATGGCAAGAGCGTGTTTCAGCTGGCCTACCGCGAGCCTGCGCCCGCCGCTGCCGATGAGCAGTTCCCGCTTACCCTGCTGACCGTGGTACGCGCTTACGATGGCGGCGAGTGGATGCGTGGCTCGAAGCTCGTGCCGCGCACGGTGCCTGCACACGTTATTCTGAGCGTGGCCGACGCGCAGCAGCTGGGCGTTGGCATTGGCGAGCCAGTACGCATCAGCTCGGCAGCGGGTACGCTTGAGCTGCGCGCCCAGGTTGATGCTGGGCTGAGCGCCGGGGTCGTGCTGCTACCGCTGGTCAAGGGCGCTGATCTCGCCAGCGTGCTCACCGGGCCGCAAACGCGCGTGTCGGTTGCCAAAGCTTAGGAACAAGAACAGGGTTGCAGGCAAACTATGACCGCAGCGCCCTGACGTGTTGAACCCGACCAACCTGCGAACGGAGGGGACATGTCCTTCCTCGATATCATCATCCTGATTGTCAAAGCGCTGGTGCTGGCGCTTGCTGCCACCACGCTCTTTGCCTACTTCACGCTGTTCGAGCGCATCCTGCTGGCGCGCTTCCAGCACCGGGTTGGCCCCAACCGCGCGGGCTACATCCCATTGCCGGGTGGGCGCAAGCTGCTAGGCGGCTTTCTACAGCCCGTCGCCGACGCAGTGAAGCTATTCTTCAAGGAAGACGTGACCCCGGCGCTGGCCGATAAGTGGGTGTACTTAATCTCGCCCGCCTTCGCCACTATTCCGGCGCTGATTATCTGGGCGACTATTCCGCTGGGCTGCTGGCCGGTGGGTGGCGACGGCGCGCTACCCGTAGGCGGCTGCGCACCGGTAGGCGGCAGCAATTTCTTGCAGCTGGCCGAAATTAGCGTCGGCATTCTCTACCTGCTGGCGGTTACTTCCATCGGTGTGTATGGCATTGCGATTGCAGGCTGGTCGTCGAACAACAAATACTCGATGCTCGGCGGCGTGCGCGCCTCGGCCCAGGTTATTTCATATGAACTGGCGCTAGGCCTTGCGGTGCTGGGCGTGGTGATGCAGGCCGAAAGCTTCAGTACTGCCGAAATTGTGAACAGGCAGTGGGGCTGGTGGTTCATTATTCCGCAATTCCTCGGCTTCATCATCTTCTTGCTGGCCTCAACCGCCGAGGTTGTGCGCGCGCCGTTCGACCTGGTCGAAGCCGAGCAGGAGTTGGTTGGCGGCTATAACACCGAGTTCGGCTCGATGAAATTCGCGCTGTTCTTCATGTCGGAATACATTAAGCTGGTGGCGATGAACGCGATCGCCGTCACGCTGTTCCTGGGCGGCTGGCATTTCCCCGGGCTGTACACGCTGGCGCAGTTCGTCAGTGCGAACGCTGGGCAGTGGGCGGGCAACGCAGTATTTGGCCTGCTGTCGCTCGGCGCATTTCTGCTGAAAGTGACACTGCTTTCCTTCCTGTCGGTGTGGATTCGCGCAACCGTGCCGCGCGTGCGCTACGACCAGCTAATGCACCTCGGCTGGAAGGTATTGCTGCCAATGGCGTTATTCAATGTTGCCCTCACTGCCGTGCTGAATGTGCTCATTCCGGACAATCGTGTGCTGAGCGGTGTTATTGCACTGGTGGTTGGCGCGCTGGTAATAGTAGGTGTGGCAGCGGTGAATGGGCCGCGCAAGCCGCCCGCCAGCCAGGTAACGCTGGTGAAGAAGAGCGCCGAAGTCGTTCAATAAGCCTATCTCGGATATGGTGCGCCGCGCGTAGCATCGTGGCTGTGCCTGCACTCCCAGCTACGCACTACGGAGAAATATATGCTCGGTGAGATTGTCAAGGGCTTGCGCACAACCTTCAAATATCTGTTCAAGAAGCCAGTAACCGTTCAGTACCCAGAAGTGAAGCGCCCGGTGCGCGAGCGCTTTCGGGGGCGGCACGAGCTGAAGCGCTTCGAGAATGGAATGGAGCGCTGCATTGGCTGTGCGCTGTGCGCGGCGGCATGCCCGGCCGATGCCATCCTGGTGATACCAGGCGAAAATGACCCGGCGCATCCCAACTCGCCAGGCGAGCGCTATGCCGCAACCTACGAGATTAACATGCTGCGCTGCATCTTCTGCGGCTACTGCGAAGATGCCTGCCCGACAAACGCGATTGTGCTTGAGCATCAGTACGAGCTAGCCTACTACGATCGCAAATCGGCGATCTATACCAAAGAAATGCTACTCGTGCCGCCCGATAAAGGCCATGGCGAAATCCCTCCTATTCTGCAGGAGCTCAATCGCCGCCCAAGCCCACCCGCGCAGATCGATTTGTAGATTACCGATTGCCATATCGTACATCGGAGAAGGTATGGAATTTGTCGTTTTTACCATCACCGCGCTCATTGCAGTTGTTGGTGCGGCGGCGATGCTCCTGAGCAAGAACGCTGTGCATAGTGCACTGTTTATGCTGCTCAATTTTAGTGCGATTGCAGTGCTGTACCTGCTGCTGCGGGCGCCATTTCTGTTTGCTGTGCAGCTGATTGTGTATGCCGGCGCGATTATTGTGCTGTTCCTGTTTGTAGTGATGCTGTTGGGTGCCGAGCGCGCCGAAGACGAGCAAGACCGGCTGGGCTGGCAGCGACCGCTGGCACTGGGAATGGCGGCACTGCTGCTGTTCGAGGTGCTGTACGTCTTCTTCGCCCGGACCAATACCTCGCTCACTAGCCCATCGGTCAGCGCTGAGGATTTCGCCACGCCGGTGAAGATCGGCGAGGCGCTATTCTCGACCTACCTGCTGCCGTTTGAGATTACGTCGGTGATTTTGTTGGCTGCGCTTGTGGGCGTGGTGGTGCTGCATCATCGCCAGGCGGCGCATAGCGAGCAATAGCGACGCTGTATTTGGGAGTATGTCATGGTGCCAGTCAGCTACTACGTGCTACTTAGTGCGGTGCTGTTTACCCTTGGCGTAGTGGGCGTGCTCACCCGCCGCAATGCGCTGATCGTTTTTATGTCGGTTGAGATGATGCTCAACTCGGCCAACCTGGCGCTGGTGGCTTTCGCACAGCGCTGGCAATCGGCAAACGGCCAGATCCTGGTTTTTTTTGTAATCACGGTCGCCGCCGCTGAAGTAGCGGTGGGCCTGGCACTGCTGGTGACGATCTTCCGCTCGAAGCGCACCACAGATATTGACGAAATTAACACACTCAAGGGGTAAGACGACCGACGACCCATGACCGACGACCGCAACGAGACAATTGTGGTCGGTGGTCAGTGGTCGGTATTGTCGAGGAACGCAGATGTCTGACCTGACCTGGATTGTCGTACTCATTCCGCTGTTCCCACTGCTGGGCTTTTTGCTCAACACGTTTGTGATTCGCAACGAGCGCCAGGCCGGTCTGGTAGCAAGCGCGATGGTGGTGCTCTCGTTCATTACCACGCTCGGCGCGATTGCAGTGCTGCAATCGCTGCAAAGCGCGGCTGGCGAGGGCGCTGATGCGGCGGCGCAAACCAAGCAGCATATTGATTTTGTGCTGTGGGAATGGATGACGCTCGGAACGTTCCGCGTGCCATTCGGCTTTCTGTTCGACCAGCTGACCGCTGTGATGGCGCTGCTGGTAACCGGGGTTGGCGGCCTGATCCACATCTTTTCGCTCGGCTACATGCACGGCGATGCCCGCCCGGTACGCTACTTCGCATACCTCAATCTGTTTATTGTCGCCATGCTCTTCCTGATCATGGGCGATAACATGCTGATGCTGTTCCTCGGCTGGGAAGGCGTGGGCCTGTGCTCATTCCTGCTGATCGGCCACTGGTTCGATCGCAAGAGCGTGCCGCCGGGTATTGTGCCCGCGGAGGCGGCGGTGAAGGCGTTTGTGGCGAACCGCGTCGGCGATGCGGGCATGCTGCTAGCGATGATGGCGGTATTTGCGACCTTCGGCACACTCACCTTCTACGGCCAGGAAGGCGGCATTGGCGGCTACCTTGATCAGGCGGAAGCGGCGCGGGCGCAAGTGCTGAATGTTGGCATTCTTGGCACGATGAGTGTTGTGACGCTGATTAGCTTCCTGATGCTGATTGGCGTTACTGGTAAATCGGCGCAGATACCGCTGTTTGTGTGGCTACCCGATGCGATGGCTGGCCCCACACCAGTGTCGGCGCTCATTCATGCGGCGACCATGGTTACCTCGGGCGTGTACCTGATTGCGCGCAACCACACCATTTTTGAGGCCAGCAATGGCGTGAATGGCTGGGTTGCTGGTATTGGAGTGTTGACCGCGCTGCTCGCGGCCACAGCGGCGATTGCGCAGTGGGATATCAAGCGCGTGCTGGCGTACTCAACCGTGTCGCAGCTGGGCTATATGGTGGCGGCAGTTGGCATGGGCGCGTATACTGCGGGCATGTTCCATCTGCTGACGCATGGCGTGTTTAAGGCGCTGCTGTTCCTTGGCTCGGCCTCAATCATTCACGGCACGCACGAAACCCAGGATATGCGCCGCCTGGGCGGGCTGAAAGACCGCATGCCAACCACCTTCTGGACCTATATGGTCGGTGCGCTGGCGCTAGCAGGCATTTTTCCCTTCGCTGGCTTCTGGAGCAAAGACGAAATCATCGCGCATGCCTTCGATGTGGGAAACCCGCTGGCGGGCGTGGTACTGATTATCGCCTCGCTGCTTACGGCGTTCTACATGGGTCGGCAGGTGGCGCTGGTGTTCTGGGGCCGCCCACGCGACGAGCACGCCAACCACGCGCACGAGAGCACCGGCAGCATGAAGAATGTGCTGATTGTACTGGGCATCGGCGCCGCAATTGCCGGTATCATGAACCTGCCTGGTATCCACTGGCTCGATACCTACCTGCACCCGGTGCTGGGTGAGGAAGCTGCGCCCTTCACAGTAGGGAAAGGCGTGCTGGCGACGGTGGTGACGCTGCTGGCGATGGCTTCGATGTATGGCGGCTGGTACCTGTACGCGCGCGTGCTCGAAAGCAAGATTAAACCCAGTAAAGAAGACCCCGGCTACTACTACGCTGGCGATATCTGGCGCGGTGCCGAGCTAGCATGGGGTTTCGATTGGTTCTACAACCGCGTGATTGTGCGCGGCTACCGCATGATTAGCGCCTTCCTCGCCAGCGTGTTCGATCAACAAGGCATTGACACCATTCTGGTCGATGGGGTGGGGCGGGCCTTTGGCGGGCTAGCCGGTATCTTCCGGCGCGGCCAG
>JAFEAS010000213.1 GCA_018266315.1 Chloroflexi bacterium SZAS-1 | reverse complement strand
TTCCATTCCTTCGCCAGCAGTGGCTCAATCTTATCGACCGACGCCGCCGGGAAGGTCACGAGGGTTTCGTAGGTGGCCTTGTGCACAATCGATGGGGTCGTTTCGAAGGCGCGGCCTGGGTCGAGTGAGGCCGAATCTTCGGCGATGGCCATCACCAGCGTGCCTGGCTCGGTGCCAGCCGCGGGGGCCGCGGTTGCCGCCGAGGCAGCGGCGGTGGGGGCAGGCGCGGCAGCAGTTGGTTCTGCGGCAGGGGCAGCAGTGGGGGCAGCAGCGGGGGCGCTACCACCGCACGCCGCCAGGCTAAGCATTGTCACCAATGTGAGCAGCGCCGCCAGGAACTTGTGTCGAGCGAACATGGCTTCTCCTTTCAGGGGTAAGGAAAATGATTCGTCAGCTGCCTCCTTGCAAACGAAGCAGATCAGCTGCGGCAGATTACCTATGGGAGCCAGCAAACGCACGCCATTGTGGTGCCAGGTAGAGCGTGTTAACGCCCCGAAGTCGAAGTGAGGGCTTCGCCAAAGCTTGTAATATGATGGGCCATCATCCGTTCAGCGGCGGTGCCATCACCAGAACGCAACGCCTGCAGCAAGGCTAACAGCTCATCAACAACGATATCGAAGCGGCGTTCAAGCGCAAAGCTCAGGTGATCGCACAAGCTACGCATTGTTTCTACCAGCTCGTACAAGCGGCGATTACCCGCCATTTCAAGAATTGCACGGTGGATCGCGTTATCGATCTGATTGAGCTGTTCGATTGTTGCCGCAGTAGGTGGCACGTCATGCAGCTCGCGAAGCTGGGTTTCAAATAAGTCAAGCGTAGCTGGGGCAACACGCCCGGCGGCATGCCGTGCGGCGAATGGCTCAAGCTGGGCCAATATTTGGCCAATTTCCAGGAAATCTTGTAAGCCCAGCTTGGCAACGATTGTGCCGCGGCGCGGAATCGTCGTAACTAAGCCGAGACCTTCTAACCGCGAGAGCGCCTCGCGCACGGGCGTGCGGCTGGTGTGCAAATCGCGGCACAGTTGCGAGTGGCTGAGCGGCATGCCAGCGGGTAACTGGTTCTGAAGAATACGCGCTTTGAGGAGGTCGTAGACGCGTTGCGTTTCGGTTTCACGCGGCTCGCTCATGCACTCGCATCCTTGCTACTGGGCAAAGAAGAAGGCGCGGATTGGATCAACACGCCTGTATACAGTGTGTATACAGGTTATGCGCGCGCAGTATACCGAAAAGCTACCCGGCTGTCAATTGCGCCCCAGAATGGCCCAATGGCGCGAGCTACACTGGCGGCCAGGGGATGTTCCGGCCTGGGCCTGGGTCGGGGTGCTTGCCTGTGTCAATCAGCCGATCGAGGCGGCGGCGCAGGGCGCGCATTTCGTCAGCAGCTAGCAAGCTTTCGAACATGTCGGCCATACTACCCGTAAGGTTGGAGCGCAAGGCCCGCAGGTCGGCCAGAATATCGGGGCGCAGCGGCTTGCCAGCATAATCCCACAGCACTGTGCGCAGCTTTGGCTCGGCGTGGAAGCAAATGCCATGGTCAATTGCCCACAGCCGTCCATCATTGCCTTTCAGGCAATGGCCGCTTTTACGGTCGGCGTTGTTGGCAAGCACATCGAACACAGCCAGCTGCTCGATTGCCGATTCGAAGCCGCCTTCTTTCTGCATGGTGAAGAGATGGGCTTCTTGATCGGCATCGATAAACAGCTGCACCGAGCCAATGCCATAGGGCCCATCGCGCAGCACGGTGGGCGGCACCAGGTTCCAGCCAAGCGCGGCGTTTAGCAAGTAGGCGGCTACCTCGCGCTGGCACAGCGTGCCGCGTGCGAAATCCCACAGCGGGCGCTCACCGCGACGCGGCTTATACACCGCCAGACCTTGCAAACCATTGCTGCGCACTGTGGCGAGCAAGGTGTAGTTACTGCTCCAGGGCAACATGCCCTGTACATCCAGGTCGCCCTGCGCTAATAGTGCCAGCACATTCGCTATATTTAGCTCGGTAGAAGGTGACTCTGACATCGTCTATTCAGAAGTTGAAGGCGACAGCCCTGAACACTTGCTAGCTGCTGCTCGGCGATGAAACCGGCAATCTGTTGCCTAATTCATTTGCGGGCAGAAGTGCCCCGAGGCATCGATTGGGCGGCCACAGTTACCGCAAATACGCCGCCCGCGTGACACCACCTGCGTAGCATGGTCGCTGAGTGCGCGCATTTGCTGGCGTGTAGCGGCAAATCGCGCCGTTGGTGCCTCTTCGCCCTCTTCTTCGGCGGTTCCCTGCATCAGCAAAATAATCAGATCGCGCTCAGCATCGTAGCCGATGCCCATCTGGGCAATGCGAAAGTTCGATTCGAGCGGCTCTTCCAGGCTCATATCGCTCGCCAGCACCAGCATATCGTCACTCGACGATAACAGTGGATTCTTATCGGCTATATCTTCGAGCAGCTGGTTGACATGCTGCGCCAGTGCGCGTACTTGCTCTTTCTCACAAAGCAATGAAACGAGTACGCGGTCGCGGCGCGCCTGGATGTAGAACACGCGCTTGCCCGGCGCGCCAATGGCGGTCGCCGTAATGCGTGTTACTGGATCCAGATCATACGTATACTCGGGCATGAACTCTTACGTCCTTACTCGTAACACGGGCTGGCGCTTGACTGAGCGGCGCAAACCCCTTTAGAAAGTTGCCTGGTATTCATTCGTGGCATCAGGCGGCGTGCCGTTCTCATGGCCCGCAGTCGCATCCGGTTGGGGCGGCGTTGTGGCCGGGGCGGCGTCTTCGGGTACGGGCTGAGCTGCGGCTTCTGCTTCGGCTGGTGCCACTTCAGTTTTGGGCGGCTCCTCGGGCTTGGGCTTGAGGTATTCAAGCGTGCCTACATCGTTATACGCCAGCAAGCGCGGCCCCATTTTAGTGAAACGAATAGCAGTTAAGGCGCATGGCATGATCTCAAGGCGCTGGAAGAGATCCATATGCAGGCCAACATAATAGGCAATTGCCAGCTTAATAATGTCGGCATGCGATACGACGGCGATGATACCTTTAGGATGTTGGGCGCGCAAGCTATCGAGCGTGGCGACCATGCGCATCTGCGCCTCGCCCAGGGTTTCGCCACCGGGGAAGCGCGTGCCGCTGGGGTAGAACTGCACACCCGGCCACAGCTCGTGCTTGTACAGCTCTTTTAGCTCGGCCCCTTGCCACTCGCCATATTTCACTTCGCCCAGGCTTTCAACCAGGCGCAGCGGCATCTCGCGCGGCCCGGCAATCGCCTGCGCCGTCTCAACCGTGCGATCGAGCGGGCTGGCATAGATTGCATCAATCGGCAGAAATGCGAGCCGCTCGGCAAGCGCGGTGGCCTGGCGCTGCCCTTCAGCATTGAGGTGTACGCCCGGTGTCCAGCCAGCCAGCCGACCATGCACCCAATCGTTGGTTCCGTGGCGAATCAACAGCAGCAGGGTCACAATCACTCCTTCGGCAACGCTTCGTGCAGGCGTATGATACCACAACCGCCCCTCCCGTGCAGGTGTAGCGAAAGCCCTCGATTATAAAATCCTCGCTACCCAAGCAACGGCTTTATTTCTGCGTGTATTACTTGGTGCATCGCATGCACACCGCCCAGGAAGCAACAAACCGGCACCCGCGCGCTCAGCCGCAGAAACGGCAGGCGAACGCCCAGGGATTAGGGAGCATAGCAGAGCTGGCGCGGATTCCTGCCTTTACCAACAGAACCTATGCTATAATCATCCCCCGGAATGCCGTCAGGAGCTTGCATGGCTCGCTTTGATCTCAAAACCTTTATTTTGATCTTTGGTGCAGCGCTCCTTGGGGCGGCCTGGGCGATTTTTAACCGTGGAGCCGCCGCTGGCCTGGATGAAGATGCACGTCTGCGCGCCCTTACCTGGGTTATCTTTGCGACGCCCTTCGCCACTTTCTGGGGCTGGTTCTTCGCCCGGCGCGGCGAGCGCTTGTGGGCGGCAGCCATTTGCTTCTGCATCTATTTCTTCGCACCATTCATCGCAGCACGCTACGAATCGTGTGCTGTGATATGGGCACAGTACGGCCCGGCTGGCTGTTTTACCGCCACCGCCGAGGCCCGCCAGATCGCAAACGAAACTAAGCATGCCCTGTATTTTCAGGCGATTGTGATTGTCCATATCATTGCCGCACTGGCCCTGGCTTTGCAGCGCGCTTTGAGTCGTAGTACAATTTCTATACGGTCTCCCCACCCCGAAACTGAAACATCAAACGTCTAATCAAACTCTGGTGATGCCCTGCATCGCCGAGAATAATGGATTCATTGCCACCCACGCGCGCTGGCTTCAGGGAGAATGACTCTATGTCACGCCCTACCCATGCGGGCATTCGTGAACGTTCCGAAGCTGAAGAGCACGAGCGACTTTCGCCACTGGCAGCCCTGAGCGATACGGCCGTGCGCGACCGGCCCGAAGAAGACTCGCCCGTGCGTACCCGGTTTCAGCGCGATCGCGACCGTATTCTGCACTCTAAACCGTTCCGGCGGCTGAAGCACAAAACCCAGGTATTCATCGCCCCACTCGGCGACCATTACCGTACCCGGTTAACGCACACGCTTGAGGTAACGCAAATTGCCCGCACGGTTGCGCGCGCCCTGCGCCTGAACGAAGATCTGGTGGAAGCGATCGGTCTGGGGCACGACCTGGGGCACGCGCCATTCGGGCACGCCGGTGAAGCGGCCATCTCGCACGCGCAGGGGCACTCATTCCGGCATAACGAGCAGAGCCGCCGCGTGGTGGAGGTGCTGGAAAAAGATGGGCAGGGCTTGAACCTGACTTATGCCGTGCGCGAGGGTATTTACCTGCACTCGAAAGCGCGCCGCGATATTATGGCAACCGCCTGGGGCGTTGCCAGCACACTTGAGGGACAAATTATCAAAATCGCCGACTCAATCGCCTATATCAATCACGACATCGACGATGCGATGCGCGCCGGGCTGCTTCAGCTGAGCGATTTGCCTGCCAACGCGGTAGATGTACTGGGAACGACGCACGCGACCCGCATCAACACGATGGTGTGCGACCTGATTGATTTCAACTGGTGGGCTAGCGGCGATGGCACTCCGCCCGACCCGCCGCTGCTCGCGATGAGTCCGGAGATATTGGCCGCAACCAATGACCTGCGCGAATTTATGTACGAACATGTGTATCTCGACGCACGCGCCAAAGCCGACGACCAGAAAGTGCGCCAGATGATCGACCTGCTGTACCGCCATTTCAGGCAGCACCCCGAGCAAATTTCAGCCGACTTATTGCAGATCAATGCTGCGCGCGGCGAGCCGATCGAGCGCGCGGTGGTCGATTACATCGCCGGTATGACCGACCGCTACGCAATCAAGGTGTTTAACGATTTGTATGTGCCGCGCACGTGGGGAGCGTAAGCATTTGCGATTGGCGATTTTGAATTGACAATTTGCAACCCATATCATCAATGCTCATTAGTAGTACGAACCCGCCTGAGGCCAAATCGTAAATCGTAAACCATAAATCGCCATGTCTACTGTTATTGACACAATTAAAGATCGCATCGACGTCGTCGAGTTCATTTCGGCGTATGTCAACCTGCGCAAATCGGGGCGCAACTTCGTTGGCTTTTGCCCATTTCATCCAAACAGTAAAACGCCAGCATTTTATGTCTTCCCCGAAACACAGAGCTATCACTGCTTTGGCTGCAAAGCCTCGGGCACCGTGTTCGATTTCCTCATGCAGCGCGAAGGACTCGATTTTCGCGGTGCGCTTGAGCAGCTGGCGCAGCGCGCCGGGGTGCAGCTGGAAGAGCGCACCGCCGCAGATGATCAGCAGGAACACCTGCGCACCCGGCTGCTCGATATTAATGCCGCCGCTGCCACATTCTTCCAGCATATGCTGGTGAAATCGCCCAAGGGCGAGGCGGCGCGCGCCTACGTTGCCAAGCGCCAGATCAACGCCGAAACGCTCGAATCGTTTCAGCTGGGCTACAGCCCCGACGAGTGGAGCGCGCTGCTGGGCTACCTCACCGACCGCAAAGGTTTTGAGCCAGAAGAGATCGAAGCGGCTGGGCTGGCAATTAAGCGCGACCAGGGCGGCTACTACGACCGCTTCCGTGGGCGGCTGATGTTTCCAATTCGCAATGTCAAAGGCGAAATCATCGCGTTTGGCGGGCGGGCGCTGGGCGATGCCCAACCCAAGTACATGAACTCGCCGCAGACGCCACTGTTCGACAAAAGCCGTGTGCTCTACGGCCTGGATCTCGCCCGCGAGGCGGTGCGCGCCAGCCAGGCCATTGTCATTGTCGAAGGCTATGTCGATGTGATTATTGCGCATCAGTACGGCTTTCACAATGTCGTTGCGCCACTGGGCACCGCGCTTACCAGCGAGCATGTGAGCGTCGTTAAAAAATTACAGGCCAAGCACGTGTACCTGGCGCTCGATGCCGACGCCGCCGGTATTCGCGCGACGCTCAAGGGCTTACAAACGCTGCGCGATAACCTCGATGGTCACGAAGTGCCGGTACCAACGCCGCAGGGCTACATCCGCTGGGAGCGCGAAGTCGATGCCGAGGTACGCATTATTGCCATGCCCGATGGCAAAGACCCCGACGAAGTGATTGGCGCGAACCCCGAGCACTGGCGCGCGCTGGTGGCCGCCGCCCGCCCGGCAATGGATTTCTATATCGACGCCCTGACCGCCGACCTTGATCTGAGCAGCGCGCGCGGCAAGGCCGAAGCTGTGAGCCGATTGAGCCCGCTTGTGGCGCAGGTGGTTAATCCGGTTGAACAAGCACACCATATTCAGCATATTGCGCGTTTAGTACAAGTAGAAGAACATATCATTCGGCAGGGGCTGCCGCGCCCCGAGCGTAAAGCCACACCGGCAAAACCGATTGTTGGACTAAGCGCGAACGCGCCCACGCAGGAAGACTACATGTTGGGTTGGCTACTGCGTTACCCATCGGTGCAAACAGCGGTACAAGAGAAGATTCGACGTGACCTTTTACCCTTCTCATTCGTCGGAGAATTCATCCAAGGCACATTGCTAGAGCTGTTCGCACGCGTCGAGAATCGGGCCATTTGGCAGGCGTGGCAAGAACAACCGCCCGGCACCGACCCACAGGCGTGGGCCAATACCCTCGACGACGCACTCCACGAGCACGCCCGGCGTGTCCTTGCCATCGAGCTGCCACAAGCCCAGGCATACCGGCTGGTGAACGATGCGTTAGAATGTGCTAGAATGCTGCAACTCGCTCTGGCACGTCGGTGGAAAAACCAGGCCAAGCATCAGGCGATTGGCGCGGATGGTGAAGGCGAGCAGCAAACCGCAAACGAGCGCTTGATGCAGGTGATTGAGTACATAGACGCTATCAGCGTCCCCAAACGCAGTTCGGCCTACGACGATCTCCACAATCTGCGCGCAGTCTAACGGAGCGCTGCTATGGAACAATTTAAGGACGCTATGATCGACGACGACGCAACTTTCGACGACCTGGGCGACGACGAGCCAGAAACGCCCCGCGCGCAGGAGCCGGAAGAAGAACCGAATACGATTACCAGCCTGCAAGATTTGATTGTCCAGGGTAAGCAGCGCGGCTTCGTGACTGAAGGCGAGATTCTTCAGCTTGTGCCCAACCCCGAAACCGATATCGATAAGCTGGAAGAGATTCAGCGTGCCCTGGCACAGGCTGGTATCGGCACGCGCGATGAGATGATCGCGGGTGGGGCCGAAGTTGAGGGCATGTTCGATGAAGAGGCCGACCTGGAGGATGGTCTCAACGTCGATGGCATTAGCGTTAACGACACTGTGCGCATGTATCTGCGCGAGATCGGGCGCGTGCCGCTGCTGACCGGCCGCCAGGAAACCGACCTGGCCCAGAAAATCGAGGTTGGCGAATACCTGAACACCTACAAGGTGCAATATGGCCCCGATTGGAAAGCTGCGGCGGTACCCGAAATTGGCGCAATTATCTACAGCCGCTTCCAGAAAAACTGGCCGGTAGTCGAAGACGCGATTCGGCTACTGTACGCTACTGCCGAGCTGCCCACGCCCGACCCGATTACCTACGGCATGGTGCGCGACATCCTCATGCTGCAAGATAAACTGAGCTTCGAAGTGCGCCAGGTCTACGAGCGCCGTCGGCTCGATATCACCAAAAAGCGCGGCATCACCGCCGAACAGTATGACCAATCGATTGCCCATGGTATGGTCATCTACGGACTGCTGCCCAAAGATATTCAAGCGCGCCTGCTCGAAGGCGGCGAGTGGCCCACAATTGAGGATGTACAAGCCGCATTCACCGCCCAGCGCGATCAGATCTGGCGCGAGTGGCAGGCTGCGATCGATGCGGGCGAGCTGGCACGCAAATACCTCACCGAGGCCAACTTACGCCTGGTCGTTTCGGTAGCGAAAAAGTATATTGGCCGTGGCCTGCAGCTGCTCGACCTCATTCAAGAGGGCAATGTTGGCCTCATCCGTGCCGTGGAAAAATTCGATTACCGCAAAGGCTTTAAGTTCAGCACGTATGCCACCTGGTGGATTCGGCAGGCAATCACCCGGGCAATTGCTGACCAGGCGCGCACCATCCGCATCCCCGTGCACATGGTTGAAACAATCAACCGCCTGATGCGCGAAAGTCGGCGCATGTTGCAAGAGCTTGGGCGCGACCCAACCGACGATGAGCTGGGGAAAGTGATGGGTATGCCCGTTGAGAAAGTGCGGGCTATTCGTAAAACTTCGCTCGAGCCAGTATCGCTAGAAACACCGGTGGGGCAGGAAGAAGACAGCCAGCTTGGTGATTTCATCGAGGATTCGAAAGTGCTCGCACCTTCGGATGCCGCCAGCCACCAGATGCTACGCGAGCAAGTCGAGCAGGTGCTGAATCAGCTGACCGAGCGCGAACGGCGGGTTCTTCAGCTACGCTTTGGCCTGGAAGACGGCCACAGCCGCACGCTGGAAGAAGTAGGCAAGGAATTTGGCGTCACCCGCGAGCGCATCCGCCAGATCGAAGTGAAAGCATTACGGAAATTGCGCCACCCACGCCTGGGCAAAAAACTCCGCGACTATTTAGAGTAAGTAGCCGGCAGTCGCTACAAGGCCACATCTGCGCCGACACCTACCGACTGCTGCCTGCCGACTGCTGGCTGAATCATGGCTGATTTTGAGCATCTCAATTATTACGAATTACTAGGTGTTGCGCGCACGGCATCGTTCGATGAGATCAAACGCGCCTACCGGCGAGAGATTTCGAAATACCATCCCGATCGCTTTGTAAACGCCGATGCCGAGCAGCAAGCCTACGCCAGCGAGCGCAGCCAGCGCTTGACTGAAGCGTATAGCATTCTTAGCGACCTCGCAGCGCGCAGTGCCTATAACCGCGGTCAATCGCCGATCGCTAACGGGCGCGGCCCGCGCCCAAGCTCCCCGCCGCAACAGCGCGACTATCAGGCCGAGTTGTACGATAAGGCGCTGGCCCATATGGCGGCCGGTCGCCTGCTTCAGGCCGTGGGGGCTTTTCGCCAGCTTCAGCAGATCAATCCATTCTATCGTAACAGCGCCGATCTGCTAGCTCAGCTTGAAGCGCAGCTTAATCAGCGCGCCGAACGCCCACCCCGCAAGCTTGGCCCGCTCTTGATTGTAGTGGGCGTTGCAGGCGGCATTATCGCCGTCGCCGCTATCGCCTGGGCCGTAGGGGCTGGGCGTAGTGTCATTACCGCGCGCCAGCCTACCAGCGCCCCGGCACCAATTGCGGCGGGTGCCACAGTCCAACCCGCACTGGTGCCAACCGCTATAGTGCCCACCGCTGCACCACCAACGGCAGAACCGCCCACCGCTGCCCCACCAACGGCAGAGCCACCCACTGCTGTGCCGCCCACCGTA
>JAFEAS010000212.1 GCA_018266315.1 Chloroflexi bacterium SZAS-1 | reverse complement strand
TGCTTGAAATTGGGACTTAGCGAGAGTATACCATACCTTATAGTTCTACTGAGGTAGAACTTTTGGGTTGGTTTTCGCTGCTGCCGGGCTATGTGCACATCCCGGGGAGCATCAACCGCTCATTTTCTTATTCGTGATACCCTGTTATGGTATAGTCGAACAATTTCAGAAAAAGTCACGTTTGATTACGGGGCTGTATCGTTGCAAATTCGCAGCGGTGTTCATTGCAAAATGAGGAAGAGCATGCGTTTGTAGTGGTAACAGCCTGTGCTTGCGCCCTATACTACAATACCGATAACCGTCCTTTCAGTAGACACGTATGAATGAGCTACTACTTTCATCACAAATAAAAACGACGAAGCACGGTATTTGGATACGCATCGCCGCGGCAATTCTTTCTGCTGAACAGAATGGCAATTTTTGGCATACTCTGAAGCATCAATTGCCGCCCACAGCACCGGTATCGCGCCCGTTCTGGCAGGCGCTTGCTACCCGCATCGACCCGGCACAGTATTGCCCGCAAGCCATTCCCGATGTTGCAGAAGAGCAGATTGCCGATGGCGACCAGAATCTCACCGTTTTGCGTAGCCCGCGTGGAACTTACCTGAACCTTACCCCACCACAGCGTGAGCTATGGCACCAGATGGATGGAACGCACACCGTAGCACAGCTTGCTACACAGGCATTTCTACGCACAAAACAGCTGTTACCGGTTGGCGAACTCGTAGAATCATTGCGCACCGAAGGCTTCCTCATCGAGCAGCCGGTGGGTGTGTATACGCTCTTAGCTAGCAGGCTTGAGGCGCGCACCCCTGAAGGCTGGGGCCGCCGCATCATACAGCGCATCACACGGGCAAGCTGGCAATTTACGACGATCGATGCCTTCTATAACGTACTCTACCGGGCAGGTGGATGGCTGCTGTTCACCTGGGTTTTTGTGGCGCTCTGGCTGGCTGTTGCTCTGGTGGGATTCGGGGCATTTCTAGCCCTGCTGCTTGGGTATGGGCAAGCGCCGCATGTGCTGAATAGCGCAGCCGTACCAGCTGAATTGGTGGCGCTCTGGTGTGCACTGCTGGTATCGTTCTTTCTGCACGAAAGCGCGCATGCGCTGACGGTGAAGCATTTTGGCCGCGAATTGCGCAGTGGCGGCGCGATGCTGTATTTTGGTATGCCCGCGTTTTTTGTGGATACAAGCGATATCTGGCGTTCACCGCGCGCTGCCCGCATCCTCGTGTCTGCTGCTGGCCCCATGGCGGATCTATTTGTGGGCGGCGCGGCATCGTTGCTGGTTTTTCTGCGCCCAGAAGCACTTGCTGCGGGCATTGCGTACAAGCTCGCATTCACCTGTTACATTGCCACACTGGTAAACCTTAACCCACTGCTTGAGCTTGATGGATATTATATTCTGGTCGATTGGCTGCGGATGCCGGATTTGCGCCGCCGTGCGCTGGCATTTGTGCGCGGGCCACTATGGGCACGGCTTAGGCGACCAATTTCTACCAAAGATCGAACAAACTCGTCGGCCTTTGCACTGCCTGCACTCTCGCACGAAGAGCGTTTGCTCACACTCTATGGCGCATTAACTGCATGCTACGCGCTCGTGGCAGCATGGTTTGCGCTGCAATTCTGGAATCAAAAGCTGCTCGGTACCATCCGCTCGCTCTGGGCGACCAATCTTGTGCTGCCAAGAATGATTGCGGCGTTATTGGTTTTAGTAGTACTATTACCAATAGTATTCGCTTTTGTATTTGCGCTGGTAGGGGCCGGGCGTAGCATGCTTAGCTGGCTGCTGCGGCGCGGCTATGGTCGTCAACCCGCATTGCTCACCGCGCTAGCTGGCGCGCTGGCAATGCTCCTCGCATGGCTGGTGTGGCGCTCGGGCGCAGCCGATGGCTGGGCAGGCATGGTTGCCCCTTTGCTCTGGGCGCTGGCGCTGGGCGCATTGCTCACCCTATTGCCCGATTACCGCCGCGCAGCTATTGGCACAACCCTCCAGGCTTTTGCTGTGATGCTGTTGCTGGCCGCACTCTCGGCGATTGCGCGCTACGGGCTGGTGCCGGTGAACGTGCGACTGGTGATCGACGGTGTAGCATTCATTTTTCTGCTGATCGCCGGGTTCGCAGCGCTGCTGGATGTCGATCTCCGCCTTTCGACACCGCGCGAGCTGGCTGGTACCGCAGTCCTGCTCCTCGCGGCTTTTGGCATTGGCTCGGCAGCGTTGCTATTGGCGCCCTTGCAAAGCTCGATGCTCGGGCAGGTGGCGGTAGCGGTACCGGCCTATTGTGGCGCGCTGGCGCTGGCCTTGCTGCTGCCGCGCCTGTTCGATTTATACGACTCGCGGCTGATCTGGTCGTGGGTGCTGATATGGTGTGCCACGCTAGTGTACACCGCTGCATATGTCGCCGATTTGAGTGGGCGGCCATCGGCGTTAGGAATATTAGCCGCCGGGCTATGGGCAGGCGCGTGGTTAGTGCAGCTAGCAACCTTGCGCCAGATTATGCCCGATGAAGTGACCTGGCCGCACGAGCCGAGTATGAGCGATACCCAGCGGCTGCAACGCGCCTTCCAGTTCGGCTATATCGGCTGCTACCGGCTGCTGCGCGTGGTGTATGGTGCCCGGCGCACGCGCGCGCTCGATGACCGGATGGATGTGCTTGCGGCCACGGCAAATTGGGATGTGACGCTCGACCGCGACCACGTGCGCATTAGCCCAACCGTGCAGGCGCTGCCGCTTGATGTGCAGGGCGCGCGCTACGCCGAGGTGCTGCGCTACACGGTGGCGACGATTGAGGAAATCGCCGGGGCAACCTTCGCGCGTCGCGCTATTCAGGCCGCCTACGATGCGCTGCCCTGGCCCGAGCGCGAAACCGCCAGCCGCTACTGCTTCCCCGATACGCCCTGGGCGCGCGAGCTTTCGCAAGCATTTGGCGATGTGCGCACATCGCGCCTGCGGCTGCTGCGCCAGAGCGACCAGTTTCTTGCCTGCGACGATGACGAGCTGGCGGCGCTTGCGCATGTGATTGAAGAGCAGGCCGTTCCAGCTGGCACGCTACTACTTCAGCCAGGTGCTTATGCACCGGGAATCTGGATGCTCGAAGCGGGCGAAGTGGCGATTATGCACGGCGAGCAGCTTGTGGCCGAGCTGCACCGGGGCGAAGTATTCGGCGCGGCGCACCTGGAAGGCGGCGAAGCCAGCCATGCAACCTACCGCACGACGATAGCAACCAACCTACTGTTCATTCCAGCTGCCGACTTTAGCACAATTACTCAGCCCACTGGTGCGCCATCGGCGGCGCGGCGCGATGCCGCAGCCCGGCTGAAGCTGCTGGAACACGTGCCCATGTTTGCCGAGCTACCCCGTAATACCTTGCGCGGGCTGGCAAACATCGCCCGGCAGCAAGAATTTACTGCCCGCGCCGTGGTTGTGCGGCAAGGCTTCCCATCAGGCGTGTTTTATATCATTCGCCAGGGGCGCGCCGCTGTGCTGGTGCGCGATACCCCAACCAACGATACACCTGCTTCAGTACGGCGGGTTGCGCAGCTGGGGCCAGAGGAATTTTTTGGCGAGCTTGAGCTATTGCGAAATACCCCGCCGGTCGCGAGCGTGGTAGCGCTCACACCGCTGGTGGTATTGGCACTACCACACGCCGCCATTCAGGCGCTGCTGGCGGGCGATACCCGCGTCGCCCAGGGCCTCGAACAGATAGGCACCGGCAGGCTGATTGCACTGCGTGGCACGCCCGAAGCAAGCGCCTAACCCCACCCCATACGATATTGCGTCGTAAGCTTCACCCCCATCATCTTCGTCAGGTTGCTATCATTCACGGCTCACGGCCAAACCCTCGTATGCCTGAATAGATGCACCTATGCTATGCGCAGTAATGAGCAATAGTGACCGCGATTGGAGGCGTGTATGCGACGAATAATTGCTACAATCATGGTGGTGCTTGGCGTATTACTTGCGGGCTTGCCGCCCCAGGCCGCCCAGGCTGCGAGCCATAACATCGATATTCCCACTGGTGGCGGTATACCGCTCGCTGTGCGTACTACCAGCACCTATGTTGCCTGGGCCGAAGAAATCCAGCCGAACCGGTTTTCGCGCTATGTGAACATTCATGTGGCGCTGCTGGCAAATGGTCAGCAAATCCTCGAACTCGGCCAGCTCAACGTTTCGAATTACGACGCCCAATATGGTGCCACGTTTGCGCTTGGCGATGGGGTGCTGGTGTGGCGCGATGGCACCAGCGGCCAATCGCCCAACCCGCTCAAGGCGATTGATTTGCAGAACGGCGAAGCGTGGGTGCTGGCCGAAAATAGCGGCCTCTACCCCAATATTGCCGGTGGGAACGTCAGCTGGTGGGATATTTCGCCACTGGGCGATGCACCCGCCACCGCCCGGCTGATGGTGCGCCCCCTGCGCGGCGCTGCGACCCCAACCGAGCTGCTGCATCTGGGGCTTGAGCACAGCGACGATCTGCGCGACTCGCGTATGAGCAACAGCTGGGTTGCCTGGGTGCAGGCCGATGCCCAGCCCGGCGGGCAATACGGCTGCCCCACGCTCTACGCCGTGCGCACCGATGGCAGCGACCAGCAGCTTATCAACGATGTGGTATGCCACGATGATCAGCGGGTACCGTTTGATCTGTACGGCGAGCGGCTAGCCTATGTCGATCGCTACAACCTGCTGGTGGAGCGTAACCCACCCACTGGCGAAGTGCGCCGTAGCGGCCCGCACGCCAATATCGATCTGGCAATCGCTTCACGCTATATGTTCTGGAATAGCGCTGCCATCGCGGGTATTCAAGGCTACGACCCGGCCACCAACAGCACCTTCCCGGTGAGTACCGCCAGCGCTGCATCTCCGGCGGTGGGCGAGGATACACTGGCCTGGTTCGAACAGGCGCGCACTGGCGGGTATATCGTGCGCGTGCAGCCAATCAACACAGTTCTGCCCAGCTCGCCACGCAGCGCCACCGCAGCCGCGGCGGCTGGCCGGTCATTCTTCCCCGAAACCTGGCACAGCCTGGGTGGCGAGTTTCGCAACTTCTGGCGCCACAATGGCGGACTGGCCGTATTCGGCTTCCCACTGACCGAAGAGTTTATGCAGCAAAACGCCAGTAACGGCGCTGATTATACGGTGCAGTATCTCGAACGGCAGCGCTTCGAGTTCCACCCAGAAAACACTGGTACGCCGTATGTGGTGTTGCTCGGGCGGCTGGGTGCCGAGGCATTAGCTGCGCAGGGCCGTGATTGGCAAACTATGCCCAAGGCCAGCCCGAATACGCCGCACTACTTCGCCACCACCGGCCAGGCAATCGCGCCCGAATTCTGGGAATACTGGCGCACGCACGGCCTGGAGCTGGGCGACCGCGGCGTAAGCGAGCGCGAGGCGCTGGCGCTGTGGGGCTACCCGCTCACGCCACCCAGCTACGAAACCTTGCCCACCGGCGAAACGCTGCTCGTGCAGTGGTTCGAGCGGGCACGCTTTGAGTACCACCCGAACAACCCCGCACCTTACCGCGTGCTGCTGGGCCGCCTCGCCGCCGACAATGTTGCGAGTTTCGGCTGGCAATAAACCCTGGGCAACAAAGACGGGAAGGCACAAAGCACGATGCTGACCTAACCTGAACTTCCGCACCTATACGCACGACCGCATTACTTCCTATGTCTCTCACGCATTAGGAAGTAATGCGGTCGTGCGTTTACATATGCCGTTGTACAGCGCTCCATAGCTATTACTGCGCCGAGTAGTATAGCCCGCAATTACTAATTTTTTACCCCCAAAACACGATACAGCCACCGTTTACTTCCATAGAACGCGCGCAATCGCGCCAACCGACACCACAACATGATAGCAATTCTGTCGATTGTAGTGCGCTCTGGCAACATAGCCGTTGGGCTTTAACCTTGCGTTGCCGAAATTATTTAGTTCGCGCCGCCAGCTCGTTGGTCGGCTACACACGCGAAAGGACACACCCATGAGTATTGCTGAGCGTAAACCCACAACCAATGGGCTGCCCGACCCAACCGCCGACCCTGATACCACCACGAATGGCGAGCCAACGACACCAACCACAACACCTACCGACACACCGGCCCGGCCTGGCTCGCACTACGCCTCGGCGGCGCGGCGCGCGCACGGCACTGGCGTGCGCGGTGAAACTCTCTCGCGCCAGTCATCGCAGTTCGAGGGGCGCTTTGGGCGCATGTTCCGCACGCTGCCCGCCGCCTTTCACACCGAAGGCGAGCTAACCGCGCTGGGACAGCAGATGAGCGCCGAAGCCGAGGCGCAGCCCACCCCCGAAACCGAGCGCGACGACGAGGAGAACCTGGGCATCAGCGCGGGCTATACCTACCTGGGCCAGTTCATCGACCACGACCTGACCTTCGACCCAAACAGCAGCCTGCAGCGCCAGAACGACCCCGACGGCCTGACGAACTTCCGCACGCCACGCTTCGACCTCGACTGCCTGTATGGGCGTGGGCCTGACGACCAGCCCTACCTGTATGCCGATGATGGCGTCCACCTGCTGCTGGGGCGCACACTCACCGGCAACTCCGCCGACCCGAACACCCGCGATGTGCCGCGCAACACGCCAAACCCGGGCGAGCCGGGCCGCGCCTTGATCGGCGACCCGCGCAACGACGAGAACGTGATTGTGTCGCAGATCCAGGCCACAATGATGCGCTTCCACAATCGCATGGCCGACCTGATGCAGCCGCTACCATTCGAGCGCATTCAACGCGAAGTGCGCTTCCACTACCAGTGGGTGGTGCTGCATGATTTCTTGCCCACAATCATCGGCGACGATATGGTGCGCGATTTGCTGCCCCAGCTAGCGCAGGATGGCGTGCGCAATGGCGTGAAGGAATTCAAGCCCAATCTGCACTTCTTCAAGCCCAAATACGAATCGTATATTCCGGTAGAATTCAGCGTGGCGGCCTACCGCTTCGGCCACTCAATGGTGCGGCCAATCTACCGGCTGAACACCGCGCTGCGCAACCGCCAGGAAATCTTCGCCACCGATCCATTCCAGAGCTTGGTCGGCTTCCGCGAGTTCCCAAGCACCTGGGCGATTGATTGGGGCTTGTTCTTCCGCATGGACGAAAACGCGCCGCTGCTTGGCCGCGAGCGTGTGCAGATGGCCTACAAGATCGATAGCTCGCTGGTGAACCCGCTGGCGCACCTGCCACGCTCGGTGGTGAAAAACACCCCCAACCTGGCCGAGCGCAACCTGCTGCGCGGCCTGCGTATGAGCCTGCCTTCGGGCCAGGCGGTGGCACGGGCAATGGGCTTACCAGTTATCCCCGACGGCCGGCTGCGGGTGGGGAAAGCTACCGAAAAGGCGCACGCCACGAACATACGCCTCGCTGATATTGCGCCCAATTTCGCCGACAACGCGCCATTGTGGTATTACATCCTGGCCGAGGCGCAGCAAGCCTTCTTCGACGATGAGACGCCGATTCGGCTGGGGCCAGTGGGCGGGCGCCTGGTAGGCGAGGTGTTTGTAGGCTTGCTGCACGGCGACTCGCACTCGTACTTGCGGCAGAACCCCGGCTGGCGGCCACGCGACGAGTTTGTGCATAACGGCAAGTTCGGCATGGCCGAGCTGATTCGCGCAGCACAGGGCTAAGCGCGGCGCAGACCAAGCCAGCCCAGAAGCACCGCGGGCGAGCGACGAAATACCAATGGTATTTCGTCGCTCGCCCGGCGTCTCTGTGCATAAAAACTGCTATGGCTCAGGGCGCGGGCGGCAATATCGCGCCATTCGGGTTCGTAACCACCACGTCAGCGTACTGGTCACTAATCTCACCAGCTACATCTTCCACCATCAGGCCAAGCACATAATCACCAGCCGGCACTGGGCTTTCAAATAGTACCAGTGGCGTGCTCGTAAATACAATCGGCTGCCCCGCCAGCGTGCTATCATCACCACTTTGGGTGTTATAGGTTTCAATATCGGGCGTAAACGTATCACCTGCTCGCGGGCTAAGCTCGCGCGGGCGCGGGTTATTGCTGCCGCCTTTATCGAAGGCCCACATGTGCTGAAGCACGCCACGGCCCTGTTCAACCGCAAACTCAATACTCACCGGCGTCGATGTGCCCGTTTTCGCACTGGTATAGGTGCCCTCAACACTATAGATCGTACTGCCGTAGTCGCTGGGCGCAAGCGGGGCCAGTACCACCGCCTTGCCATTGCTCAGGTACCAGCTCGTAGCAGGCCAGCGCAGCTCTACCGCATCGCCATCCTTCCAGGACGGGCCAGGATCGCCGGGCTGCGCGCCGGGCGGGTAGAGGTAATCCATCGACAGAATGCGCACTATCTCAGGATTGGCTGGGTCGGCGGCACCAACGAAATAATACACATCGGCCGTGTCGTCGCCAGCGATGGTGGAGGAAAGCGTAACTAACGTATGCGCGCTGGCTTCGAGCTGGCTCAGTTGGGGCGGCGCAAGCTGTGCGCGCGTGGGCGTGCCCTTGCCACCCTTGTAAAACGCCTGTAAGAATTCATCCCAGCGCGTTTTGGCGGTGAGCGGCGAACCTGCCAGATAACTGCTGTCGTAGTTCTTTTTCTTCCAGGGAAAATACACCGACATACCGCTCGATGTCTGCTGGTCGGCGCCAAAGCCCGCCGCAATCCGGGCATCCTTCAGCATCTGGCTTAACGTGCGCGCGGCACTCGTTACCTGCGGGTCGAGCTTCGCGGTAACCAGCGAATCAGCCAGGTGGCCCAGGTCGATTGCGCTAATGTCGGTATCGCCTTCGGCATACTCGGCGGCATGCGCCCGTGCCTTGCCAATGGACTTGTACGCTGTAGGCATGGCATGAATGAGCGCACTGGCCAGGGTATCGAGCTGACCGGCAAGGGCATTGATCTTGGCTAGATCAAAGGCGGCGAGTGTGACTGAAGGATCTTTTTCCTTTTTATAGAAGGCCGTAAAGCTCTTGATAATGCTCGGCGCAAGCACCGCCGCATCCTGGGGCGGCTGATTCGCCAGCTCGCGCAACCAGGCATTCCAGGCCCAACCCTCGCCCGGCTCAAGGTCGGCGCTGCCTATCGCTATCTTGCCAAACGGCGCAATCGCCTGAAACACATCGAGCTGGCTCATTAAGCACGCATCGAAACCAATCAGATCGAGCTTTGAGACACCGGTGCGCTTTTGCACATCGGCCAGGGCTTTGGCCAGCTCGGGCAACGTGAGCATATCGCCATCGCTGGTGTCGTCGCTGGCTACGCCCGGCCACGATGCGCCATGATCCCAGAAGATCAGCGCGTAGTGCCGCGCCGGATAGGTCGCAATGCCCCAGCTCGCGAAATCGGCGAGCGTGCGCGGGCTGCCCATGTCCAGTTCGCCAAGGTCGGCCAGCTGGTTGCCTTTCACCGGCTTTTTGTTCCGCTCAACACGAAAGCGCTTGACGCCGCGCCAATCACCATTCGAGCTATCGTCCCAATCTTCGTTTGAGCTGATCCGGTCGAATTGCACAACGATGTTCACCGCCGCGCTCGACCCGACCGTCGCCATTTCGGCATAATCGGCCAGCGCTTCCGTCTCCAGGTCGTTATCACCATCAAGGTAAACCAGCACGGTCCACTCAGCCGGTGCCGCTGGCGCGGGGGTGGCGGTTGGCCCATTGGCCGCTGGTTTGGGCGTAGCAGTGGGGCGCTTGGGCGTAGTAGTGGGTTCATTGGCAGGCGCGCTGCCGAGGCAACCGCTCAGGCTAAATGCTACCAGCACAAATACGGATAGGCGCAGCATTGAACCAAAGCGCCGAAGGGAATAATACAGAGAAAAACGGGCGTGCATACGAGAAGCTCCTGCTGCGATGAATGTGTGATGCTCGTATAGCATAACGCTAGGGCAGGCCCGCCTGTTGCACGCGATTGTAGCGAGTTTAATGCAGTATCAAAACATTGATAGCCACACATTAATGAAGACGCCAAGCGTAGCGAATGATGCGGCACTACTCCTAGCGTCTTCACAATCAATAATCACGCAATCGCAGGCGCGCATACTAGCGCACGGTATGCAGCACAACGCCATCGCGCGCGGGCACGCCTATGCGCACGGTGCCCTGCTCCACCTGTACGCTCCCCGTGCCATACACGGCGGTCAGCTCGCTTCCCTCGGTAAAGTGTTCACCGGTAGGCACCACAATCTCCTGCGCTGTGTCGCTGGTGTTGACCGCCACCAGCAGCGCCTCACTGTCGGTGCTACGGGCAAAGGCATAGCTTGTATCGTCGGCATAGAGCCGGTGGTACGCGCCAGTACGCAAGGCCGGGTGCGCGTGCCGCATGGCAATCAGCTGTTTGTGGTACGCCAGCGCCGCCATATCCCAGGTTTCAGGCTTATCCCAGGGCATGCCGCGCCGCGTGTCGGGGTCGAAGTTGGTGCCAGGCAGACCGATCTCATCGCCGTAGTAGATGCTCGGCGCGCCAGGGTAGGTCATTTGCAGCAGCGTCGCCAGTCGCACGCTGGCTTTGTCGCCACCCGCAATGCTGATCAGCCGCGCAGTGTCGTGGCTATCGAGCAGGTTGAGCTGCGCAAGCTGAATTTCCCATGGGTACAGGTGCAGCAGCCAGTCGATCTGGTCGGCGTATTGCGTGCCACTCAGCGCTGGGATGGGGGTATACGATCGGCCTGCCACCTGGTCGGCCTGCACATGCGGCCCGGCGGCAAAGGCAATCACCCGCTCGGTGAACAGGTAGTTCATCACCGCGTCGAACTGGTCGCCTTGCAGCCAGGGGCGGCTGTCGTACCAAATCTCGCCCACGATATATGCCTCGGGATTGATCGCTTTCACGCGCTGGCGAAATTCGGCCCAGAAGCCCACAGTATGAATCTCAAACGGCACATCCAGCCGCCAGCCATCGATGCCCAGGCGAATCCAGTGCTCGGCCACCTGCATAATGAACTCGCGCACCTG
>JAFEAS010000211.1 GCA_018266315.1 Chloroflexi bacterium SZAS-1 | reverse complement strand
GGCCAGCGTAACATTACGCGGCACCAGTGTGGCGTAGCCGCTGGTAGTGGGCGATGGCTGGCCGGTCGCATAGCGCTCGCGCCCCAACCGGATAAGTGGAATAGTGGCAGCCCCTGGCTGCTCATACTGGTAGACCAGCGCATCGAGCGAGCCGATACCAATAATGGGAATGTTTTGCGCCAGCGCCAGCCCTTTTGCTGTGCTTAATCCTACCCGCAGGCCGCTCCAGCTGCCCGGCCCAAGCGCCACGGCCACGGCCTGAATTGAATCGCGCGTGCGGCCCAGGTGGCGTAGGAGCAGCGTGAGCTGGGGCAACAGCTGCGCACTGTGGTCGCGCCCCGAATGCCACACACATTCGCCGAGCACGCCCTGGGCATCGTAGCAGGCGAGGCCAATGCGCGTAGTTGATGTGTCGATCGCTAACAACATATATAGAAGCAATTGCCTTATGCGAATGCGGTTTTCTTGAACTCGGCCACGAGTGTTTCGTAGCGCGCCCCGTGCGGCACCAGGCGCAGCGTGCGCTTCGTTTCGGCCAGGTGCTGCAGGTAGATTGCCAGGTGCTCGTTGGGGAGCCGCCCGCCCGCCTGTTCGGCCCATTCTATCAGGCACACGCCATCGCCCGCCCAGGCTTCTTCCAGCCCAATGCCCGCGATCTCGTCGGGGTCTTCAATTCGGTAGAGATCGGCATGATAAATCGGCATAGCGCGATGGTGTGGCCCTGCGCGATATTCATTTATGAGGACAAAACTTGGGCTATTGACAAGCTCGGTTGAGCCGAGACCTTGCACAATGCCTTTAATGAAATGGGTTTTGCCAGTGCCAAAATCGCCCAATAGCAACAGCAAATCGCCCGATTGCAGTAGTTCACCAAGGCGCTGCCCAAGCCGGATCGTTTGCGCGACGCTGTGCGATATTGTATCCAGCACATGCTGCGACTGAACGGTCTGTGGAATGTGCTTGCTCATGCGCATTATTGTAGCACAACTGCTGTAGTGCGCTGGCTTGCGAACTCAGGTAGGTTCTGACGTGTTTTTGTGGAGCACCATCGTAGCGCTGTATTCGAGCGCGCAACGCCCATTCCTGAGGTATAATAAAGCTGTGTAACCAGCATTGTTAGGCGTAATGAAGGTGAATGCAATGGTACAGCCCGCATTTTCGGCTGGCGGCGCCGATTGGGTAGCAATATGGCGCGATATGTATCAGCGTGAGCGTGAGCAGGCTGAGCGGATCACAATGCCCACCCAGCCCGATTGCTGGGCAGTGCAGGCCCCGCGCTTTGCCGCCGCCGCCGAGCGTAGCCAGCAACCCGATGCCTTTATGCGTTTCCTATTGCCGCGCCTGTGCCCTACCGACACTGTGCTCGATATCGGCGCGGGCAGTGGCCGCTACGAGTCAGTGCTGGCGGGCGCAGTGTCCGAGGTATTGGCGCTAGAACCTTCGCCTGCGATGCGTACCCATCTCGAACAGCGGATAGCCAATGAGCATTTGTCCCATGTGCAGGTTATTCCGGCAGGATGGCCGATGGCTGATATTCCTACCTGCGATGTAGCAATTGCTGCGCATGTGTTGTATGCCGTGGGGGAAATCGAGCCGTTTCTGCGTCGTATGTATGCGGTGGCGCGGCGCAGTGGCTATGTGCTACTGGCGTTTCGCCATCCTTCTTCGTTTATTAGCCCATTCTGGCAGCTATTTCATGGCGAGCCGCGCTTGCCGCTACCGGGTGCGCTGGAATGCTTAAATGTTATGTACCAATTGGGCATCCCAGCTCAGCTAACACTGGTATCGGGGCTGCATCGCTTCAACTACGCGGGCCGCGATGAGGCACTTGCCGATTTGAGCTGGCGGTTGCGGTTGCCCGCTGACACCGACACTGAGCAGGCGCTGGACAAGGCGATCGATACGTTTCTTGAGCAGGGTGAGGATGGCAGCTTGTCGCCACGCGAGCAGCCTACACATGCAGCAGTGCTCTGGTGGGAGCACGAGTCTAGTGCCGAGTAAGGAGGGGCTATGCTGTCGCTGGCGTTGATTGCTTTATGTAGTTTGGTTGCGCTGGCGGTGCTTGGGGTAGGTGGTTTTTTTGTGCTGCTTAAGCTTGGCGTTATTGTGCGCGAAGCGCAGCGCCCTACCTACCAGGATTATGGCACCTATACCCTCGATCAAGGGCGTGAAGTACGGCCCGAAGAAGAGCAGGCCGTGCGCAAGCAAGTATGACATCGACGGTTCGGTGAAGGAAACGGCCCGCTACACATCGCTGCTATGCGTGATGACGTGATTGAAAGCGTGCTGATTGGTTGTACCGTGGGGGTGTTTGCAGTTGCATTGCACGCCTGGGTGGATGCAGCTGCGCCTGCCATTCAGGTGTTCGCGCTGGTGTCCGCCGGGCTAATTCTGGCCGTACTGCAGCTCGTGATTGCGCGGCGGCGGCGTATTGCCAGGCGAGCCGATGATGCCTTGATTGAGCCGCTTCCGCCGCCAGCACCGCCGCGCAACCAATTTTTGCGCGAGCTGACGAGTGATTGGGTAGGATTAGACGATACTTCTCCTACACGCTCCAGCGTGCCAGCCCCTAACGGATTACCAGAACCGCCTGCTGAAGCTACGCCAGCCGCCGACGCTGCACCTCCCCCAGATCGTTAGGTCGTTAGTTGCCTCCACTTCAACCCTTTATACAAATTTGCCAGGAGTATTATGCACTACGCACGTAGCATTTGGCTTTGTAGTGCGTCATGCGTCGTGCACGCTATACACGTATTCAACCGTATTTGGTATTAGCTATAGCCTTCTTCAAGAACTACGTGCTTTCCTGGGTTTTCTGCCGCGCGCCAGGCGCAGCCAGTGCCGCCCGATAGGCGCCTGGCGCTACCCCACATGCGCGTTTGAATACGGCATAGAATTGGCTCGGCGAGCCAAAACCACATTCAAGCCCAACCGCTGCTACCGGGAGGTTGGTGGTGAGTAGGAGGCGTTGCGCATGGGCGATGCGGTGCTGCGCCAGGTATTCTAGCAGGCTCATACCAAATGTTTTGCGAAAGAGCTGCATTGCGTAGTGTGGGTGCAACCCGACTGCGCGTGCGAGATCGCGGATGTGCAGCGGTTCGGCGTAGCGCTCGGCTATCAGCCGGGCAATCTGTTCAACATGGCGTTCGCCGCCCACAGCGCGCTCGGTACTCGGCATCGTGATGCCCAGTGCTACGCGGCGCAGCCGGGCTTCGATCTCAAGTTGCACAATCGCCTGGCGCTCGGGTAGTGCCGTCAGTAGGTCGCGCTGCCACTGCTCGAACAATGCCTGGTCAAGCATGGCCCGGCTGGTATCCTGGTCGCAAATCGGGAAACCCGATAATACCTGGCGAGTGAGGCGTGCGGGCAACCGCCATTGTAGAAACATTCCCAGTGGCACGGTGAGCCAGTGAAAGATTGTTCCTGGTGTTACCTGAACAACCCGGTGTGGCAATACGCCCCAGAATACAACGAGCTGGCCAGCTGGCACGCTCACCATTGTCGCGCTGAAGAGATAGCTCAGGCTCCCCCGCTGCACAAGGTTGAGCTCGATCTCGTGGTGTCGGTGGTAGTGCGCCATTGGCTGCGGCGCGCCCTGGTAGGCGGCCAGGCCAAACGCCGCAAAATCATCGCCGGGCATTTCGTGCTGCATACGTGGCGCGACCTTAGGATTCCGGAATACTGTGCCGAAGAATCAGAAGAAATTCGCTTCTGCTCATGCTATCGTGTCATTATACGCTGATCGTAGCAGAAAGAGGAATGTACATGACGACTCTCACCGCCCCCTGGCCGCTCCCTGAAACAACGCCCACATCACCGTACCACCTGACACCTGAGCAGATTCGCTTTTTCGATGATCATGGCTATCTTGTACTGCGCCAGTGGATTCCTTCGGCGCTGCTTGCCCGGCTCCGCGACGCGGGCGACGCCTGGATCGATGCGGGAATGCAGGCCACGGAGGATGAGCTGCGCGGCAACGATTTTTTATTCGCTGAACGGCCCGGCGGGCGCGTGATGTACCGTGTGAATTACCTCCACAACAAGGGCCAGGCCGCCTCGCTTGAGCTACTGGGTAGCCCACAGGTGCTTGCCGTGGCCGAAAGCCTATGCGGCCCAAATTTTGTGCCCACTTATGAATCGATGGTGTTTAAGCAAGAAGGCGACGGCGAGGCTATTCCCTGGCATCAGGATGCGGTACATCCGCGCGGCTACCGCATTTTCAATTTCGATCTGTACCTCGACAGCTCGCGTGTAGGTGCGGGCGCGCTGCGTGTGGTTCCGCGCTCACAAATAACTCACCACGATGTTTGTGCGGTTGCGAATGAGTACGGGTGGGAGCATCCTGACGCGATTGACGTTGAGATGGAGCCAGGCGATGTGTTGCTGCACGATGTGATGGTGGTACACGGTTCGGCTCGCACTCAGGGCAATGCGTTACGCCGCACGATCTATTACGAGTTTCGTGCTGCTGAAGAGATTCTCGATGATGGCCCTTGGGATCGCGAGTGGATCGATCGGCGGCTGCGGCTAGTGCCACTTGGGCTAGCGCACCACCAGGCGGCTTACCCTGAAGACAGCCAGTTCGATTGGCAGATTGCACCAGAGTTTCGCCCGGCCAGCAGTGGCGACGAGGCAACCGAGCTAAAGATTGTGCATGTGGTGCATATGAACGGTTCGTACTGTAGCGCGGGCGATGCCCTGAAGGCGCTTAAATCTTAAGCTATTAGCACGGGTCGGCCAGGTCGCTCCGCCAGGCGACTTCGGTGGGCAGCCAGCCTTGCGCCGCGTAGTACAGCACCTGTGGCGTGGCGGGCAGTGCGGCCACCAGTTCGGGCACTGGTACTTCGCGGAAGCCCTGGCGCAGCCAGTATGCACCGGCATCGGTGCTGAACAGGTAGACGCGCTTATAACCCATGCGTTGCGCTTCGGCCAGCGCATGGGTTAGTAATGCCGTGCCTACACCATGGCTGCGGGCACGGGTATGAACGGCGGCACTGCGCACGAGCACCGCGTCAGCGCCATATTCCGCGCCAATCGTGCCAACCGGCACACCTTCGGCATCGAGCGCCAGCCAGTAGCGCGTGCCTGGCGCCAGCACATCGTTATCGCCCAGGCCAGCGTGGGCAAGCAGTGCGCGTATGGTGTTCAGGTTGCCCGCCGTGGCTGCGATGATTGTGATGCGTGTGATGTTCATGCGCGGTTATTGCCCTTCGCGCTTGCGCCAGTAGCGGGCCAATCCCTGCCAGCTCTGCGCCGATGAGCTGGCTTGCTCAAATAGGTCGATCATCGCGTTGGGTGGGTGGCCAAGCTCGGCCAACGACAGCGCGCGCAGCTGGGCTTGCTGTTCGGCTTCGCTCACGCCGCTGTGCAGCCCGGCGCGCACTACTTCGGCCCAGCGCACCAGTGCGGCGCGGTAATCGTTCAGGTAGGCGCTGGGGCTGTAGGTTGGCCCGAAATGTGTGAGCAGCAGGGTTTGCGGCGCGAGCGCTTCGACCACAGCCAGGGTATGCAGCCAGCCCTCGATGTCAATATCCGGCGGTGGTGTGGCTGGGCGGGCAACTGGGCGCTCGGGCAGGCAGGCCCCGCCAGTATCGCCCATAAAGACGGTGCCGCTAGCTTCTTCAAAAAACACTACGTGATGCGAGGCGTGGCCGGGCGCATCGAACACGCGCAACGATCGCTTGCCTAGCTGTAGCACTTCACCGCCGCCCAGAGTGGTGATATTGGCTTCAGGCACAGGCAGCACTGGCCCCCAGAGGTAGTCCATCGCATCGCCATACAGGCGCTCGGCACTGCGCAAAAGCTTCGCAGGATCGGCCAGGTGGGGCGCGCCGCGATGATGAACATACACGCGTATGTGCGGGTAACGCGCCAGGATTGCGCCGGTTGCGCCAGCGTGATCAAGGTGAATATGGGTCAGAATAATCGCGTGCAGGTCGTTTAGTCGCACACCTTCGGCGGCTAGCCCGGCCTCTAGTGTTGAGAGTGTGCTAGCCGGGCCAGGGTCGACGATCGCAGGTGCGTCGCCGTGCAGCAAGTAGGTGGCAATAACGTGGGCGCGGCCCAGGTGCATATCGTCGATGAGCGCAATATTTGAAGCGATGTCGGTCATTGGCTGCTCTTTCTCGTACTTTGGTAGTTATGAAACCTACGTGCTGCTACGTAATTGTACGTAGCGCGAGTGCGGCAGAGTAGTGCTGTAAAGTACCGTAGTTCTCCCGATGTGCGCAGGCCGCTTCCGGGCTATAGTATACCCATCGCAGCTGACGAGCCGAGTGGCACGCAAGGAGACAACGATGAGCATGGTTGAAATCGCCCGCACTGGCAAAGTCGCAACTCCCGTATTCACGCGCTGGGCCGGTGCGCTGAAGGCCATATTCGTACAGCCACAGGCACCAGCCGCCCATCCCAACCCGGCTGCAGCGGCTCAGCGCTTTGCTCAGGCGCTCGCCAACGACTCGAATATTGCCCTGGATTGGATCTGCTGCGCCGATGAGATGATTAGCCTATCCGAGCGGCGCTACTGCCTGCTGCGTGCCCTGGCGATCGACCCCGATAGCGAGCGCGCTATGCGCGCCTTGCGCGCTCAAAGCCGACTAGCCTGAAGTTGACACTACCCTGGTTCATCATCGCTCAGCAGCTCGCGTAACAGCTCTGCATCGCTCTGCACACGGCGCGGGCGGTGCACTACTGGCGCGTATACTGGCCCACTGCGTCGTCGGCGCAGCGTCGCCCACAGCCGCCAGCCCCACAAGGCCGTTGCCGCGAGCAGTAGGATATTAAGCGACAGTGCGGGCCAAAACCACCAGGCCCGGCGCGGCGCTGCTACCGCAGGCATAGCTGGCTGGCTTACAAATGCCGCTGGTAGGCGTGTGGCAGGCACCGCCACCGATGCTATGGTAGGCTCCACTATTGCTTTTCCACACAGCTGCTCAATCCCCGCAAACTCGCGTCCCAGCGCGCCCAGGCGCACCTGTGCCGTCAGCGGCGCAGCGGCGGCGGCCCCGGGCACAAGCTCAAAGCGCGCCCGCTCGAAATATTGTACAGCCACGTCTGTGCCCTGGGCGCCGCGCTCGCGCAGCAACTCGCTGATTGGGTAGCCAAATACTGGCAGCCCGCCATACGCCGCGAAAAACGCCGCAAAGCGCGCGTCGGCAATCGCGCCGCCGCTGAGGTTAGTGCGGCGAGCGGGCGCAGGCCCACTATAGCGCTGCTGGTATACCGCCGCGCCCAGCTGCGTGCCCGATACACGATACGGCCAATCTAGCTCAGGATGGAGTTCCAGGCGCTGTCGTTCGGTCAGCAATACCGTCGTGGTTGTCTGGCAATCGCCCGCCAGCGCCGGTGCTACTGGCCCCAGCGGTGCGCCCAACACCAGCTGCGCGTCAGCCAGGTCGCGCGGTGCGGTTCCGCCCAGGGTTGCCAGGTATTGCGCGAAGTCGCCGCCGATCGGCAGCTGCGGCGCATCGGGCAGCGCTATCGGCTGGCAGATCAGCATGCGCGCTGGCGGTTGGGATAGGCTGGGCGGCACCTGGCGCAGCCCGTCGGGGTCGCGCATTTCGGCGCGCACATGTGCGATTACATCGTCGTAGCCCGTCACCGGGATTGGTGCAGGGCGGGTATCGCCATCGACATGAATCGTCGGCAGGTAGCGGTAGCCGCTTACGCGCGTGCGCCCATCCGCGCTGCGCGTGATGCCAACATAAAAAATCACCGATGTTGCGCTATAGCTTTCGGCTTGAAATGCGCCCTGCGATGCCAGAAAGTTTGCCAGCGAGTAGATCACCAACGTCGTGCGGTCGCCATGCCGCAGCAAATCAACCGGCTGGAGCGTGTGTGACTGTGCCCCCAGAATAATATCGGCCCCGGCAGCCGCCAGCGCCTGCGCCCCGACAATTTGCGCATCATCGGGGAAAAATTGGTACTCGTAGCCCCAGTGCGCCGCTACCACCACAATATCGGCGGCGCGGCGCGCCTGCGCAACCGTATCGAGCACTTGCTGGCGCACGCTGCCCTGCTGCCCATATTCATTCGATTGCCAGAGCAAATTGACCTGGTTGTGCGCATCGGGCATGCCATTCGTGCCCCAGGTAAACGACAAAAACGCCAGTTTAATACTGGTGCTGCCCTGGGTAAGGGTGAGCAGCAAAAAGGGCGGGCGCGGCTGATCGGCGGCCCCGCTCGCCACGGTGCCGTGCTGCTGAATGCCCGCTTGCGCCAGCACCTGCAATGTCGCATCCAGCCCCTCGGCTCCCTGATCGAGGATGTGGTTATTCGCGGTTGAAACCAGCCCGATACCCGCGCGTTTCAGCGCGCCAGCCAGCGCCGGGTTATAGTTGAAGGCCGGGTAGCCAGTGTAGGGGCTGCTGGCGAGCATCGCGCCATCGAAGTTGGTATACGCCAGGTCGGCGGCCTGCAAAAATGGCCGCACATGATCAAACAGGTAATCGTAGCCGTTCGCCTCGCCTGCGGCCTGGATGTTCTCGTGCGGGAAGGTATCGCCAGTGGCAGCCAGCGTAAACTGCACATCGCCAGGGTCGCCCGCGCCGCACATATTCGCCCCGAGCAGCGGCTGGTCGAGCCCATCGGTGCGCTGCGGTGGCGGCAGCGCGCGCACGGCGCTAACGCTGCCAGCGAGCAGCAGTATCCCGAGCATTATTGGCAATATGCGCATCATATTCCCTCATGAGCGTAGGGTATACACGCAGCGCAGATTCAGCCCAGCAATACCTGTAAGGTCGCGGCAGCACTGCGCTGCCAGGTGAACTGCGCAACCCGTGCTAGCCCGCGCGCGCGCAAATCGGCGCGCAATGCCGCATCGTTCAGCAGGCGAGCCATGCCCGCCGTAATCGCCGCGACATCCTCCGGGTTTACGAGCAGTGCGGCGTCGCCGGCTACTTCGGGCAGCGACGAGGTATTGGCGGCGAGCACGGGGGCACCGCAGGCCATCGCTTCGAGCACGGGCATGCCAAAGCCTTCGTAGAGCGAAGGAAACACAAATGCCAGCGCGCCGCTTAATAGCGCAGGCACATCGGCGTCGGGCACGTAGCCAGTGAAGCGCACCTGTTGGCCGATGCCAAGCGCGGCGGCGCGGCGCTCAATTGCTTCGGTGAGCCAGCCACGCTTCCCGGCAATCACCAGCTGAAGCCCGGCATTTGTAGTGCCGAGGGTTCGCGCAAAGGCTTCAATCAAGCGCTCGATGTTTTTGCGCGGCTGTACCGTGCCGATATAGCAGAAATACGGGCCAGTGATGCCATAGCGCGCCTGCACCTTGGCAAGCAGGCTAGCGTCTTCCACCGGGCGAAAGCGCGGCGCGAGGCCGTGGTGAATGACAGAGATTTTCTGCGCTGGAATGCCAGTGTAGCGAATCAGGTCGGCACGTGTGGCCGCGGATATTGCAATAATATGCGTAGCAGCGTGGGCGCTCCACAATGTCGAAAGTTGCAGGTAGCGCCGGTGTAGCGGTGTGTGCGCTTCAGGGAAATGCAGGTAGCCCAGATCGTGAATGGTAACAACCGTGCGGAAGCGCCGCAGTGGTGCACCGAGCGGAAGGACATGCGCAGGCACGAAGAGCGTATCGGGCGGGTGACGCGTTAGCTCTGCCGAAAGGCGCGCGTGAGTCCACAGCCGCGCAAATGGGATGGTGCGGAGTGCGAAGTTGGGGCCGAGCGGTGGCAACACCGTTGGCCGCTGATTACAGTATAGCGTATAGCGGTTGCGCCGATCGAGCTGTGCGAGTGCCGCAAGTAGCTCATAGGTGTAGTGCTCAGTGCCAGTGCGTGCATCAACTGCCACGCGGCTAGCATCAATACCAATATGGCGCAGAGTATTGGATGGCATGGGCAGATTGTAGCGCAATCTGCTCGCACGTCAATATACGCATGTTGGCATCGACTGTTCAGCGCTACCCGATTATCGGTATGCTATGGCGGTGTTATTTCAATAAATATTCGGCTGTTGGGTTCAGTCATCATGTCCATTCGCGCGGTCATCGCAGCGTAGGTTTCGCCATATTTGGTACTTAAAGCCGCGCTGGCAACCGGGAATTCTTCGGGGGCAAGAATGCGTGCGCGGGCGGCAATCGCTGGCCCCAATGTATTGCCTACGCGGTCGCTGGAGGCAACCAGCACGGCGGGTGTAGCACGAATACGCCCAACCTTCTTGAGGTTGGCATTCGTGGTGACATAGAGCTTGCTGCCTGCTTCGGCAAACCACACTGTCGTTGGCACTGCCTCACCCGAGGTGCGATAGGTCGTCAAGACCATAAATTCGGCACCTTGTAATGGCGAAAAATAGCTGGCGTGCGTGTTGGTCATAGCGCTACTATCCTTTTGTTACCTACTTTACCATGGTATAAAAAGTATTACGGAGAAGTAGGACAGTTAGATCTTGTATTCTGGCAGAAAAACGTGCTTTGTATGAACCCATGGTGCCAGGTTTGCGTCCGCGTCAAAGTGCTTACTAAACAGGCGACCGCTACCCAATGGTGGGGCTGGGCGGCAAGCCGCATCCAGAGTGGTGTTTGGCGCGGCAAAACCGCGCCGAGCACCGCAAACCGTACATCATCAAGCGCAGCCCGTATCAGTTTTGCCTTTACTTTAGGGGCGGTGGAGTCGCGGATTAGAGTTGGCGTACTGCTAATATGCCAGATGATGTGGGATCGGGAAAGCCGCATCTCAATAGGGTGAAAAAACTGTTATTTGTAGTCGCGAGTACCTGCATTGAACCCATACATATGAGCTGATATAATGCAAATTGTTAAAAGTTATATCCTGGCACTCGTTTCGCTCCTGGCGAACCAGGGCCTGGCGGCTCATTGGGTAGCGCCAGATATTGCTATTATTGGCACAAGACGTTTGCGGGTGAAAGGGAGAATATGAAGCGTGCAATTGTATCGGTGTTTAAACCCCATGGCGAAGGGTTGCGCCAGCTTTTTGGCTCGCTTGAGGCCGATATTATGGCCTTAGTTTGGGCGCGCCATCAAGCATCCGCGCGCGATATCTTCGAGGGCTTGCGCGATCAAGGGCAGCGCATCTCGTATGGTGCCACCAAAACCGTGCTCGATCGCCTGGTAAAAAAGCAAGTGCTAGTGCGTAATTTGGAGTCCAACCAATATATCTATCAGGCACGACTCACCCGTGAAGAATTTACAAATTCGGCTATTCGCGAAATTCTGGCTGGCTTATTTTCTGGTTTTGGAACCCCGGTGTACGCTCAATTTCTTGATCAGCTCCAGGAAGCCGAACCCGAGCAACTTGATGCTCTCATGCAAATGATCAATGAGGCCGAAAAGAAGAAACCAGTATCGAGCTAACCCAATACCTTGTGGGTAGCGCAAGGTAATAATAGGCAAATTGGAGCGTAGCTATGGGCGGCGATGTCATCCCATATGATCCATACCATCCGCATTTAGGGTATACCGTTCTGGTTGCTGCGCTCGCTTGCCTGAGTATTTTCCTCTATAGCCGGTATGCGCTGAAGCAACATCCCCGCCTGCGGGTGTTCCTCTACGCCCTGGCCATTAGCTTGCCCGTGCTGGGCGAAGTCATGTCGTATTTCATTACCGAATGGCGGCCCGCGCCCAATACCCTGCCAGGGTATATGCTCACGCATTTTCATGCCCAGGTGCTTAATCGCTACCCAATAGACTCATTTCTTTCGCCAACAACGATGGATCTCTTGCTTGTTGCGCTGATTGGTTCGGCGATCATCTCGGCAGCGCGCTTTCTACTTGGTACCCACCGGCTTAATCATGCGCTTGCCATCGCCGTGCCGCTGGCGAAAACGCCATATCAGCGAGTGGACGAGCGGCTGCAGGAGCTTGACCATACGCAATATGGCGCGCTACCGCCTATTTTTGTGGTTGATCTGCCGATATATCTGGCATTTGCAACTGGCCTGTTCCACTCGCGCATTTATATCTCAACCACATTGCTGCATGAGCTCAGTGTTGATGAGGCAGTGGCAGTGTTGTGTCACGAATGGGCGCATATTCGGCGGCGCGATATTCAGTGGAATTGGGTGATACGTATGTTCCGCGATATGCTGTGGTTTTTACCAACCAGCTATCTGGCCTGGTCGGCAATGATGCTGAGCCAGGATGAAGCCTGTGATGTGCTGGCGGCACGAATGACTCGCCAGCCATTGGTGCTTGCACGGGCGTTAGTAAAGGTGGCTTCAAGTAGAAAGAATATCGCAATTCAGCGGCTGACCACCGCAAGTTTGTTTGCGCAGGCTGGTAGCGCCCCCCGAGTGCGGGTTGAGCAAATGATTGCGCTGAACAACCCGGCTAGCCCGAAGAATCGCTTGCCGACTCTAGGCGCAATGATGCTCGGATTTTTACTGCTCGTGCTCTCAGTGCTGCCAGCATTATTGGGTTCCTAACATACCACAAATATTTATAGCTAGTGCCGCCAGAAAATGCGCATAGTATAGGGATTTAGGGAGGTTTTTACTATAAATTAACACTTTCTTAATCTTCATATATCTTTACCCAAGCTTACACATAAAGTGCTAAATCAAACGGACGCCAGGTGCAAAATAGTACCTGGCGTCCGTTTGATCTATAAATGGGCTGATAATAATATTTTGGTCATCATCATATTTACGTGATACAAACCGTATTAACATTTTATTTGCTGTGATTGTAAGAATATAAAACGGTATTTTTACTAATAATCTAATGTTCATTCGTAAATAGATTATCATCATCGAATTTGTGTGATTCCTTGTTACACTTGGGCCATTCCAGGGCTGTCTCCATCAAAAGAATGATTTGTGTATACCGCTGTAACGCCGAAGTATGTGGATGCGCCTTTCTAGTAGGGAAACAATTACGCAGCATTGATAGCAAGCCGCCTGTCGCGGCTTGCATTCTGGCGAAGCACATAATGGTGAGGATGATATGAGCAAAGTGTTTCGGTACGTGGGAACACGGTGGATCTGGATCGGTGGGTATGCGCTATTGCTCGCTGTGATTGGCTTTGCAGCATTTCGCCAACTGCAGCCGGGTAATGCAGCTACCGGGCAAATACGCCACTATTATATTGCTGCCGATATGGTGGATTGGGATTATGCACCTTCGGGCAAGAATATGATTACTGGCGAGCCGTTTGATGATGCGGCGAATGTATTTGTTGGGCCTGGGACAGGGCGCATTGGCCGCGTCTATCGCAAAGCGCTGTATCGTGAATATACCGATGCAACGTTTGCAACGCTCAAGCCAATAGCACCCGCGTGGCAGCACCTTGGAATTCTTGGGCCAGCGATTCATGCTGAGGTTGGCGACACAATCATCGTTGATTTCAAAAATAATACGAAGCTACCAGTGAGCATCCATCCGCATGGTGTGTTCTACAACAAAAATGCCGAGGGCGCGCCCTATGCCGATGGAACTGGCGCAGCGGATAAAGGTGATGATGGCGTGCCACCAGGGCAAACCTATACCTATACCTGGCAGGTGCCCGAACGTGCTGGCCCCGGCCCCGGTGATGGCAGCTCAGTATTGTGGATGTATCATTCGCATACCGACGAGGTTGGCGATAGCTATAGTGGCCTGATTGGCCCAATGATTATCACCGCCCGTGGTAAGGCCAAGGCCGATGGTTCGCCCGCCGATGTTGATCGCGAATTCGTCACGATGTTCCTGGTCGATGACGAAAACCAGTCGCCCTATCTGCCCGATAATATCAACAAATTTGCCGATGGCCCGGCTAATGTGCAGCCCGATGACGAGGGTTTCAACGAGAGTAACCTGATGCACTCGATCAATGGGTATGTATTTGGTAACTTGCCCGGGCTAACTATGCGCGTCGGCGAGCATGTGCGCTGGTATGTGATTGGGATGGGCACAGAGGTTGATCTGCATACTCCCCACTGGCACGGCCAGACGCTGTTAATGAATAATGGCTCAATGGGCGGCATGCGCACCGACATGGTTGAGCTATTACCCGGCAGTATGAAAACGCTCGATATGCGCCCAGACAACCCTGGCACCTGGCTGTATCACTGCCATGTCAACGACCATATTTTGGCGGGTATGCTCGCGACCTTCACGGTTGAGCCAGCGAATGGGGCCAACGCTGCGCCTGCCGCGAGTACTGGCGGGTGGGGCGGCCCGGTGGGTGCGGTGGCGAATACCACCGGCGATGCACTCTATTCATTCTATTGCAAGATTACCGGGCATACGTCCAAGGCATCATAGCAGGGTTTCGCTACCACAAGCAAAAAGCCTTCAATACATCACCAACATCACAAGCGCCGCCTGGTAAAGGCGGCGCTTGTAATGTTGCTGTGTACGAATTAGGCCGAAACTGGCTCGCTATGTGCGGCGAGGTTGCGCAACACATAGTGCAGGATGCCGCCGTTACGGTAGTATGCAAGCTCGCCTTCGGAGTTGATCCGCACCCGTACTGGGAAGCTGATCGTAGTTCCGTCGGCGCGCTCAGCCCGCACCGTAAGTTCCTGGCCGGGTTTCAAGCCCTCAATGCCTTCAATCGTGAATACTTCGCTGCCGGTGAGCCCCAATGATGCTGCGCTCTGCCCGTTCGTAAAGGTCAGCGGCAGCACACCCATGCCCACCAGGTTCGAGCGATGGATGCGCTCGAAGCTTTCGGCAATCACGGCGCGTACACCTAGCAGGAAGGTTCCTTTCGCCGCCCAGTCGCGGCTGGAGCCGGTGCCGTACTCTTTGCCTGCAAGAACCACCAGCGGGGTACTGTCGGCCTGGTAGCGCATCGCCGCATCGTAGATGCTCATCTGCTCGCCGGTGGGTAGGTATACCGTATAGCCGCCTTCGACACCTGGCACCATTGCATTGCGCAGCCGAATATTGGCGAAGGTGCCGCGCATCATTACTTCGTGGTTGCCGCGCCGCGCGCCATACGAGTTGAAGTCTTTTGGCTCGACGCCGTGCTCAATCAGGTAGCGACCGGCCGGGCTATCTTTGGCAATGCTACCCGCAGGCGAAATGTGGTCGGTGGTAACGCTATCACCCAGGATCGCCAGCGCCCGCGCTCCCACAATCGAGCGCAGCGGCGGCAGTTCGCGGGTCATGCCCACGAAATACGGCGGGTTTTGAATATACGTTGAGCTGTCGTTCCAGGCATACAGCGCGCCGCCTGCCACCGGGATCTCATTCCAATCGGGGTTGCCGGTGAACACGTTCGCATACTGCTGGCGGAACAGGTCGGCAGTCACGGAGTTCGCCATTGCGGCCTGGACTTCTTCGTGCGTCGGCCAGATATCGGCCAGGTACACGGGCTTGCCATCGCTGCCGGTGCCGAGTGGCTCGTAGCGCATATCGATATCGACCGTGCCAGCGATTGCGAAGGCTACCACCAGCGGCGGCGACGCCAGGTAGTTGGCGCGTACCACCGGGTTAATGCGGCCCTCAAAGTTGCGGTTGCCGCTTAGTACGGCGCTTACTACCAGGTTATGGTCTTTGACGGCAGCGGCAATTTCGTCGGCGACTGGCCCGGAGTTGCCAATACAGGTAGTGCAGCCATAGCCCACAACGTTGAAGCCGAGGGCATCGAGCGAGTCAAGTAGGTCGGCTTTTTTCAAATATTCGGTTACAACGCGCGAGCCAGGTGCGAGGCTGGTTTTCACATATGGCTGCGGTTTCAGGCCGCGCGCAGCGGCTTTTTGCGCCAGCAGGCCGGCCGCAATCATCACCGATGGGTTCGAGGTATTGGTACACGAAGTGATTGCCGCAATTACGGTTGCGCCGTGGGTAAGCGTGCTGCTGGTGCCCTCAAGCGCGACTGTCGCCGAGTTCTGCTTGTAAATATCGTAGCGGCTTACCACCGGGGCTTCTTCCGGCTCGGCTTCGTTGCCGCTTTCGCCCAGCCAGCGAATATAGCCCTTACCCGCCTCGTCGCTGGTCTTTACTTCATGCCCAAAGGTGGTTTTCATCGACTGCCAGAACGAGCGCTTCAGGTCGTTCAGTGGCACACGATCTTGTGGGCGGCGCGGGCCAGCCATGCTCGGCTCGATTGTGCTCAGGTCGAGCTCAAGCAGTTTGTTGAAGGTGGGAATCGGGCTGTCGTCGGTGCGGAACATACCCTGTGCCTTGCAGTACGCCTCAACCAGCGGTGCCACGGCATCGCGGCCAGTGCCGCGCAGGTAGCGCAAGGTTTCATCGTCTACCGGGAAGAAGCCACAGGTTGCGCCATACTCAGGTGCCATATTGGCGATCGTCGCCCGGTCGGCCAG
>JAFEAS010000210.1 GCA_018266315.1 Chloroflexi bacterium SZAS-1 | reverse complement strand
GGCGGTAGCGCCGGGGGCCTTGCGGCCTGAGCAGCAGGCGTAGTTTACGCAATAGCGTTGCGGGTGCGAACAGCGCCCGTTACCCTGCTAACACGCTCGCAACCTAAATAGCGATGCCATGCACCCCAGCGCGCTTAAGCGCTTGCGTGCGCCGCGCGCCGGTTACAACCCAAGCAACTTGCTAGAATATATTGAGCAGCGCTAAAACACCGCGCGCACCGAAAAGCAGACGAATCTCGGTGCGCGCGGTGCCGTGAATGCTCTTGTATGTTGCTCCGGGCATCAGCGCCCAATGGTCAGCATTTCCATCGTATCCAGGCCCGGATCGGTGGGCGAAACATTCTGGGTATCGCTCGCCAGCGCGGTATCGCGTACCCGCTGAAACTCGGCCTCGAACGCCTGCGCCAGGCCCGCATCGTCAACAATCAGCAAATTTTCGTCGTTGTCCTTATCGGCATTATTCGAAAAGTTAAACGAACCGAAAATCACCGTTTTGCCGTCGATAATAATGACTTTATGGTGCATCAGGTAGGGGTTGCCATCCTGCAACACATCGTATTTGGCCTTAAGAAATTTGCCATACTCGCTATATAACGTCTCGGAGCCGTTTTTCTCGAACACGCCCGAAATCTGCACACCCGCCTTCGCCCGATCGCGCATCGCCCGCCCGATTGTATCGCTGGTGAACGAAAACGCCATAAAATGAATTGACTGCTGCGCTAGCTCGATGCGCTTGATAATATGCGACGCTACCTGATCTTCAGGCGCAAAGTAGTTCTCCACCCGCGCGCCGCCAATCGTCAGCACCGGGTCATGCAGCGTAGATTGTTTAGCGGGGCCGAACAGGCGCTTTTCAAACATTTGCTCAAACTCAAGCGTATAGTTCTTCGCCAGGCCAGGCGATACGATTTTGATCGCGTTGTTGTTCAGGCGATACGTATCGCCCACCGTGAAATTCCACGAACCAGTCCACACCACAATATCATCCACTACTACAAATTTATTGTGCATAATCGCCGGGCGCTGGTCGTCGACAACCGGGATGTTCGCCTGCTTAAGGATGGCAAACGCGCGCTGAATCGATTCCTTGGGGCTAGTAAGCGTATCGGTATCGGTCACCATACGCACCCGCACGCCGCGCGCAGCGGCAGCAGCCAGCGCCTGCGCAGCATTCTCAAGGTCAAAATCATAGTCGGCAAGGTCAATGGTTTTCGTGGCCGTGTTGAGGAATGCGACCAGCCGCGCGTCGATGCCGCCCTGGTGATTGGCAGCTCGATCGGGGTAGCGCGGGCGGGTGAAATACAGCTGGTACCAGGCACCCCGCAAACTCAATAGAGCATCGGTGCCCGAGGCTTCGGGGGTGGCTTTAGGCGCAGCTGTAGCCCGAGGCGCCGACGTAGCAGCCGGGGCCGGTGTGGCGCGTACCGCCGCAGTTGGTTCGGGCGGGGCTGGCGTACTGGTGGCAAGCTCGGCGCTCGGCGCGCTCCCCGGCTGCCCAATCCATCCGCTCAATATGTCGGGGTGAAAGTACAGATACAGCCCGGCTGCAACAATGAGAATCAATACCAGCAGCTGCACTTGCGAAAGATACCACCCGCGCGAATTTGAACGCCGCGACATAGCTTTCTACTTTCTGGAACACCTGAGCCGTTCTTTCCCACCGGCTGCCATCTGCGCGCTGCGATAGGTAGGCGCATACTGCGGGTAGGGTGCAAAATGCACGAAGCGCACGAAGCAATCCTCCGGCTACATGCTTCTCGTGCGCTTCGTGGTTATTGCGGGCTATAAACTGCTAAATCCAGGCCTCAGTTTCGCCATCCTTAAAAGGCACCCAGGCCAGACCCACAAAGTGCACCACAATATCGCTGCTCTTGGGCGCGATCGTCACGGTTTCGAGCGGCTCGCGCTGGGCATCGAAGCTTGACGAAAGCGTGTCGATCTCGCGCTGTAGCTCGGCCTGTAGCTCGCTAAGCTGGGCACGTACCGATTCGGCATTCGCCTGGGCGCGGCCCACGTCGCTGCTTTCGTCCTGCATGCGCCCAAAGCCACGCACCGCCGTGGTAATAGTGCTGCGCTTGCGCCCAAAGAACGAGCCGAGCAGCGATTCGCCGATCGACACCACCGAGCTTAATTTCTGCGCGCTGGCCTGTTCCTGCTGCTTGGCTACTTCCTGGTCGGCGCGGCGTGCACGATCTTCCAGGGTGGCAATGCGGGTGGCATAGCGCTTGCGCAAATCTTCAACCGCGTCGTCGCGCTGCTGGCGGGCCAGCTCTTGCAGCCGGATGCGGAAATCGCGCTCGGCCTCGCCCACCGCCGATGTGGCTTTCAGCGTAGCGCTTTGCAGTAGGGTGAGCGGCTGCTCGGTGCGCAGCCAGCGGCTTAGCAGCGTATCCCATTCGTCGTAGTTTTTGGGTTTGCTGGCGGCAGCGGGCAGCTTGGCAAAGCCAACGCCGCTATCGGGCTGCTTCTCAAGGTCGCTGGCATCGAGATCAAGCGTTGCCGAGCGATCCCACTCTACTGGCACGGCGCTATCGGCAATTGGGCACATTTGCAGCACCCGGCGTGTCTGCTGCACGTTGTACTTCGCGTTTGCGTAGGTTACATCGGCGGCACCAACGACAAATGGGCGGTAGGTTAGCTCGTTCGCGGCAGCACCACGGCGCGGCGGCACATAGTACTGGGTAATCTGGGGTGGCACCACTGGCGGGCCAGCCGCTGCTGCTGCGGCAGCAACCGTGGGCACAGGCGGCGGGGCTGCGACAGCTACCGGGCTTGCCGCTGATGCGACCGGCGTTGGGGCTGAAGCGGGCTTCAATTTCTTAATTTGCTCGCGCGTCAGTGGCCCGGCCAGGTACGAAAGCGTCCAGCGGGTGGTGAATACAACCGGGTGATCTTCGTGGACATTGTGCATCAGGAAGATGCGCTTGCCCAGCCCGGCTAGAATACGCTCCATCTGCGCCTGATCGAAGCTACCGCCTGCCGCTGCGCCCTCTAGCCCTTCCATCACGCGCGCCTTGTCGCGCTCGGTTTGCAGGCGACCAATCATCCAGGTGCCAATATTTGAAAGCGCTTTATAATCGAGATCGACCGGGTTCTGCGTCGCCAGCACCAGGCCCAGGCCAAAGGCGCGCGCCTGCTTGAGCAGCGTGAGGAATAGCGCCTTGGTTGGCGGGTTGGCTACCGGCGGTAAATAGCCAAAAATCTCGTCCATGTACAGAATAGCGCGCAGGCTGGTGCTGCCCGGCTGAGTGCGCATCCAGCTCACCACATCGTTCAGCAGCGTGGCAACGAAGAACATGCGCTCACGGTCGGAGAGGTGTGCGATCGACACGACCGACACGCGCGGCTTGCCAGTGTCGGTGAACAGCAGCCGCCCGGTATCGAGTGGTTCACCATCCATCCAGGCGGCAAAACCCGGCGCGGCCAGCAGGTTGTTTAGCTGCATCGCCAGGCCAGCGCGGTCTTTGCTTGGGAAGAACGACTCGACATCGAGCACGCCGACGCGATCGAAAGGCGGCTGCTGAATAGCGCGAATCAAGCCCGCGACATCGAGATCCTGACCCTGCTGCCAGGCATTGTCGAGCAGGTTCGAAAGCAACACATGCTCGCGGCTGGTAATCGGGTCGGCGTCGATTCCCATGAGGGTGAGAATACCCATGGCCGTAGCCTGCACGCGCTCGCGGTACAGGTCGACATCGTCGCGCAGCTGGGCGGAAGGAGCCTTAAACGAGCGCAAGACCGAGATCGGGGTACCAGCCGAGCTACCAGGGGTGTAGATGGCAAAATTGGCGGCATCAAGCATTCGCTGGATGCGCGCGCCATCCTCGCCCCAATCGGCCAGACCCTTACGCCAGCGATCGGCTAATTCGGTAGCGCGCTGGGCATCGCTCTCGGCAGGCGCACCCGGGTCGGGTGGCGGCAGCCAGGGCTGGAAGCTGGCCGCGTCGAGGTTGGGGAAAGTGAGCAATAAGTTGCCCAGGTCGCCCTTCGGGTCGATCGCAATCACCGGGATGTGGTCGATTGCTGCTTCTTCGATCAGGTCTATACCCAGGCCGGTTTTACCACTGCCGGTCATACCGATGATCACGGCATGCGTGGTCAAATCCTTGGAGTCGTATAAAATCAGCTCGTCGGTCATTGCACCACGATCAAGATCGTAGCCTTTGCCGAGGTAAAACGCGCCAAGTTTCTCAAAGTCTTGCACGGCACACCTCTGTGTAAGCAGATTCGGATGGAGCAGGCAGATGCGGCGGGCTGCGGCCGCCTAGCTGGCAGCAGCACGATTATAAGCCAAACCGGGCACGGTCGCAATGCGCGCCGCTGTAGCGCTGCTTTTGCCACTGAGTACGCATGCCAGGGCGCTATAGTGAAAATTCTGCTGTAGGTAGCGAGGGTGATGCGCTATTATACCCGCATGGCCCCGGGATGCTGCTTTGGCCGCTGGTGCTGCCATAACGCGCGCTCAATGCTTTCGAGCAAGCTCTCGCGCAGAAAGGGCTTCACCAGTATCTCGGCATAGCCATCGCCCGGTAGCAGGTTCACTTCATCGCAATACCAGGTGCTGGTAACAATGAACGGCACATTGCGATCGGGCAAGCTCGCGCGCAGAGCTGCCAGCGCCTGCGAAATCGTGAGGGGTTGATAGGACATATCGACAACGACAGCGCTCGGCGGTGTTTTACGCGCGTATGCCTGGGCAAGTGCGGCATCTGAAAAGGTGCTGACTGTATACCCGGCACGGCAGAGAATGCGCTCTAGAATCGAGCGAATTTCGCGTTGCTGTTCAATGATAAATATATGCGGCATATGCCTTCTCTGTGATTGGAATACTATTTTATGGAATTAGATAGTAAACATGACGAAGGCACTTTTGAAAAGTCACGCTGTTGTGGGCTGTGACTTTTTTGTAGAGCAGGAAGTCTTGATAGCAACGCAGCCACCACGATATGTGCGCTGCGCAACACGGCAATCAGGTGCTCCGTTCCACGATCTTGAGCCTAGAGTAACTGATTTGCCCGTTTTTAATATCGTAGGTATAGTGGCACAAGGCAGATAGTCAGCACTTCGGCATACCGCGTATGTATGCCACGAATTGCTCGCCAGGGAGGAATCGAGCAGCGAGATACCACTAGTGATGGGGACTGCCGCTCCCCTCGGCGCACTCGGGCACACTCATCCTACAACCGAAGGGCTTTGCGTCATAGTTGACAGTTTGCCAGTGTTTTGGTAGGTTAAAGAGCTTACGCAGCTGTTGACGATGACAAGGAGGCATGATGCAGACGCTTGCACCAGAGGAGCTTGTGCGGCTGTGTCAGCGAACCCTACCAGACGATACGCGTGCCTTTGAATTGCTTGTATCAATGTATAAAGAACGAGTATTCGCAACGGCGTACCGCCTTATGGGCAATCGGCAAGATGCTGAAGATCAGGCACAGGAAGTATTTCTGAAAATCTATCGCGGAATCCGGCAACTCGAAGACCCGGGTATGCTTACATCATGGGTTTATCGTATTACAACGAATACCTGCTTCGATGCTCTAAGAGCGTGATCGAAAATTCATAGGCTTGTGGTACACTCTTGGCTCATGATTCGGGCTATGAATGCACGTGAGCATACCAGTGAGCTATCCAACTGATCTGACTGACGACCAATGGGCACTTCTCGAACCCTTACTGCAACGTACTGATGGCCCTGGACGTCCGACCGAGCTTGATCTGCGCACGGTCGTCAACGCACTATTGTATAAGAATCGAACCAGTTGCCAATGGCGCATGCTGCCGAGTGAGTTTCCACCACATAGCTCTGTGCGCTACTATTTCGACAAATGGCGTCACGATGGCACCTGGGAACGCATCAACGACAGCTTGCGCCAAGCTGTTCGCCAGCAACTCGGGCGCGAAAGTGAGCCAAGCATCGCGGTGATTGATAGTCAAAGCGTCAAATCCACAGAAGCAGGTGGCGACCGTGGGTATGACGCCGGAAAAAAAAGTGAACGGGCGCAAACGTCATATTCTGGTTGATACAAATGGCTTGCTGTTGCGTGTACTCGTCCACCCCGCCGACATTACCGAGAGTGAAGGTGCGGAATGGCTCTTGGGCCAGCACCACCACAGCTTTCCGCGTTTGCAAACAGTTCGTGCTGATCAAGGCTACAAAGACTGGCTAATCGAGTGGGCCAAGCGCTATACCAATCTGGCAATCGAAATCATTGAGAAACCAACCGGACAGAAGGGATTCGCCGTCATTCCGAAACGCTGGGTAGTCGAGCGAACATTTGCTTGGCTTGGCCGCAATCGGCAATTGAGTAAAGAGTTCGATCGCGAGGCTTCCTGTACGGAGTCGTTCGTCTATCTCGCCTCCATCCATCTGATGCTCAAACGCCTCAAACCGGCATAATAATTTCCGATCAGGCTCT
>JAFEAS010000020.1:3534-19402 GCA_018266315.1 Chloroflexi bacterium SZAS-1 | reverse complement strand
GCTGCACACAAGGAGGAACGCATGAGTGATCGGGCAACTCCGGCGGGCCAGCAGGTCCCTTCGCAAGTCTTGCGGCAGGTGTGCGACAGCGTGATCGATAATCTGGGCGAGCGCAGCTTGCGCATGTTATTCGCGCAATCGGGGTTACAGCACTACTATAATGGTGGCGCGCTACCACCCGACGACGACACGCCCTCAATGACTGTAACGGAGCTGAGCCACCTGTTTGCCACGGCGTTTCGCATTTTTGGCGAACGTGGGATGCGCCCCATTCTGCTGCGCGCCGGGCGCACTTCGCTCAAGCATTTCCGCGAAAGCAATAAAACCCTTGCGGCACTGGCCGGGGCTGCGTTTAAGGTGCTGCCCACCGATGCCAAGATCAAGCTAGTGCTCTCGCGCTCGGCGAAGATTGCGGAAGAGCTGCTGCACGCCCCGCATCGCACCTACGACACCGACGCAGGTTTTTTTGTGGAAATTAGCGCCTGTCCATACTGCGCGGGCAGCCAGGCCGAACAACCAATCTGCTTCTTTCCGCTTGGCTTCTATGGCGAGGCTATTCGCTGGGCCACGGGCGCAACCTACCCGGTTGAGGAAGTTGAGTGCATTGCCCAGGGCGGGAAGCACTGCCTGATCCGCATTGGTCGCCAACCCGAGGCGGTATAAAGGGTTCTTGTGTTCAACACTATGTCAAGCTTCTTCGTATCTGGCCTGATCAATATCGAAACGACCGTACAGGTTGAGGGATTCCCGATCGCCTACACCCCGGTGCGCTACCCCTTTTTTGGCGTGCGCAGCACCGTGGCAGGCGTGGGCTACAACCTGACCAAAGCGCTTACGACACTGGGCAACACCGTGTGCTTTGCCTCACTGATTGGTCGCGACGCGCCTGGCGCCCTGGTGCAGCAGCAGCTCGACGCTGAGGGTCTGCCCGCTGCCCATGTACTGGTGCAGCTCGACAGCACGCCCCAGTCTGCGATCCTTTACGACCCAAGCGGCCAGCGCATGATCAACACCGACCTGAAAGACATTCAAGAGCAGCCGTACCCGCTTGCGCTCTTCGAGCGAGCGATTGATGGCTGCGCCATGGCGGTGCTGTGTAATATCAACTTCTCGCGGCCCATGCTAGCCCAGGCACGGGCGCGCCGCATCCCAATCGCCACCGACGTGCATACCATTAGCGACCTTGATGATGCGTATAATCGCGACTTTATGGCCGCCGCCGACATCCTTTTCATGAGCCATGAGCGCCTGCCTTGCGCGCCAGAAATCTGGGTGCAGCAGCTTCAGGCGCGCTACGGCACCCCCATTATTGTGGTGGGATTGGGAGCTGCGGGCGCACTGCTGGGCGTGCGCGCGCATGGGTTCCTCGAGCGATTCCCCGCCGTGCAGATACGCCCGGTCGTCAATACCATTGGCGCGGGCGATGCGCTATTTGCCGCATTTATCGATGACTATGCGCGTTCTCACAATCCCTACGAAGCGCTTCGCCGCGCGATTACCTTCGCAGCCTACAAAATCGGTGCCGTTGGCGCTGCCGAAGGCTTCCTCGATGCGCCTGCACTCGATGCACTTTATACTCGTAGTACTCCTTAATCGCACTCAACGGCAAGTGCTCCCCCTTGGTAACGCCCTGTAAGATGACCATCGGCCTATTCTTTTCGGGCCGGGCTGCCCCTATACTACGCCAATACGTTTTGTAACCGCGTTTTAACCAGAAGGGCTTGCCACATAATGCGCCTTTTGATCGATCAACATTCGTATGACGACATGCTAAGCAGACCTTCCCATTCGCGCGATTGTTATGTTCAAAATAATGAATATCTGCATCATCTCTATATCGATGGCGTGAAATACCTGGTGGCCCGTGCCGTCTACGATTGCATCAAACGCGCGCAAGAGGCCGACGACCAGGATGCGCTGTTACACTTACTATTTCACAAAGATGAGCTTGAGAAAGCGGTAGCCGATGCCCGCGCCAAAGGCGTCAATCTCGCAGCCACGCGCGTAATCGGTGACCCACCGCCTTCCGATGACGAAGCCATGCCCCGGCTCGCGAATGCCTTCACCCCGTACCAACCTCAAACGATTGAAGAAACTGGCCTCAATCGCACCTTCCTCTTCGAACATCTCCTGCGGATCATCTATAACAAAGGCCGCGTCACCGGCCTCGACTTAGTTGACGAGATAAAGCTGCCATATGCGATCATCGACGTGCTGCTGAAAGAGCTGCGCGGCCAGGAGCTGATTGATATTGCCGGGCAACGCGGCTATGGCGATGTGAACTATGAATATGTACTGACCCCGCGCGGCAACCAGGCCGCCGCCGATGCGCTACTCAAAACCATGTACGCTGGCCCCTGCCCGGTGCCACTGGATGACTGGATTGAATCGGTAAAGGCCCAGACTGTGAAGAATGTGGTGGTGACGCGCAAAAATATTCGCGAGGCATTTCAAGGTCTGGTGATCGATGAGTCAATCCTCAATCAGGTTGGCCCAGCGGTGAACTCGGCATCATCAGTGATGTTGTTTGGCTACCCTGGCAATGGCAAAACCACCATTGCCGAGCGCATCACCCACCTGATGGGCGACGATATTTTCATCCCTCATACGATCTATGCCGATGGCGCGGTGATTAAGCTGTACGACGCGATTGTACACGAGCCACCCAAGAAGGCGCTACCCAATACGCTGGAATATGATCAGCGCTGGGTGCGTGTGAGCCGCCCGGTGGTGATTGTCGGCGGCGAGCTAACGCTGGAAGGGTTGGAGCTGATCTATAACGAAACATCGCGCATTTACGAAGCGCCTTTTCAGATGAAAGCGAACTGCGGCATTTTCCTGATTGACGACTTTGGCCGCCAGCAAGTGCGCGTGTTCGATCTGCTGAACCGCTGGATTGTGCCGCTGGAAAAGCGCTACGATTTCCTCACCACTGCTACCGGCAAAAAGCTCCAGATTCCGTTCGACCAGCTGATTATGTTCTCAACCAACCTCGACCCGAACGACCTGGGCGACGAGGCGCTGTTGCGGCGCATCAAGTTCAAGTTCGAGATCATCGACCCGACTGAGGCACAGTGGCGCGAAATCTGGAAGATTATGTGCCGCGTATACAAGGTAACGTACAACGAGCGTGGGCTGGATTACCTGCTTGAGAAGTGGTACAAGCCCGACGCCCGCCCGCTACGCATGTGCCAGCCGCGCGATATTTTGCTACAAGCCCTGGCGATTGCAAAATACAACATGGAAACTGTGACGCTGAATGCCGATTTGCTGGATGCGGCCTGCGCGACCTACTTCACCAGCAAAGAGAAGAAGAACTTCGGCGCGAAGGTGCGGCTGGATTTGTAAGCTGTTCCCAATTGCTTTTTTTGGCGTAAGGGCAAGCCTGGTGCTTGCCCTTTATTATGTCTCGTTTTTAACCCACACAACCCACGCCGAGCACTGCTCGTTAGCGTTTCGCGCGCGAACCTGGCAGGCCCGTAACAAATGCCCGTGTGCGGCGGTTTCGTGCGTGCCAGGTGTGTGATATGGCCGCAGCACACGCCGACTGTTCCACACATTTCTGCGGCGCAAACCAACACACATATGCCTAAACGCATCCTTTTTATAGTGCTCGCTAGCCTGGCCTGCGCGCTCCCGGCGGCCCAGCCCGCCCGCGCAGCCACGATTAGCGTCACCACCTTCGCCGACGATGACACCACCAATGGTAATTGCTCGTTGCGCGAAGCCATTCAGGCCGCGAATACCGACGCAGCCGTCGATGCGTGCGCGGCGGGCAGCGGTACCGATACGATTAGCCTGCCCGCTGGCACCTACACCCTGAGCCGCGTTGGCGCAGACGAAGATCTGAACCAGACCGGCGACCTGGATATTGGCTCGGTGGTAACGCTGCAAGGAATTGACAAAAACACCACGATTATCGATGCCGCCGGGCTAAACGACCGTATCGCCGAGGTACACCCCGGCGCGCAGCTTGTTCTTAGCGGCCTCGCGCTCACTCATGGCGGCAGTGCGAATACGCCTGATCTGGATGGCGGTGCAATCTTCAACGCGGGTGCGCTCACCATCACCAGCGCCGACATCGCCTACAACGCCGCCGGGCGCAACGGTGGGGCAATCTTCAGCGCAGCCGGACCGGTAGTGATTGAACACAGCATTGTGCGCGATAATACTGCCGGGAATATGAACCAGAGCAACGGCAGCGGCGGTGGTATTTACAGTAGTGCAGGCAGCGTGCAGCTGAACGATAGCATCGTCAATAACAACAGCTCGTACAATGGCTATGGCGGCGGCATTCGCAGCGCCGAGCTGCTGCAAATCGAAAGCAGCTGGATTCACGATAATGTAACCAATACGCGCGGCGGCGGTATCTACAGCTCGGCTACCGCGGTGATTACTGGCACCGTGCTCGACTCGAACAGCGCGGGCCACGATGGCGGGAACCTGTACAGTGCCGACGATAGCCAAGCCACGCAGTTGATCATAACAAGCTCCGAGCTGCGGCGTGGGCATGCGCGCTATGGCGGCGGCCTGTTTAACGGCGGCGGATTGCAGCTCAACAGCGTGTCATTTGCGCTCAACGATGCCCAGCTCGGCGGCGGCCTCTATTCCACCGCCTTGAGCGACACGCTGCGCCTGACGAATGTGACCATGGCCGAAAACAGCCACGATGCAAACGCCGCCGGGGCCGCGATTACCAACATCGGCGCAGCGATGACTGTGCAGAATAGCTTGTTCGGCGGCAATGGTGCGAACGATAGCTGCGCCGGGCCGCTCGCATCGGGCGGGCACAACCTCGATGCCGGGAATAGCTGCGGGTTTGCCAGCGCGGGCGACCTGAGCAACACCGACCCGCTGCTTGGCGCGCTCCCCACAATCAATCGAACCCCAGGCACCTTCCCGCTACTGGTGGGTAGCCCGGGGATCAACGCCGGCGATAATGCCACCTGTGCCGCGCTCGACATTGCTGGCCGCGCCCGACCACATGGCATGGCCTGCGATATTGGTGCCTACGAAACCAACAATACGCCAACCGCCACGGCTGAAACCTATCCGCTGGCCGAAGATACCCAGCTCATGCTGGCCGCACCGGGGCTGTTGAGCAACGACAGCGACCCCGACGGCGACCCACTTACTGTCATACAGGCCGATTGGCCGACCAAAGGCACGCTTGCGCTCAGCGCGAATGGCGCGTTCACCTACACCCCGCCCGCTCATTTCTATGGCGGCGATCAGTTCGCCTACCGCGTCAGCGATGGCGCGCTGCAGAGCGATGTGGTAGTGGTGAGCATCAACGTCGCGCCGGTGAACGACCCACCAACCGCCCGACCCGACAGCGCCAGCACCCGCAGCAGCGCGCCGCTGCTCATCCCCGCCAGCGCGCTCCTCGCTAACGACAGCGATATTGAAGGCGATGGGCTATTCCTGAGTGCGGTAAGTACTACCAGCCAGCACCACGGCGCGCTAGCCTTCGACGGCACGAATGTACGCTATACCCCACCAATTGGCGTGAGCGGCCCCGACGTATTCACTTACACAGTGAGCGACGGCCACGGCGGCAGCGCGGTTGGCACGGTCACGGTCGATGTTCAGCTCAAGTGGCTGTTCTTACCAATCGCACGCCGCTAACGAAGGATGAGGGATGAAGGATGAAGAAATGCGAGCAGTTCCTTCATCCTTCCAATTTGACGATCCTGCATAGGGCGCGCTACAATCGCACCATGCCCACAGCATCAATCGACATTTGGAAGAACCGGCTGCTCGATCTCAGCCGCCGCAACCGCCTGCTACACCTGCGCGCCGGTGCGAGCAGCGTGGTCGAGCTGACGCACCCAAACGCCGCCGAGCTATTCGGTTTGCTCACCCGCCGCCGCAAGCTTGAGTTCGTTGAAGCGCTCACACCCGAACAGCGGCTCGATGCGCTCAGCTGGGATGCGCCCGCAACCGGCGCGACCATGCAGCTCGATACCGTTGCAGCGCCCAAGCCCCGGCCCGAACAGCTCACCACCGACCTGCCGCCTGCCGAGCAAGAGCGCGCGCTGTATAATTTGCGCCTGCGTTCGCGCACTGCATTGAACGAACAGGGCATCAACCTACTGTTTGTGGCGGTGGGCTTTCTGGAATGGATGGTGCCGGGCGCGGGCGAGGCGTTCTGGCGCTCGCCGCTGCTGCTGGTGCCAGTTGAGCTGAACCGGAGCATACTGGCAGGGCGCTATACGCTTCAGCTTGCCGATGACGACATCACGCTCAACCCAACCTTGCGGTACAAGCTGCATAAAGAATTTGGGCTTGATCTACCCGCCCTGCCCGATGATCCCGACGACCTGGCGCTTGAGCCATGGTTCGCTCAGGTTGAAGCAGCGATTGCCGGGCGCGATGGCTGGCAGCTTAGCCGCGAGTGCGCGCTGGGGATGTTCTCGTTCCTCAAGCTGCTGATGTACCACGACCTTGAGCGCGCGGCTGAGCAAGCCAGCACTCACCCGATCGTACAGCTCTTGAGCGGCAACGGCACGGCCACCGCTGCCAGCGCCGCAGAAGATCTGCTAGAAGCACAGCTTGCGCCGCCCGAGACGGAGTACGCGCTCGACGCGCGCCCGCCCGAGTATTGCTACCAGGTGCTCGACGCTGACTCAAGCCAGGCAACCGCGATTGCTGCCGCTCGCACCGGCACAAGCTTTGTGCTGCAAGGGCCGCCCGGCACCGGCAAAAGCCAGACGATCGCCAACATCATCGCCGAGCTGCTGGCCGATGGGAAGCGCGTGCTGTTTGTAAGCGAAAAGATGGCGGCGCTGCAGGTGGTGTACGACCGGCTAGCCCAATGCGGCCTGGAAGAATTCTGCCTTGAGCTGCACAGCCACAAGGCAACCAAACGCGCGGTGCTCGATACCCTGAGCACCGCGCTCACTGACGCCCCACCACCCACCGACCCGGCCTTCCCGTATGCCGAGCTGGCCCAGGCGCGCGACCAGCTCAATATGTATGCGCAGGCATTGCATCTGCCCGACCCGGTACTCGGCTGGACACCATTTCAGGTGCAGGGCCGCCTTGGGCTGCTGGCCGATGCGCCCGATACGCAGGCACCAATTGGCGACCTCGACAGCTACACCCCCGAGCGCATGGGCGCAGTCGATGCGCTGCTGGCCCGGCTCGATGCGCGCGCCGAGCTATTGACTGCAATGCCGGAAAATGCCTGGCGCGGCTGTTCAATGACGAGCAGCTCGTTTGAAGGGCGCGGCCAGGTCCGTGCCCACCTGCGCGCGCTGCAATCGGCACTGGCGGCGCTCCAGCGCGAGGCCGGGCTAGCTACCGGGCAGCTCGGCACGCCGCCCGCGCAAAGCCCGGCCGAAGTACGCGGGCTGTGCAACCTTGGCGCACTGCTGCGCGAACCGATAACCGTACCCGCCGACTGGCTGAACGACGAATACGCCGCCACCCGTGTCGCGCTGATCAACGAGGCCGCGCCGCACTACGCTACGCTGAACGCACTAGAACAGCGCCTGCTCACGCGCTACCAGGAAACTGTCCTGGGAATCGACCTGGAGGGCTTGCGCGAGCGCTTCGCGACGCAGCATAATTCGTGGGCGCGCATTCTGCGTCCGCAATTTCACCGCGACATCGCCGAGCTGCGCACGCACGCCCAGCCCGGTGTCGAAATCGCCCCGGAGTCTGCCGAGGCCGATTTACAGCTGGCATTTGAGGTGCGCGCCGCCCGCCAATGGACGGCTAACCACGAGCCAGATCTCACTGTGCAGCTCGCACCGCACTTCGCTGGTAGCGCAACCGATTGGGAACAGCTTGCCGCCAGCGCCGATTGGGCCGCCCGCCTGAGCGACCTACCGTTACCGCACCCACTGCCTGCGCCGATTGTGCAGGCGGCGACGCAGCTACCCACAGCGCGCACTGCGCTGCTGGCCGCAATCGACCAGCTCGGTGCCACCCTCCCGCCACTTGATGCTGAGCTCGCATTCGTGCGCGATTTGCAGCTTGAACAGGCGACATGGAAGCCTGACACCATCGAGCATGCTTCGTTCGCACGGCTACAAACCCAGTGTACGCAGTTGCTTGAACGCATGGGCGAGCTTGACCAGTGGTGGGAATACTGCGAGCTACAGCGCGCCGCCCAGCCGCTTGGCATGGCCGATTTCCTCGATGCGCTGAGCCGCGCGCCTGCACCCGCCGCCCAACCGCGCCGCGCCTTTTACAAGCGCTTCTGCCAGGCATGGCTCGACCGCGCCTACGAGCAGATGCCAGTATTGCGCCGTTTCGAGCGCGCCAGCTACGAAGCATTGGTCGAGCGCTTCCGCACCCTCGACCGCGAACAGCTTGGCGCAACACGGCAGCGCTTACGCCGTCTACTGTCAGGCCGCCGCCCACCTACGAACAGCGTGGCCCCGCCCAGCAGCGAGCTAGCCATACTACGGCGTGAGCTGCAAAAACAGCGCCGCCACAAACCCATCCGCCAGCTGTTCCATGAAATTCCGCAGCTGCTGGGCCAGATCAAGCCCTGCCTGCTTATGAGTCCGCTCTCAATCAGCCAGTTCCTCGATCCCGAGCTGCCGCCCTTCGATCTGGTTATCTTCGATGAGGCATCGCAGATTCGTACCGAAGATGCAATTGGCGCTATTATGCGTGGGCGCGCGCTCATTGTGGTGGGCGATAATCGGCAGCTGCCGCCAACCAGCTTCTTTAGCACCGACGACACGCCCGACGAAGATGACGAAACCGCATCCGAAGAGATTTTCGAAAGCATCCTCGATGCCACCAGTGCGGCGGGCCTGCCAACCCGCTTGTTGCGCTGGCATTACCGCAGCCGCGACGAGGCGCTGATCACCTTCTCGAACCGGCAATTTTATAGTGCGCGACTGGCAACCTTCCCTAATGCCTATTCTGCGCCCGGGCGTGGCGTTCACCTTGAGCATGTCCCCGACGGCGTGTACGATCGCCAGGGCAGCCGCAGCAACCCGATCGAGGCGCGGCGCGTGGCCGACCTGGTGATTGCCCACTGGCGCGCCACCCCCGAGCAATCGCTGGGCGTCGTAACCTTCAGCCAGGCGCAGCAGCTTGCGGTATTGCACGCGCTTGAGCGCAGCCGCGCCGCAGATGAGACGCTCGCCCCGCTGTTCGATGAAAACCGACCCGAGCCATTTTTCGTGAAAAACCTGGAGAATGTGCAAGGCGATGAGCGCGACGCGATGATCATTAGTGTGGGGTATGGCCGCGATGCCGCCGGGCGCGTGCTGATGAACTTTGGCCCGCTCAACCAGCTTGGTGGCGAACGCCGCCTGAACGTGGCGATCACCCGCGCCCGCGACCGCGTAACGGTCGTTAGCTCGCTGCTGCCCGAAGATATTGATGTGCGGCGAGTGCAAAACCCCGGCCCGCGCCTGCTGCGCGAATACCTTGATTACGCGCGGAATGGTGGCCCCGGTGGCCCAGCCCAAGCCACAAACGGTGTGACGCCGCAGCATGTCTCTGCGCGCCCACTGGCCCAATCGCTCGACCCGCGCTTCGAGGATCGGCTGGCAGTTGCACTGGCGCGGCGCGGGCTACAGCTCGCGCGCCAGATCGGCCATTCCGATTTCCGCATCGACATTGCCGTGCGCGACCCGCACAACCCGCAGCAGTTTGTGCTTGGCATCGAGTGCGATGGCGACGATTACCGCACCGCCGCCACCGCCCGCGATCGCGAGCGCCTGCGCGAGCAGGTATTAAGCACGCTCGGCTGGCACATTCACCGCGCGTGGTCGGCAGCCTGGGCACGTGATCCCGAAGCCGAGATCGAGCGCGCCGCTGCGGCATTGGCGATGGCAACCGACGTATCCAAATAATGTTAGGAGTTACGCAATTGCGTTGTTCAACAGCGCAATGGGAGACTTTTTTGCCTGCGGCAGCATGATACCTGCTGAGCTTTTTGTGTGCGGTTTTTCCGCCCGGAGCGCGGAAAAACCGCCACAACGAACATAAAGCGTACCGCTCTGCCGAAGACGCAATCCGCCAACTGCGAAGTCCTAAATGTATTCGTGCTAGCGCAGCATCCACAGCGCCGCCGCGAAGGTCAGCACCAGCGCGCTCAGCTCGAACCAGCGCTGATTTAGGCGCTCGACGATCGGGCGGCCAGCCAGCGCCCCGGCCACGGCAAAGGGCGCAAACAGCAGCGATATCACGAGCGACCCGACATTGATCAGCCCCAACGAGACGCTAAACGGCACCTTAAACAGGTTTATCACCAGGAAGTACCATGCCGCTGTGCCAACGAACAAAATCTTCGGCAGGCGCATTGCCAGCAGGTACAACACCATCACCGGGCCAGCCGCATTCGCCACCATGGTTGTAAACCCGGCGGTGATGCCAGTGAGCGGCGCCAACCAGGCGGGCGGCACATCATCGGGCTTGCGTGGGTGGCGCGAGCGCACATACTGAAACACCACCAGGGCAAGTAGAATCAACCCGATTATGCGCCGCATCTGCAGATCATTGACCCGCCCCAGCGCAATATAGCCCAGCACCACCCCGGCGGCTGCCCAGGGGAAGAGGCGGAAAAGATGCGGCCAGCTCGCATCGCGCCGGTAGCTCGCCACCGCCACAAGATCGCCGCAAATCAAGATAACCAGCACTAACCCCACCGACTCGCGCGCCGGGAATACGAGCGCGAAAATCGCCACATTCAAAATACCCAGGCCGGGAATACCCGTCTTCGAGAGGCCAACCAAAAAGGCACCCAGCGCACCCAGCGCCCACTGCCATACTTCGAGGTGCATGATGTGAATTCCAGATCGCAGTAAGAAGGTGTCGCCCGGCACACACTGCAACCGCCAATGCACCGGGTCTATGAAGCAATTGGGAAAAGCAATACCCTACGCCAGTGCAACTTCAGTACCTAGGCCTAAGCGGCGGGCTTCGCTTAGCGCCAGCTGACCAACAGCGACATCCTGAACCGCATTGCCTACCGATTTGAAAAAGGTAATCTGCGCATCGTCGCGGCGGCCCGGCACAAGGCCCGCCACAATCGCGCCGATTTCAACCACCCGCGCCGCGTCGAGCGCACCGGCATCGCGCGCCTGAATGAGGTCGCCCGCCTCAGCCCAGGCTGCGGCCTGCTGATCAACCGCTACGTAGGCACGCGCAATGGTTGCGGGCGGCACCTCGGCTAGCGCGGGCGTATATGCCCCCACCCCATTAATATGCGTTCCCGGTCGCACATCCGCATCATCGAACAGCGGCGTCGGCGCGCTGGTGGCGCAGCACACAACATCGGCCTCCGCTAGCGCAGCACGGGCCGAATCGGCAATCGTACAATCGGCAGGAATCCCGAGGCTGTGCAACGTTCCTAACAGTTGCTCGGCGCGGGCACGGCTGCGATTAACCACCACCACGCGCTCGATCGGGCGCACCGCGCACACCGCCTGCACCTGGTATGGTGCCTGTGCGCCTGCGCCAAACATTGCCAGCACGCGCGCGTCGGGCCGCGCCAGCACCCGCGTCGCCACGCCCGCCGACGCGCCTGTGCGCAGCGCGGTGAGGTAGGTGCCATCCATCGCCGCGAGCGGCACGCCGGTGCCAGCATCAAACAGCATCACCAGCGCATGAATGCTTGGCAGGTCGTAGCATTCCTGGTTATGCGGAAACACCGACACGACTTTCAATCCCAGCGCGCCGCTCTCTGCGAGCAATGCTGGCATGAAGAACGTATGCGAATCGTACTGAGCCTGGCCAATCGGCACGCGCAATGGCACTGCCGCCAGCCCAGCCGAAAGTTGGGCAAAGGCGCTCGCCACCGCATCGATCGCAGCGGGCATTGGTGCGGCCCGGCGTACATCAGCCGCGCTCAGTATCAGCATGATCGCACCCATATCTATTCAATCCGGCGGCAATTGGCGCAGTATAGCATAGCTTTCTAAAGCAATATGTTATAATAGTTGCCCAAGAATGATTGCTTTTCCGCGCGCCGCTACCCCGGCGCGCTTCCATTGCGAAAGGATGGAGCATGTCCACCCCTGCACCCCAGGTCATTCAGCTGAATTGCCCTAACTGCCGCACCCCAATGCGCGCACAAGTGTTTACGCTCGTCGATGTTGGCGCTCAGCCCGAGCTGAAAAATTACCTGCTTGCCGGGCAGCTCAACATGGCGGTGTGCCCAAACTGCGGCACGCCAGCGATGATCGCCGCGCCGCTGCTGTATCACGATCCGAATAAGCAGCTATTCCTGGTGTACTTCCCACAGCAGCTGAATGCGCGCCCCGAAGAGCAAGAGCGCTTCATTGGCGATGCCACCAGCCTGATTATGCGTACCCTGCCCCAGAATGCTGCCAAAGCCTACTTACTTGCGCCAAAGCGTTTCCTCTCGCTCAATTCGCTGCTCGACACCATTCTGGAAGCCGACGGCATCTCGCGCGAGACGATCGAGGCCCAGCGCAAGCGCGTTGAGCTGATCAGCCAGTTCGCCGAAGCCTTCGAGCAGGGCGAAAGCCAGCTGGCAACATTGGCTACCCAGCATAAGGATGCGCTCGATTACGATTTCTTCGCCACGCTCACGGTCTTCGCCGAATCGAGCTTGCAAGCAGGCCGCGAAGACTCGGCCCAAATCCTGCTGGCACTGCGCGATAAGCTCGCCCAGATCGCTGGCTTCGACACTGAACAATTCGGCGCCGCAGCACCACCCGAGGGCGAAGCATTTGAAGAAGAAGACGTTGGGCTTGACGCAATCATCGACCAGCTAGCGAGCGCACCCGAAGACGCGCTGGAGCAGCTTATTTCGGAATATCGCCCGATTATTGATTACGGCTTTTTCGCTGCGTGGACTGAGCGCATTGAACAGGCCGAACAAGCTGGCGATACTACCACCGCCACCCAGCTCACCGAGCGGCGGACACTGATTGTACAGACCGTCGAGCGCATGGATAAGCAGGCTCAGGAGCTATTCGAGGCCGGGGCTGCGGTGCTGCGCGATATTATTCAAGCCGAAGACCCTGCCGCCGCGCTACGGGCCAACCGCGAAAAGATCGACGAGGCATTTTTCCTGGTGCTACAGGCAAATATCGTTGCCGCCGAGCGCGCCGGTAACAGCGCCGCCGCCGAGAAGCTGAGTGACATTGAACGTCTGGCAGGCGAAGTAATCCAGGAAGCGCTCTCACCCGAAGATCAGTTTATCAACCAGCTGCTTCAGGCCGAAAAGCCGCAAGATGCCACCAAGCTGCTGCGCCAGAACCCGGCGAAAATCACTACTACGTTCGTCAAGCGCCTGAACGAGCTGGCCGAACAAATGGAGAACGATGGCCGTAAGCCAATGGGTGAGCGCCTACGCCAGCTGGGCCGCGAAGCCGGGGCAATGCTGTTCTAACTGCGCTTCACATTTGTGGCAGGCTTGCTGAAGCCTTGCGTATATCTGCCAGCCTATGGCAGATATACGCGATATGTAAAGGTTTTTCGCTTACCCAAGCAAATCTTCAGTTTCCTGGTAATTGTTTGCGCTCTGCGCAAACAATTACCAGAGAGAAAATGCTGCCGCAGGCGCGTATATGGCAAGCGAAACGCCCAAGAACCTGAATGAGAAGGTTCGGTATAGACCAGAGCTATACTGAACCTTTCTGCTATAACGCATTCTATGAAGCACACTCTTCGCCTCCTACTCTTACGCTTACTCGCACTCGCGGCCCGCGCATGGGTACTGCCGCGCCAGGCAACCATTGCGCGTGTGCTCTACCTCAAGCCCGATCACCTGGGCGACATACTACTCGCAACGCCGGTGTTCGCGGCCCTACGCGCGCGGCAGCCGCAAGCGCACATTACTGCGATGGTTGGGCCGTGGTCGGCGAGTATGCTTGCGCGCAACCCGGACATTGATACGATACTGACATGCCCATTCCCGGGCTTCGAGCGCCAGGCACCGGCGGGCGGGCGGCTCATGCGCCGACTGCGGCCCTATGTATTGCTCTTTCATTATGGCATGCTCTTGCGCCGTGGGAACTACGATGTGGCACTAATTGGGCGCGATGACCACTGGTGGGGTGCGGCGCTGGCGTTACTCGCTGGTATTCCGCTACGCATTGGCTTTGCAGTGCCCGAATGCCGCCCATTTCTGTCGGTGGCACTGCCCTGGAATGCGCACGACCATGTGACAGCACAGGGCCTGGCGCTTGTACAGGCCCTACCCGGCCCGCCGCTGCCTGCCTACATACCCGCACGCTTTACTCCAGCCCCCGCCGACCATGCCTGGGCCGAGAGCTGGCTGCGCGAAAACACGCTGGCAGCCGAACGCCTTGTTATTATTCATCCCGGGACTGCCGGGCCAGATAAACTGTGGTTTCCCGAACGCTGGGCCGCCGTCGCCGATGAGCTGGTGCGCGCTGGCGCGCAGCTGGTGCTTACGGGCGGGCCAGGTGAAGAGGCGCTCGTTGCGGCGGTAGCGGCGGCAATGCACACACCCGCAATCCAGCTGGCCGGGCGTACCAGCGTGGGGCAGCTAGCGGCGCTCCTTGGCCGCGCAAGCTTGGTACTCGGGGTCGATAGTGGGCCGTTGCACATTGCTGCCGCACAAGCGATACCCAGCATTCACCTGTATGGCCCCGGCGATGCTGGCCGCTTTGGGCCGTGGGGCGACCCGGCGCAGCATCGTGTGATTCGGGCAGAGCTATGGTGCAGCCCATGTGGGGTGTTTAGCGCCTGCCCACGCGGCCTGGTGCAGCCTGAATGTATGCAGCAAATCGCAACCGAGCAGGTGCTAGCAGCCGCCCGACAGCTGCATGGGAATCATAAGAACGATGGGAAGGCCAAGCTGCAATAAATTGTTTAAAACGTACGCAGTTGGCGGATTGAGCCTACCGCAGGCAAAGCGCCGTCCAGTGCGCTGCCGAACAACGCACCTGCGCAACTCCTATTGTTATACCGCGCAGTTATAGGTCGGAGGGGACAGTTGGCACCGTGTCGGGATGCCCTTCGAGCTGCGCGCGCGCCTGGCGTAAGAGCTGGGACAGTCGGCCATTGATAATTTCCTGCCACTCGACAACTTCGCTTTCTTCCAGCGCACCGCCGCCATACTTCAGCTCCATCGCCATATCCCACCCTTTGCGCGAGGCAAATTTTTCGAGCTGTTCCTGGCGTTCTTGCGGCCACTGAGTAATGAAGCGCTTGAAGGCCCGTTCCAACATCTTATTATTATCAGGATTCAGGGAGGGGAGTGCAAACCAATCGTGCGCATCGTGCGTTGCATCATGGTTCGCTGCCGATGTAAAGAAAATTGTTTCACACGAGCGGCAGCAGCGATATTCCCCGGCCCCTTCATATACCGCTGGGTTATTCGCAATTGCGCCAATCAACATCCGATCGGTAAGCGCCATACCAGATACCTCTTCTCAATCATTGGCGGTATTCGTGCCTTAGCCTGCAAGCCAGAAACATTCTCTACCTCGGCCTGCCCAACCTACGGCGGCACACGTACGACCCATCTGTAGGATACCATACCGGCGTGCAGTTGTACATAGACTGAGGCCAAAAACCGCGTTGGTATCAGCAATACGGGTGCATCAACGAGCAAAAACGAAATGAATAGCCCAACAATATACTATTTAGCTTGACGCTCATCGGCCCTAGCAGTAGAATCAGGATTACGCCGTGTTTTATGCGTGGAGCACTACATGAAATTTGAGCGTCGGGTACCACTGCCCTGGCTGATTGCCGGTGCCGTGGGCCTGTGCGTCTGGTGTAGCTTTCTAAGCGGGATCGGCGGGTGGATTATGGGCCGCGACCTGGCCAGCCGCGAACAGCAGGCCCAGTTCGCAACCGAGATCGCCCAGCAGAAAGATCTACCGCCGCTTGGGGTATTGGTCACGCGCCTCGATCGCACCGGGCCAGCCGCCCGCATCGGCGTCCAGCG
>JAFEAS010000020.1:0-3475 GCA_018266315.1 Chloroflexi bacterium SZAS-1 | reverse complement strand
CTTCATTCCGGCGATACCGTACGCCTAAAAGTCATTCGCGACCTGGGCGGCGAAACCGACTTATCCCTCAAACTCGATCCATTCCCTGGCGATAGCAGCCGACCGTATATGGGTATTTACTATACCGCTCGGGGTGACGAGCCAGCCGATTTGTAGCATTTGTATGAGCGAACCGCCACTATCGCGTAAAGCACAACCATATACCGCCGAAACGACGCCACGGCGGCCCGGCTTACTGCTCGCAGTAGCAGCCGGGTTATGCTGGGCCTGCGCGCTGGCCGCCTTACTCACTGGGCAGCTGGGGCCAAGCTTACCGCTCACTGCACCGCTGCGCCTGATTTTCTGCGTGCTTGTGCTTGCCGCCGGGCTACTCACATTTGTACCATTTCAGCAGCGTTTGCAGCTACCGGGCTTGGCGCTCGAAGGTGTCACTGGCACTTTCTTGTTCCTATATACCATTGCTTTTGTGCCACCACCCAATGCCTGGCTGCTTTCACTCCCCGAGCTACCCGTCTATGTCATAATGGCACTGGCATTGTGGTGGAGTATATCGGCGGCGGTGCTGCCAGTAGTCTATTGGCTAGGCGGGCGGCTCTTCCGCCAGCGCGCGCGCCAGTACGATTTACGCCGCGCCCGCCGCCAGGCGCACGAAATCGGTGCGCTGGTAGCCCTGGCAGTTTTGTTGGCTGGGTTACGCGCGCTCAGGCCCATTCCATTAGTATTGCTGGCGCTACTACTCATTGTTGCCGAGCTGCTCTTCTTATCATTTATTGATGCGGAGCCAGGGTAAGGCTTTAAGCCAGCCAGAAGATCGGCTATAATTCACTCGAACCCCGATTTGCACATCGTTAAGGAGCACCATGATTCGCATTACCGTGATTGGCCTGGGGCTCATCGGTACATCGCTGGCCATGGCTATTCGTGGTGCCGATGCAAAAGATGCGCCACTTGGCCCTACAGTAATCACTGGCTACGATAAAAACCCACGCGCAACCGGCGATGCACGCGGGCGTCTGGCGATCGACCGCGAGGCACGCTCGCTCGAAGAGGCCCTACGCGATGCCCAGCTGGTGATTGTGGCCGTACCAGTGCAGCGCATCCGCGACGTATTGAGCGAAATTGCCCCCCTATTGCCCAGCGGTGCCGTTGTTACCGATGTTGCAAGCACCAAAAGCCAGGTATTAGCCTGGGCCAACGAGTTACTGCCTACGACGGTTGATTTCGTGGGCGGGCACCCCATGGCTGGTAAAGAGCAAGCAGGCGCAAATGCCGCCGATCCTGAGCTCTTCAAGGGCGCAATTTACTGCGTTACTCCGTCACAGCGTGCGCGCCAACCGGCTATCGACCTGGTAGAAGCGATGGTGCGCCAGGTTAAAGCCAAAATTTACTACATCGAGCCAGCCGAACATGATGCGTATGTCGCAGGTATTTCGCATTTGCCATTTATGCTCTCAACTACGCTCATGTCGGTAGTAGGGCGCAGCTCGGGCTGGAAAGAAATGTCGCCCCTTGCAGCAACCGGCTTTCGTGATATTACCCGCCTGGCCTCGGGCGATGCCGAGATGCACCGCGATATTTGCCTTACCAACCAGGCTGCGCTTGTACGCTGGCTGAACGAAACCGCCCAACTGCTGCTCGATCTGCGCGATCAGATCGAAGACGGTGCAAGCGATGAGCTACTGGCATTTTTCGAAGAAGCGCACCAGCTACGCGATGAATGGCTGCTTAGTCGGCCTAACCTACGCCCTGGCGAAGATGATTTTGAAAATGTGAGCGGCGTTGGAGTCGCGCGCCCATCGCTATTTGGGCGCTTCGGCGGCAAATCAACACCTACTAAAAAACGCTGAACCACCGATGAATGGCAAATAGAGATGTATCTTTACCATAGCGTAGCGATTTCTGCTCTCGGCTGAAACGTACTGACGCTAGAATACTCGTAGCTTGCCGGTATCATCGCTACTGTTATCTGAAACATTACAAGAAGGAGCGCGCAATGGAGCGGAAAATACGTGTGCTGGTCGCCAAACCTGGCCTCGACGGCCACGACCGTGGGGCAAAAGTCATTGCGCGAGCGCTGCGCGATGCAGGCATGGAAGTCATTTACACCGGGTTGCAGCAAACACCCTCGATGATTGTTGAAGCTGCCCTGCAAGAAGATGTCGATGTCATTGGCCTCTCCATCCTCTCTGGCGCGCATATGACACTACTACCACGGGTTATGCAGCTGCTGCACGAACAACAGATGGACGACGTGCTGGTCGTCGCCGGTGGCATCATTTCGGATGCCGATGCAGCGATTCTACGCGAACAGCATGGCATCGCTGCTGTGTATGGGCCGGGCGCATCAACCCAAAATATTGTCAAATTCATTCAAGAAAACGTTGGCACGCAGCATAGTGCATAAGTAGGCAACTGTGGAATTAGCACAAGCCCTGATCGCGGGCAACCGGCGCGCGCTGGCCCGTAGCATCAGCATCGCCGAAACCGGCGGCACTGCCGCACGCGAATTGCTTAGCGCCATTTATGCCCATACCGGCAGAGCGCACATTGTCGGCATCACTGGCTCACCAGGTGCCGGAAAATCCACGCTCGTCAATGCACTCGCGCTCCACTGGCGGCGCACACACCAAACCGTTGGCATTATTGCCGTCGATCCCACCTCGCCCTTCACTGGCGGCGCAATCCTAGGCGACCGTATTCGGATGCAACCGCTCGGTGGCGATACAGGCATTTTTATCCGCAGCATGGCCAGCCGGGGGCGGCTTGGCGGCATTGCCCATGCCACGAGTGATGCAATCGACCTGCTCGACGCGGCGGGTTTTGACATCATATTAGTTGAAACCGTAGGGGCTGGGCAAAGCGAAGTTGAAATTGCTAGCGCAGCACATACCACAATGGTGATCGAAGTACCAGGAATGGGGGACGACGTACAGGCAATTAAGGCCGGAATTCTCGAAATTGCTGATATTTTCGTCGTTAATAAAGCCGACCGAGATGGTGCCGATGCGACTGTACGCCAGCTACGCGCTATGCTCCACCTGGGTGGCCCACCGCGCGATGGCTGGGAGCCGCCAATTGTACCTGCGGTTGCCATGCGCGACGAAGGAATAGCGAATGTAGCCGCCGCCGTCGAACGCCATCGCCACCACCTGATGAGCACTGGCCAAAAAATGTATCGTGAGCGTGCCCGCGCAAAGCGTGAATTTGAGCTGCTTGTACAAGAAACAGCGCTTGAACAGGTGCGCGCTCAATTAGCCGAACAAGGGTGGGAAGCACTACTGACACGGCTGGCCGCGCGCGAAATCGACCCCTACACGGCCGCGCGCACCCTGCTGACCCGCGATTAACCCCAAAAGTGCCGCAAAGTCGTTGCAAAAGCATCTGCTGCACCGGCCCGTTCTAAACCGCTTTTACGCCATCAGGAAGCGGCAAACGTCACCTACCACATAAGATTTGACAGCTACGGTGGTGGGTG
>JAFEAS010000209.1 GCA_018266315.1 Chloroflexi bacterium SZAS-1 | reverse complement strand
GAAGCTATGTTACACCGTCACTCACCCTCAATTCCTATATTGAGATAGTACCTAAATTTAGGGGTACATTTACCGATTGTTCAGCCTACACTTTACTATCTATTATAGGCAAATTTCTATACAACGTTCTTCGCCATTTCCCGGTACAAAGCTGAATACCGCAACCAATACCAGCGCGTGCGATTATTATTTTTGATCAGTGACGCTGATCTATGCTACGCCGGGCAATAAAAAATTGAAGGCCTATGGCCTTCAATTTACGCTGCTCGTACTTCAAATTGGTTGTAGTGGTACCCCCAGCGGGATTCGAACCCGCGATCTACACCTTGAAAGGGTGTTGTCCTGGGCCGCTAGACGATGGGGGCCAGCGACCCGGCTATTATAGCAGGGAAACGCCAAATTGCCAACCACCAGCAAAAACATTTCTGTTGCACATGGTGCAATGAACGTAGCGGACACAGCTTGACGCTCTGTAACTCCCAAGACTATAATAGTGGCGCTCGGTTCAGGGTAGTGCGCCACCACGGCATGCTGCCAATGTACAAGCAGGAAGATAACTTGTTGGCACTTGTTATCGTTCTATTAATAGACACTGTTTTGTACTGGTGATTTAGGAGACGACATGGCAGCACAAAATCTTCGCGTCCCTGGCCCTACGCCCATGCCCGAGTCGGTGCGCGCTGCTCTTGCCAACCAAATGATCAATCATCGCGGCTCGGAGTTTAAGCTGTTGCTCGGCGAGGTACGTGCGCGTTTAGCAAGTATTTTTGCCACACAAAATGAAATCTTGTGTTTCACCGCTTCGGGCACGGGTGGCCTCGAGGCCGCAATTGTAAATTTGTTCTCGCCCGGCGACCGCGCCCTGATGGTGGTTGGCGGGTTCTTTGGCGAACGCGCCACCGCAATTGCCCAGGCGTTTGGTGTACAAACGGTACGGCTTGAGCATTCGTGGGGGAGCGCATGCAGCCCAACAGCGCTGCGTGATGCCCTGCGTGCTAACCCCGATGTAAAGGTGGTGTACCTTACTCATAACGAAACATCGACGGCCGTTACCAACCCAATTGGCCGCCTCGCCCAGGTCATCCACGAAGAAAGCAATGCACTGATTCTCGTTGACTCCGTGAGTGGGATTGGCGCGCTGCCATTTGAAACCGATGCCTGGGGCATTGATGTGGTTGTTTCTGCTTCGCAAAAAGCCTTTGGCTGCCCACCAGGGTTAGCCATGCTTAGCGTTAGCCCGCGCGCCTGGGAAGCCGTTAGCCGCTCGCGGATGCCACGCTATTATTGGGATTTCCAGCGTCTGCGCATGGCGCATAACGAGGGCAGCACGCCCTATACACCTACGGTATCGGTTTTTTATGGCCTGAGTGCCGCGCTTGATCTGATGGAGCGCGAGGGCGCGCCCGCACGCATTCTGCGCCACCAGCGGGCTGGCGACTTGGTGCGGAATGCGGTGCTCGATATGGGCTTAGGGTTATTTGCCGACCCGCCGCATAATTCAAACGTTGTAACCGCAATTACTATGCCCGAGGGTGTTTCGCCCAAAGATGTGCGCGATGAGCTGCGCGCGCGCTATAATACCGTAGTTGCCGGTGGGCAAGAGCGGCTAAAAGACAGCATTATTCGCATTGGACACCTCGGCTTTTTCAGTGAAGAAGACCTGACGACGACGCTTGAACAACTTGACACCGTTACAAAAGCGCTCGTGCGTGGATAAATAGTCCAGGGCACACCGGCACGGTGCCGCGTGTTGCTCGCAGCGTTGCTGGCTGAACGTATTGCATTGCAGGTTGAGGTGCACTGCACCCAAGCAGGCTATGCAATACGCTCTTTTATTTTTAACGTATGGTTGCAAGCGCCTTATACGAATAGCGAGCGATGCACCTACAACGACCGGAGGTTGAGCAGGTTATGGATCGAATTCTGGTGACAGAGTCAATTGCCGACGAGGGGTTGGCTGCTCTCAAGGCGGTAGCCCAGGTTGATGTCCGTACCGACCTGGACAAGGCCGCGCTTTTAGCTGTTCTACCCGAATATGATGCGCTGGTTGTGCGCAGCGGTACGAAAGTGACTGCCGAGGTACTTGAGGCAGGTACCCGGCTGCGCGTAGTGGGGCGGGCGGGCACTGGCGTCGATAATATCGACGTAGATGCGGCCACCCGTCGTGGCATTATTGTGGTGAATGCGCCAGCTTCAAATAGCGTGGCCGTTGCCGAATTAACAGTTGGTATGATCCTGGCGTTGGCCCGCCAGATTCCCCATGCGCATGCCTCGCTCCAGGGTGGCAAGTGGGAACGCAACAAGTTTATGGGCTTTGAAGTGCGCGGTAAAACGCTTGGACTGGTAGGACTGGGCCGCATTGGTGCCGAGGTTGCTCGCCGTGCACGCGGCCTCGAAATGGAAGTGCTGGCCTACGATCCGGTTGTATCGACCGACCGGGCCGCGCAGATTGGCGTTACGCTCGCCACGCTCGATGAAGTGCTGGCCCAGAGCGATTTTCTCTCGCTGCATGTGCCGATGATTGAATCAACGCGCAATTTGATCAATGCGACGCGGCTGGCCCAGATGAAACCCACGGCTTATATCATTAATGCGGCACGCGGCGGCATTGTTGATGAGGCAGCGCTGGCCGATGCACTTGAGCGGCGCACAATTGCAGGCGCGGCCTTCGATGTGTTTACTAAAGAGCCGCCAACCGATAATCCACTGCTTGGGCACCCTCGTGTTATTACCCTTCCCCACCTCGGTGCCTCGACGGTTGAGGCGCAGATGCTCACCGGCGTGGATGTGGCCGAGGGTGTTATCGACGCGCTGCGCGGCGCAACCCCGCGCTACGCCGTCAATGCGCCTTTTGTCGCACCCGAAGAATGGAATGTACTGGCACCCTATATTGCGCTGGGCCGCAAACTCGGCGCGCTCTGTACCAGCCTGGTCACCGAGCCAGTGCGGACGTATGAGTTTGAATACCTGGGCGAACTGGGCGATGTATCGAAGGCCCCGGTGCGGCTGGCCTTGCTGCAAGGTCTGCTTGATGGNNCGCGGCCTGAAATATAACGAGCATTCTTCATCTGAAGCCGAAAACTATGCTGGCTTGCTTGTGCTGCGCGCGGTAGCCTCCGATGGGCCGCATGAGTTTGCAGGCACAGTACTGCGCGACGAGGCGCATATTGTCGAAGTCGATGGCTACTGGGTCGATTTTGTACCGAGCGGCGCGCTGATGTTCACCTATCATCGCGACCGGCCAGGCATGATTGGCCGGGTAGGCATGCTGCTCGGGGCCGCCGATGTCAATATTTCGGGCATGTACGTGGGCCGCCTGGCACCGCGTGAGCAAGCTATGATGGTGTTAACGCTCGATGACGAGGTGCCTGAGGCAGTGCTCGACCAGATTCATGCCGAGCACGATATTCAGCGCGCCGTTGCGGTTGTGCTCTAACCCACAGCCCATCGTTTCGTTAGAAGGTCGGGTACGCGCGTGCCCGGCCTTTTTGCATGCCCGATTCCACACAGCATCATCACCTGAAATACCGCTTACAATATGGCCAAACTTCATAGCGCAGCGAGCAGCAAGAGCAGCCAGGCGGCAGCCACACTAGCGCGTGCTTATGCAGTTTAGACGGCAGTTTTGATGGTGGTACGCAGGCTCAACGGCAAAATAAAGAAAGAAGAGGAATGCAATGCAGCAAGAACAGCCAAATGCGCCAGGCGACGAGCGTTTTGCACAGCTGTGTACGCTAGCGATGCAGGAGATGGAACGGCTAGCGGTGCCTGGCGTAGCCATTGGCGTGCTTGATGGCGCGCATCAATATATGGCTGGCCTGGGGGTCACCAGCATCGACAATCCACTTGCGGTGGATGCCGATACCCTCTTTCAGATCGGCTCGACCACCAAAACCGTCACTGCAACCATTGCGATGCGTCTGGCTGAACAAGGGGCGCTGAGCCTTGATGAGCCGGTACGCGCCTATGTGCCCGAGCTACGCCTGGCCGATACCGATGTCACTGATCATGTGACGCTACGGCACCTCTTCAACCACACCGGCGGCTGGGCCGGCGACTACTTCGACGACCTGGGTAATGGCGACGACGCGCTTGCCCGCATCGTTGAACGTATGGCAGCACTGCCGCAACTTACACCGCTGGGTACGATCTGGTCGTATAACAATGCTGGCTTCTACCTGGCGGGGCGCGTGATCGAGCGGGTGACAGGGTTAACCTACGAGCAGGCTGCGCACGATCTGGTGCTGGCCCCGCTGGGCATGAATCGCTCGTTCTTCTTCCCCGCCGATGTGATGACGTATCGCTTTGTGGTGGGTCACGAGAATAGCTACCCACCTGCTGCACCTTCTGCGAAGATCGCCCGGCCCTGGCCTTTGGCGCGGGCAGCCCATCCGGCGGGTGGTATCAGCTCAACCGTGCGCGACCAGCTGCGCTATGCACGCTTTCATATGGGCAACGGAACAGCAGAGGATGGCACGCGCCTGCTCAGCGCGGCGTCGCTGGCAGCCATGCGTCAGCCGAGTGTAGCCGCTGCCAATGGCGAACAGATGGGTATTACCTGGTTCCTGCATACTCAGGGCGGCGTGCAACTGGCGCGCCATGGCGGCGCAACCAAAGGCCAGATGTCGGCGTTTGTTCTGGCTCCCACACAACAATTTGCCATCACTGTCCTCACAAATGCGGCACGCGGCGGCGAGTTACATCAGGCAATTGTAAGCCGGGCGCTGCAGATTTACCTGGGCATTACGGAACAGCCACCCACACCGCTCGCACGTAACGCTGCCGAGCTAACGCCATACATTGGCCGCTACACCGCGTTGCTGGCCGATTGCGAGCTGCGGCTAGAGGGCGAAACTATGATGATGGACTATATACCGCGTGGCGGCTTCCCAGCGAAAGATTCACCGCCTGCACCTGCGCCGCCGCCAGTACGGGTGGCGTTCTGTGGCGATGATGCGATCATCGCGCTCGACGAGCCATTTCGCAATACGCGCGGCGAATTTCTGCGCGATACAGCAGGCGCAATTGCCTGGTTGCGCATTGGTGGGCGCATCCAGCGCCGCGAGCCATAGGCAAATGGCTATGCCAGCTTAAGATCGTGGTGGAGCGCCCGCACGACGGCGTCGATCTCTGGCTCGGGCAGCACAAATGAAAGGTGTGCCGAGGTAGCACCCTGCGCCAGCGCCAGCACATGCGCGCCCACCCGCCCAAGGGTTGCCAGCGTTTGCGGTGCCAGGCCGCTATTGCGGGCAGCGCTGATTACTGCCACCAACCCAATCGGCAATGTGAACGAAATATCGCGTAGCATAGCCGCATTCTGCTCGCCGCTGAACGCCGCCACCAGGCAATCGCGCGCAAATGCAGCATCGACTGTACGCACGGTGACGATCAGGCTGCGCTCGCTAAAGCTTTGCGCAAAGTTGAGAACTTCGACGCCGCTACTTGAGAGATGTGCAAGCGCCCGCGCCGCCAGCTCGGGCGACCAGGTGCTGGTAGTGCCTGGCTGCGCGGCAACCTCAAGCAAGCTCAGGCTGCGCGCCGAAATAATGGTATGTGCAGCGCGGGCGCTCTGCTGCGAGCTGGGTAGCTCACGCGTGGTC
>JAFEAS010000208.1:279-18384 GCA_018266315.1 Chloroflexi bacterium SZAS-1 | reverse complement strand
TATCTGGCACGCAAAAAAATCAGGTTGATGTTCACGGATAGTTGATGTTCACGGATAGATAAACGAGGGCAGAACCGTTGAATGTACATCCACTGGAAACCAAACGCCTGATTTCTGTTTGCAGAGATTTGAAAGGCGTATAAGCGCTGAAAACAACAGGTTAACACATCTTGTTAAGGAGGTGCCATGTTTGACTTCATTTCGCATATCTGGCTGGATATGCACCCGATCATCGTTCATTTCGCAATTGGCGGCTTGTTTCTGAGTTTTGCCTTCACTCTGTTGGCGTGGTTCCGCCCCAACGCGGCCCTGAGCGAAGCGTCATGGATCTTGCTTGTCGTAGGTGTAGCGGCGGCAATTCCGGCTACCATCACCGGGTTGATTGCTCATTTTCCCTACGAAGAAACTCCGCTCGCAGCCGCGATTGAGCCGCACCAATTGTTGGGGATGCTGGGTACACTTGCCACGCTAGGGGTGTTGGGGTGGCGATTTATCGCGCGCCGCAAAGGGCAGGATATCGGCACGCACCCGGTGTATGTGGGCTTGATCGTGTTGGGGCTGGTGTGGGTGGTGCTCTTGGGTGGCACAGGCGGCAATCTGGTGTATGAGTTGGGCGTCAATGTGCGCGGAATAAATCCCTTATTGAAATAACCATTTCACGGAGAAGCAATTGTGACCAAAACCCGTCTCGAAGCCTTCAGCGATGGCATGTTCGCCATCATCCTGACCATCCTTGTGCTGGAATTGCATGTGCCAGAATTAGAGAACAGCTCCTTCGCGGCATTCAGCGCAGGAATGCTTCAGCTCGCACCGAAGTTTTTCGCCTTCGTGTTCAGTTTCTTTATTATCGCCATTTTCTGGATCAACCATCACGCCATCATTCACCACGTCCATAAGGTGGATACAAAACTACTATGGCTTAATATGGGCTTGCTCTTCTTCTCCTGCCTGTTCCCATTCATTACGGCGTTTGTCGGCGATTACATGCTGAATCCATATGTGGTGGCGCTGTATCCGCTCAACATGGCGCTTTCATCGGTAATGGTCAATGCGTTGTGGAAATATGCGTATGTGGACACCGATCTTGCCCCAAACACGCTCACCGACGATGAGAAACAGGCCCGAATGAAACGTGATAGAACGGCATTGCTCATGAATCTGGCATCGGCGGTACTGGCCTTTGTTTGGGTTCCCATCACACTGACTATCATGGCGATCATGCCATTTGCATTTGTTGTGCCTGAGTTTTTGGGAAAGAGGGGAACATAGTGCAGGACAAGATTACTCTCATCACAGGCGCAACCAGCGGCATCGGCTTCCAGACCGCGCTGACGCTGGCGAAAATGGGCGCGCAGGTCATTGTTACCGGGCGGAGCAAACCCAATGCGGAAGAAGCAGTAGCGAAAATCAAAAACGTGAGCGGAAATGCCCGCGTGGATTTTCTGCTAGCGGATTTAACCAAACAAGCCGAGATTCGAACACTGGTAGAATCTTTCAGGCAAAAATATCCGCGTCTCGATGTACTGATCAACAATGCTGGCCTGGTGGAGCCAGAGCGTCGACTTACCGAAGATGGCATTGAGGCAATTTTTTCGGTCAATACAGTCGCGCCGTTTTTATTAACGCACCTTTTGATGGATTCGCTCAAAGCCAGTGTATCACCACGCGTCATCACTGTCACAGGCGGGAATGTGGTTCCGATTAACCTCGACAATTTGCAGGGCGAAAAATCTTTCCTCAGCCTGAACACCTATTCCCATGCCAAAACCTGTATGATGGCGTTGATGTACGAGTTTTCCCTGCGCGAAAAAGGTGTAGCAATCAACGTCTGCTTTCCAGGTGGCGCAAGCACCAACATGACTGCCAGCATCAAGCCTGAAATGGCACCAACCATCCTCAAATTAATCTGGCCAATCTTCAAATGGATAACCCGCCCTGATAATGGTAAATCTGCGGCGAAGGCAGCGCGCTCTTCAATCTACCTTGCAGCTTCGCCCGAGGTGGCAGGCGTAACAAGTGCATACTACGACACCAACAGCAAGCTGACTGCATGGCCACCTGCGGTGCTGGATACGACCACTCGTGAAAACCTTTGGGAAATCGTTAGCAGACTCTCAGGTATAAAACAGAACAACGCGCTCGCATAAAAAGTGAGCGCGTCGTTGCATTTAATTTTTAATTTTTTATGGTTGTATTGCCCCATTTTTCCATTGCTTGCAGGATTGGCGCAAGAGTATGGCCTTTTGGCATTAATGAATACTCGACTTGCGGGGGAACAACGAGATAAACTTGGCGGTGCACGATGCCATCGCGCTCTAATTCTCGCAGTTGTTGCTTCAACTTCCCACCAATAATCGAAACAGTTGCAGTAACTGGACAGAAATAATCTTGACTGATAAGTAGTATCCTTTTCGATACTATCATACAAAAAAGTGCGTACTTTCTTTACATCGCAATTATATAATGTGCTCCTATAGCTAAGAGCAGAACCATTGAGCCAGGTCAGGGCGAAAACGAAAGCCACAATGACGGAAAAAGGCACGTGCCTCGACCGCCGAGATGAGCGGCAGCGCATCGGCAATCGCATCCGTCAGGGCGTCACGACTGCGGGCTGCCACACGGCGGAGGCATGCCTTGATTTTGGCAAACGCCAACTCAATCGGCGAGTAATCCGGCGAATAGGGCGGCAAATAGAGGAGCGTGCAGCCACGCGCGGCCAGCAGTTCACGGACGCGCGACCGCTTGTGAGCGTGCAGATTATCGAGGATCACGATCTGGCCGGCGCGCAAACTCGGGCCGAGCACCGTCTCAATGTAGGTTTCGAACAGGGCGGCATGCAGGCCACCCAAAAACTGCATGCTGGGGCCGATCCCGTCGACGCTGAGCGAACTGATCGTCGTCGTGTTGGTTGGCGTATTGCGGGGGATGCGGTCCACTGCCCGTTGCCCACGTGCGGCGCGCGCATACCGACGGGTCATGTTCAGGTTGGAGCCAAACTCATCAAGCACGACCAGATCGTCCGCATACACCTCGTGTTGCGCGAGGGCAAACTGCACCCGCACCCACGGATCACGTTCACTGGCAATTATCGTCTTTTTTTGCGCGTCACTCCCAAGCCCCGTATGGCGCGACCGATGGTCGATGCACTGAGGGAGGTACCGTGCGTGGCATTCCACTGGGCGGCGTGTTCGGTCAGCGTGGCATCGGGAGCCGCCTGCACCTGCGCACGAAGTTGCTGCTCGTGCGTCGGCGTAATGGTGGGCGCGGAGCCGCCACGCGCAGGGCGCGGCGTCAGCTGACCGGTTTCGCGGTGCACCTTCAGCCAGCGTTTGACGCTTGCCAAACTGACCTGGAAGATGCGGACGACCTCGGTGCGCGACAGCCCCTGATCGAGGGCGGCCAGGACGCGAGTTCGGAGATCGACAGAATATGGTTGCATGGTTCATGAGTATATCACAGGCTCAATCGTCTTGCTCACCGCTATAGGGGTGTTGGGGTGGCGATTTATCGCACGCCGCAAAGGGCAGGATATCGGCGCGCACCCGGTGTATGTGGGCTTGATCGTGTTGGGGCTGGTGTGGGTGGTGCTGTTGGGTGGCACAGGCGGCAATCTGGTGTATGAGTTGGGCGTCAATGTGCGCGGGGTGAACCCGCTTTTGCCTTGATCGCCGCTCGGTTTGACCCTTTGTTGAAGAGAAAATGGCGAGGGTGAGCCAAAAATACTGGGCGCGCTGGCGGGCGTCACACACCAAAAATTAGGAGCGAACAACAAAAATTGGCTTTGTTGGTCTTGGCAAGATGGGCGATCTGCTGGCATCGAACCTTGCCCAAGCAGGCGGTGAGCTGACTGTCTTCGATCTGGATGTAGCGAAAATGGAACGTGTAGTTGCGATCGGCGCAAAGCCTGCATCCAGTGGACAAGCTGTCGCGGCCGCGGCAGCTGTTCTCTTTACATTTTGATGGGCATTGTTATATTACTTTTGGCACTACTGCTAATTTGACAAGAGAGTGAAACCCTATAAAATATGTTATAGTATATAATTAAAGTGATATGCTGTTGCTTTTGAATCTGTGAACTGACTGCGAGTGACCCTTGACCCGAAGAGAACGTTGGCGCGATCAGACCATCGCCGAAATCAAAGCCATTGCCCACCAGCAGATGACTGCCAGTGGTACCGCTAGTATCTCCCTCAACGCAATTGCGCGTACGATGAAGATGAGTGGGCCGGCACTCTATCGCTACTTTGCCAGCCGCGACGATCTGGTAACCGCGCTCATTGTGGACGCCTTCAAAGATTTGGCTGACGCCATGCAAGCTGTAGAGTCAACTATGGCGACGCAGAGCAGCGCGCAGAAGATCACCGCCTTATGTCTAGCTTATCGCGAATGGGCGGTCGTCCATCCGGTAGATTTTCAACTCATCTATGGCAACCCGATCCCCGGTTATGTCGCGCCAGCCGAGGTCACCGTTCCTTTGGCGCGGCGACCTTTCGATGGTCTGGTTCGCTGCTTTTGGGAAGCCTACCAGAGTGGCGAGCTGAGCATCCCGCCAGAGTACACATCCGTTCCGGCGAGTATTTTGACGCACCTAGCAACCTGGCAACTGGAGACAGGTCACGACCTCCCCGACACGCTGCTTTGTCTGCTGTTGAGCACTTGGGTGCGCATTCACGGAATGGTGATGCTAGAGCTATTCGATCACCTGGGACGAGTGGTTGGAGAGAGTGCCGCGTTCTACCGCTATGAGATCAATGCATTGTTACAAAGACTGGGCTTGACAGTGCAAGACACAGAAAGTACCGATACATCAACAACAGCATAGACACCTAATTTAAACAGGGCACAATCGACCAAAGAATTCAATACCGTAAGATTGTGCCATGTTTAAGAGTCATTTCTATAAGGAGCACAAAAACAATGTCAGCGAATTCAATGGCGGAAGGTACATTCCCCAAAATCATCTCTCTACCTATTGGGTGGCAACCGGAGGGCATCACTGCCGGAAGCGGGTCGTTATTCTATGTTGGCTCATTGGTAGACGGCGCAATTTATAGGGGTGACTTTGGCTCTGGCCAAGGAGATGTCTGGGTGCAAGGTCAATCTGGTCAGATGGCGATGGGGATGTATGTTGACCCGCGCACGAATTATTTGTTCGTGGCCGGGGGACTCAGTGGGGAGGGGCGCGTGTACGATACTGCTACGGGAACTCTGCTGAAGACCTATCAGTTCCAGGAGGTTTTGAATACCTCGCCATTCAACATACTTGTCAACGACGTGATCGTGACCCGTGATGCCGCATACTTCACAGATTCTTTTGACGCGTTCCTATACCGTGTGCCACTCGGCTCTGATGGTGCGCTGCCCGATCAAGCGGCGGTGAACCGGATTCCATTGAGCGGTGATTTTGTCCTGGCACCGCAGGTTCCCGGCAAACTCATCCTCAATTGCAATGGCATCGAAGCTACGCCCGACGGCAGGTGGCTGGTGGTCGTACAAACCATCACAGGGTATCTATTCCGGGTCGATCCGGCAACTGGGCTAACAAAGCTGATCGATCTGGGTGGTGCTACAGTTCCGGTCGGGGATGGCCTTCTCTTTGGCGGTTCACGCCTCTATGTGGTGCAAAACTCGTTCAACATTGCAGTTGTCAACCTCAACCACGATTTTACGTCAGGCACTATCGAGCGCACCATCAACGATCCAGACTTTCGGGTGCCATCCACCATTGCAGGCTGTGGTGATTCACTCTACGTCGTCAACGCTCGTTTCGGTGTCCCCAATCCGGATCAAGCAGAGTACGATATCGTCAAGGTGCCGAAGGACTGATAGTTTTGGATTGAGAATTAGTAGTACACAGAGGCATAATTAATTACACAGTAGCACAATTGGGAGATTAGGAGATTGAGAGCGTAGCTGGTCAATCTCCTAATCTCCCAATCTCGCTTCTAAAATGATATTCCTTTTACCCTATACTTTTCATACAGCCTTTAACTGATGTTTTGCGTTCACCCACGTCTTGTTATCCTCAACTTTCTTTCCTTCACTTCGCCCATTCTCGATGCTGGCGAACGTAGAAAATTCACCTTTTACCAGCGCAAAAACTGAACTTCTGGCGGAGTAGCTATAAAGTGAGTGCTTCTCTTGCGTAATGTATTACAAATGGTTTTTGATTTTGACAAATGTGTGCGCACGCATGCAAAATATTAGTGTGTGCGCACGCATATAAATTGTTAATCGGAAATATTGTAATTACAAAGGAAGATGTGCAGGCCGGCGTGAATGACGATGCCTCGTTCTTTCCGGCAATGATGGATGTTTTTATCGGCGTTACCGCACTCTTTGTGGCTTGGGGGGGGTGGCGGGGCAAGGGCTGGCCTGGCGGGCATACTCGTACTATCGACACACTGAGCAGGTTTTCCAGCCGCGCCAGAATTGTGCGCAGCTCGTATGCCCGCCCGATGAAGCGATCGGGCGGAACTACTACGCCAGGGGTAAATGGGTTGGCAAACGCCTGGGGCGCGGCGGGCGGCGCAACCACGGCGGGCAGCACCGGCGCAATCGCGGCAGGCACCGGCGTAGTTGCGGGCGGCTGCGCCGCTAGCTCAGCCAGGCGCGCATCGAGCGCGACAAGTGCCGCACGCAAATCCCTAATCTCAAGCAGCACCCCGGCCTCGGTATAGCTACCATGGCGCGCTTCCTGTAGCTCTAACACATGCAGGCGGTCGCGCTTGGTCTTACGCAGCTGCGCCAGATGCGCGCGGTCGGTTGATGAATAATCGTCCAATGATGTAATGCTCATTCCAAATAATGTTGTGTATATGGAACGTTGCTACGCGCGTTTTTGGGCTATGTATTTTACCAACAAAAAGGGGTACAGCCTGAAGTTCGGCGCTGCCCCCCCGAGCCAGCCTGAACGAATTGGACCGACGCACTACTCAATCAGCTGGAGCACGCCCTCCAGTGGAATGCCCGCCCAACCAGGGCGATTGTTCAGCTCGTAGCGTAGCTCGTACACCGCCTTATCGAGCATAAACGCATCGAACAAGGTGTGCAGCACGGTGGGCGGCGGCAGCACCGGCGCGTCACCCACCGTCGCCAGGTAGCTGCGGAAGAAGGCCGCGCTGGCCCAGCGGTGCCACGCTCTCGCCCATGGCTCAAGCGCCGCCTGCTCGTCTTCGCTGAAGGCCACACCGGGAGCCTGACCAAACAGCACGGCGTAAGGCGCGTAGTGCAGCGAGCGCAGCATGCCCGCCACATCTTGCAGTGGCACGCCCTTCTGGCGGCGCTCGCTCAGCGGCCGGGCCGGCTCGCCCTCAAAGTCGATGATAAAAAAGTCGCTGCCGGTGTACAGCACTTGGCCCAGGTGGTAATCGCCATGAATTCGGCTGCGCTGGGCCTGTACTGGCTGGGCGAGCGCTGTGCGCAGCCGCGCAAACACCGCATCCTCGCGCGCAAGCAAGCGCTGGGCATCAGGTTGCAGTGTGGTGGGTAGGCGCTCTACACTAGTACGCAACAGCGCAAACGATTGCTGTGCGCGCCTTTCCATCGAGCCTAGCAGCATGGCCTGGTATTCCTGGGTGAACGGCGCGGGCGCAAACGCGGGCGCAGTGGCATCGCTGGCAAGCGCCAGGTGCATTTCGCCGGTGCGCTGGCCGAGCAATGCCGCCGACACCGCAAACTCGCCCAGCAGCGTGTTCGCTTCGGGCGGCAGCGGCAGCGCGCTATCGGCGAACAGGCCGGGCGCGGCACCCACCGTCAGGCTAAATTCAGCCGGGCGCGCCAGGATGTGGCCGAAGGTGGCGGCAATCGTCGCAAGGGTGTAATACCAGGCGTCGCCGCGATTCGGCACAAAGCCCTGCAGCAACGCTAGAGTCATACGCGTGTCGCCCTGCACAAACTCAATCGCGCCCGCCACCGGCGGAATATGCGCAAAATTGCCGTGATCGGTGAGAAACGCGCCAATCTCCAGGTCGGGGTTCAGCCCTGGCTCAAGCCGCCGGAACAGCTTCATAATCAGGCGCTGCCCGAAAATAATCGAGCTATTGCTCTGCTCGGCAGTGCTCACCTTAGGCGTTAGCACCTCGCCGAGCGGGCCGCGCAGGCGTGCAAATGCGCTGCTGGTGCTGGCAAGCAGATCACCGGCGCTGGTGTGTACCTGGGCCTGCGCTGCAATGATGTCGAGCAGCGCACCACAAAATGCCGCGTCGTAGATCGGGTCGAACAGCACGCCGTCGGCAATTTTCGCCACCAGCGCGTGTACTGGCATGGTGGCGCGGGTGGCTGCGGCGAGGCTGGTATAAGCGAGTGGCAGCACATAGGTTTCGGCCCCGCCATCGGCATAGTTCACCTGCACCAGCGTAATATAGGCGGTGTGTTCGGCGTAGCGCAACGGCAGCGCCGCCTGAATATGCACACCGGCGAGGGTACGAGCCTTGCCACTAAACCAGCGGCGTGGGCGCATATACTTCGGCAAAATCTGTTCAAGCGCAGCCCAGCGGCCAGGCTGAAATAGCGCTTCCCAATCTTCGAAACCGGCCAGCACTGGCAGCTTAGCAACAGCATGCGGGGCCATGCGCTATCCTTTCATTCGCAACGATGCGGTATACAAAAGCACACACTCCCAGGTACGCCCAGGATATGTGTGCTGCTCTATACCAGGCCATACTGTAGCGGCTTACATATAGTAATCGAAATTGCGCTCGGTGGGAGAGCGCTGGATGTGGAAGATGTGCACCGGCAGGCTAGCCGGGTCGAGCCGCACAAAATCCCACTCGCTATTCCAGGTGTAGCGGGCGTCGCTCAGCAGATCGTGGGCGTAGAACGAATCGCCTGCGGCAATGCCCCACTCGGCCAGAGGCAGCTGCACCCAGCCCGACTGCACATTGACCGGGTCGAGATTGACGACGGTGAGGATAATATCCTGCCCATCGGGCGATTGCTTCGAGTAGGCAATCAGCTGGTCGTTTTCAAGATAGTTATTTTCCACCCGGTGGAAGCGCAGGCTCTCGTTGCGCTGCAGCGCGATATGCTCGCGGCGAATATGATTGATGCGCGCGATCAGCGGGCGCAAGCTGCGCGGGTCGTCGAGGTTCCACACCTTCAATTCGTACTTCTCGTTGTCAATGTATTCTTCGCGCCCAGCCACTGGCGTATGCAGCATCAGCTCGTAGGCCGGGCCGTAAATGCCATAGCTGGCGGTGAGTGTGGCGGCCAGCACAAAGCGGGCAATAAACAGCGCGCGATGCCCTTCGTAGAACTGCGGCGTAAGAATATCGTGGGTGGTGGGCCAGAAATTTGGGCGGAAGAACTCACGCACCTCGGTGCGCGTCAGCTCAGTCATATACTCGGTCAGCTCGGCCTTGGTAGTGCGCCAGGCGAAATAGGTATACGACTGGGTGAAGCCCTCCTTTGCCAGCCGATACATGACTTTGGGGCGCGTAAACGCCTCCGAGAGGAAGATCAGGTCGGGGTATTCGCGCTTCAGCTCGCCGATGCACCATTCCCAGAACACAAATGCTTTGGTATGCGGGTTATCGACGCGGAAGATCCGCACGCCCTGCTCGGCCCAAAACAAGAAAAAGCGCTTCAGCTCCAGCCACATCGCCTGCCAGTCGCCACTTTCGAAGTTAAAGGGATATACATCCTGGTACTTCTTGGGCGGGTTTTCGGCGTATTGGATGCTGCCATCGGGCCGCACGTAGAACCAGTCGGGGTGATCGCGCACATACGGATGATCGGGCGAGCACTGGAAGGCGTTATCGAGCGCAATTTCAATGCCAAGATCGCGTGCGGCCTGCACCAGGCTGCGGAAATCATCGAGCGTGCCCAGCTCGGGATGAATGCTTTGATGCCCGCCATGTTCGTTGCCAACCGCGTAAGGGCTGCCCGGCTCGCCGGGCAGGGCGGTCGGGCTGTTGTCCTTGCCCTTGCGGAATAGATGGCCGATCGGGTGGATGGGCGTGAGGTAGAGTACATCGAAGCCAAGCTCGGCAATATAGGGCAGGCGCGCTTCAACATCTGTGAAGGTGCCGTGGCGGCCAGCTTCGGGCGAGGTATTACGCGGAAACAGCTCGTACCATGTGCTAAACACAGCGCGCTCGCGATCGACAACCACCGGCAGCACCGGCGCAGTCGTTGCGAAATGCCGTTCGCTGTAGCGCGCCATCAAGTTTGCCAGCTCAGGTTCAAGCGCCATCGAGCTGGCACCCGCCCGCAGTGACGCTACATATTGGCCGAGCTGGGTCGCATCGGCCCCGGCGGCCCGCGCGCGTGCTGCTTCTACCAGGCGTGCGCCAATTTCAAGATCAACCGGGGCAACCACATTAGCAGCAATACGCTTAGCCATGTCGCGCGCCCACGATTTGAAATGATCGACCCACGCCTGCACGGTGTAGCTTGCCTGCCCGATATGCGCCACAGTAAACGCGCCATGCCAGCGGTCGTTCACCAGCGCCTCCATCGGTGCCTCGAACCACTGCTCATCGCATTCGGCACGGTAGAGTAACACCGCCGAAAGGGCATCGTGGCTATCGGTGAAGATATCGGCCTCAACCTCCACGCGCTCGCCAACCACGCGCTTAATTGGGAAACGCCCACCATCGATCGCCGGTTGAATCCGCTCGATCACAACCCGGCTGCGCCCATCGCTTGGCAGCTCGACCGCGAGCTGTTCGGTTCCAATTTCAAAGATAGTTGGTGCAGTTGTCATAGGCGTTTCTTTATTCTCTATCGAGTAACGGGCTATTCCGGTGCGTAGCTGTTGGTAGCAGGAACTTACACCAGTGTCTGATACAGCGCTAGTGTGCGCTGGGCAATTGCCGTCCAGCTGAAATGATCTTCAACGCGGCGGCGGCCAGCCGCGCCGTAACGCGCCATCAGCGCCGGATCGCGCGCAACCTTGTTAATTGCCGTCGCCAGGTCGTGGGCGAAGCGCGCGGGGTCAACCGGGTCAAATGTTCCGAGCTTCAGCTCAAGCGGCACCAGCTCGCCGGTCTCGCCAGGAACGACCACCTCGGGGATGCCGCCCACCGCCGAGGCCACGACTGCCGTTTCGCAGGCCATCGCCTCAAGGTTGATGATACCGAACGGCTCGTACACCGAGGGGCAGCAAAAGACCGAGGCCGCCGCGTAAAACTGAATCACATCTTCGCGCGGCAGCATCTCTTGAATCCAGATCACGCCATCGCGCTGCGCGCTGACTTCGGCCACGCGCTCGGCCATTTCCTGGCCGATCTCTTTCGTGTCGGGCGCGCCCGCGCACAGCACCACTTGTAGCGATGGGTCGATTTCCGGAATGGCGTTGACGAGATGAATAATGCCCTTCTGGCGGGTGATGCGCCCGACGAACAGCACAAACGGCTTGCTCGGATCGACGCCGCGGCGGGTAAGAGCATCGCTGGCGGCGGTGGCGCGGTATTGCTGCAAGTCGATTCCGTTGTGGATCACATGCACCTTGGCCGCATCGACATTGAACAGACGCAAAACGTCATTCCGGGTTTCCTGCGATACTGCAATAATTGCGTCGGCATCTTCAATGCCGGTACGCTCGATCCAGCTGCTTAGGTGGTAGCCGTACCCCAGCTGCTCAACCTTCCAGGGGCGCAGCGGCTCAAGCGAGTGAATGGTGACAACTAGCGGCACGCCCCATAGCTTCTTCGCCAGGAAGCCAGCCATATCGGTGTACCAGGTATGGCAATGAACAACACTCGCGTCCAGCGTATCTTTGGCCATGCGCAGGCTGCGCTCGAAGGCGTCGAGCGCGCCGCCAAAGCGCGGGTCGGTATTCTGCTTGGCCTCGGCCCAGGGGGTGTACCCTTTAACGCGCAGATTCGGGGGATCGTCGTTCTGCTCACCAAAGCAGCGTACTTCTACAGGCACCAATTTCGCCAGTTCGCGGCTTAAATATTCAACATGCACGCCCGCACCGCCATAGACATTCGGTGGGTACTCGTTGGTAAAGATGGCAACCCTTTCCAACCCTGGCATGAGGCGGCCTCCTCGCGCTGCAATCGATGGCTTCAACTATCGTGGTGTGTAGTGCGCTATTGTACCACAGCCCTCGCACCACGAATCAAGCGGCGACCCCGACCAGCAAAGTGCTTACAAGCGCGCCAGCATTTTATGGTACGATACAGCCTATGTTAGAACCTGACACCGAAACACAGATTACCGCAATTCATGCTGCGGCACATAAGCTGGTGCTAGAATTTGCCGGGGCCGCCAGCATGGCGCTGTTCTGGCTGCACGCGGTGCCTGGCTCATCGCGCACCATCCTCGAAGCGACCGACCGCTATGCACCCGGCTCGATGGCCGATTTGCTCGGCCAGCCGCCCGAGCAGTTTGTTTCGCCCGAAACGGCGACGGCTATGGCCGTAGCGGCCTACCGCCGTGCGCGCCGCCTGGCCGAGCCAGACGTGCCCTGCCTGGGGGTTGGTTGCACCGCTGCGCTTGTCACCGACCGGGCGCGGCGCGGCGACGACCGGGTGTGGCTCGCGGTGCGCGACCAGGCCGGGGTTACGACCTATGGTCTGACCATGAGCAAAGGGCTGCGCGATCGCCTGGGCGAAGAAGAATTAGTGAGCCGCCTGCTGATTCGCGCGATTGCGGAAGGATGCGGCCTTGACGCAACGTTGCCGCTGCCGCTCGCAGCAGGTGAACAGGTAGCGCAAGCCCGCACGCCAATGGCCGACCCGATTGCCCAGCTGCTGGCAGGCGCGGCCCGCGCGGTAAGCGTTGCACCTGATGGCACGCTCAGCGCCGACGCGCCGGTTCATGGTGCGCTGCTTTCTGGCTCGTTCAACCCGCTCCATGCCGGCCACGAGCGGCTGGCCCAGGCTGCCAGCGCCACGCTCGGCATGCCCGTGGCCTTCGAGCTGCCGGTGGCAAATGCCGACAAACCGCCGCTTAGTTACGCCGAAATCGAACATCGGCTGGCGCAATTTCGCTGGCGCTACCCGGTGGTGCTCTCGCGCGAGCCGCTGTTTGTGGGCAAGGCGAATCTCTACCCCGGCTGCGTGTTTGTGGTAGGCTACGACACTGCCGAGCGGCTGGTTGAGCCGCGCTACTACGGCGGCGACGCTGGCCGCGATGCCGCGCTGGCCCACATCCGCGCCCAGGGCTGCCGCTTCCTCGTGGCCGGTCGGCTCGACGAGGGTATGTTCCGCACCCTGCGCGACATTCCAATGCCGCCGCAGGCCAGCGACCTGTTCAGCGAGCTGCCCGAGTCGGCCTTTCGGGTTGATCTCTCCTCGACGGCGATTCGCGCGCAGCTAGCCGGCATGCCGCCCACGTAAGACACAGCCCATACAGCCTACCGAAAGGCGCGCCAGATGCACATCGGCCTGCTGCCGCTCGATGAGCGCCCGGCTAACACGCGCGACCCGGCGATGATCGCCGCGATTGCAGGCGCGCGCTTACACATACCACCCGCGGCGCGGTTAAGTGCGCGCCGTCGCCCAGCCAACTGTGCCGCCCTAATCAACTGGCTTGATACCGTTGCGCCCCAGCTCGACGCGCTGATTGTCTCATGCGAGATGCTAGGCTACGGCGGACTCATCGCCGCCCGCACCAGCGACGAGCCAGCCAGCGCGATTATTGCGCGGCTCGATTGGCTGCGCACGCTGCGCACACGCTTTCCTGGTCTGCCGACTCTGGGCTTCAATGTCATCACGCGCGTCTCAAATGCCGACGACAGCATCGAAGAGCCAGAATATTGGGCCAGCTACGGCACACGCCTCTACCGCTTCGCGCAGCTGCTCGACCAGCGCGGCCAGGGGCCAGCCGTCGACGCCGAGCTAGCCACACTCGAAGCGAATATTCCCGCTGCGCACCAGCACGATTTTCTGCAACGCCGCCTGCGTAACCACAGCGTCAACCTGGCAGTACTGCACTTGCTCGCGGCTGGTGTGTTCGACACGCTGGTACTCAGCTCCGACGATACCAGCCCGTATGGCCTGCCTTCACGCGAGAAGCGCTGGCTGCAGGAATGGGCGCAGCTGCTTGGGTTTGGAAATGACCTGGCAGCCAGCCCTGGCGCACAACCGTTGGCTCAGCCCCGGCTCCTTATGTACCCCGGCGCCGATGAGGTCGGCTCGGCCCTGGTGGCGCGGCTGCTGAACGCGCAGGCCGGGGTAGCGCCATGGTTCGCCGCAACCTATGCCCCGCCGCATGCCGCCGCAAACGTTGCCGCCTATGAAGATGGCCCGATTCGCCTCACCCTCGAACGGCAGGTACATGCAGTAGGCGGGCGGACGATTGAGCAAGGAGATGCCGCAGACATCTGGCTCGCCGTGAACGCGCCGCTCGCGCGCCGCAGCGAGTGGCTACCCGAATTTGCTGCTGCTGAGCGCACCAGCCGGTGGGATGAGCTTCAGACGCTGGCAAATGCCATCGCTGCGCGGCAGGCGCGTGGGCAGCCCGTGGCCGTGCTCGATGTTGCCTATCCTAATGGTGCCGACCCGGCTTTCAGCGAGCTACTATTCGCCCAGGCCGCGCTGCCCGAACTGGCGGCCTATGGCGCATGGAACACGGCTGGCAACACGATTGGCACCGCTCTGGCACAGGCCAGCGTGGCCCGCCTGATCGCTGGGGCCAGCGGGCGTGCTGCACACGAGCGCTTCCTACTGCACCGCCTGCTCGAAGATTGGGGCTACCAGCACCTGGTACGCGCCGAGCTGCGCGCCTGGCTACAGGCTACCCACGCCACCGCCGAGCCAGATGCAGCCACGCTACCGGCTGCCCTGGCATTCATCGAGGAACGCCTGAACACACTGATTGGTCAGTTACCAGGGTTTGCCGGGCGCTACCGCATCACACCGAGCAGCGTGCGCCTGCCCTGGGGCCGCACCTTCGAGGTCGATTTCGTACTTGAGGCCGCGCATTAGCCTGGCTGCTCAGCAGCCCAGTTGTGCAGCTCCACGCGGTACTCGCCAGCGTCGTTGGGCACCAGCTCGAGGTAGGTAAACGAAGAGGTATAGTTGTTTGGGTCGGCAATTTCGGCCCAGGAGTACCCCCGCCCGGGCCGCGCGCGCAGGTGGGGCGTCCACGTGCCGCTGTTAAAATAATAGCCAGTGCGACTGCCCGCCAGGTAAATTGGGCTGGTCAGCCCATCGATAGCGGCGTGGGTATGGCCCATGATCACTGTTGTAATGCCCGGGTCGAGCGCCAGCACCTCGCGCGCCCCAGCCCGGTAGTAATCTTCTTCTTCGGCGGCCAGCAGCACCGAGCGCGGCTTATCATCGGCAATCGTTTCAACACTTGGCTGGCGCGGCGCGCCTGCCCGCATCTCGCGCCAATCCTGCTCGTCGAAGCGCGCGATTTCGGCACCAAATTCCGCACGCACCTGCGGGTCGGTCAAGCGCTGCTCAACATAGGCGCGCAAGTCGTCATCTTTCACGGCACCGAGCAGCGCGTTGGGAGTACGCTGGCCCTGCGGCCAGGTTTCGGCATCGTCGAGCACAGTCGAAAGCTGCTTGGGCGGCAGCCCAGCGGTAAAGAAAAATTTGATAATCAGTGCCAGCGCGCCGCCAGTATAGAATAGGTCGTTCTTCAAGCCCAGGCCAATAATCTTTGAAATCGGCTTTACATTATCAATAAACCAGCGCTCGCCCTCTAGCTGATTGTAAATTTTATCAACGAATAGCGTGCCATAGCAGCGCTTCAGCCGCATCATGCCCGTGCCATCATCGCCGAAGGGCTGGCTCATCCGCTCACCAAAGCAATTCTCGGGGTCGCGCTCGTGGCCGTGCTCAATGTATACGCGCCCGCGCTCGGCATTGCCCACGGTATAGCTATACGCCTCACGGCGCAGCGTACCCGCCGCACCAGGTGGATAGATTGCAGCGTAGATCAGCGCCCACACCCCCGGCCAGAGCAGATCAATATCGTGATTGCCCACCAGGATTGTAATCGAATGCCCATCGGCCATGAACTGGCGCAAGCGTGCAAACACCAGGGGATGCCCGCTGTTGCGCTCGGGGAGTTGCCCAAGCACCACCCGCGTGCGCTCAATCGACTCGGCCTCGGTGGTACCACGCGCATTGCGTGGCGAGGTGAGCGCAAGCTCGGGCAGTATCTGCGGGTAATCGATGAAATCACCCGCGATAATGAGTTCGATCGGGGAGGTGCCCGCTGCCACGCTGATCTGATCGAGAAATGCTGACAGCGCTGCATCGGCGGTAAAATCTTCAAGCGCATCCCAGCTGCCAGTAGCCGGGTTACGCCCGGGGCCAAGATGAAGATCGCTGATTAGATATGTGGCAGCGCTCATGGCATATTCCTTCTGACGCCTATGAATCGAGTACCTCACGAACCTTACGTGCCAGTGTCACCGGTGTAAATGGCTTCTGTAAAAATGCCAGGCCGGTGCCAGCAGGGCCCTGATAGATCATAATATCGCTAGTATAGCCTGAAGTGAACAGTACTTTTACATCCGGCAGCATCGCCGTCACGCGCTCGGCCAGGGTTTTACCGCTCATGCGCGGCATCACCACATCGGTGAGCAGCAGGTGTAATACCGCACGCCCCCGCTGACGCGCAATCGAAAGCGCATCGTCGCCATTTTCCGCCTCAAGCACAATATAACCCTGGGCGCGTAGCACACGCGCGGCTAGCACCCGCACCGCTGGCTCATCTTCCACAAGCAGAATTGTTTCGTTGCCGCGCGGTAAGCCACGGGCCTCATCAAGCAGGCTATAGCTCGCGCCCGCTTCGCCATGAATTTGGGGCAGATAGATTTCGAGGGTAGTTCCAACCTCTACTTGACTATCTATTTCGATTGTGCCGCCATGCTGCTTGATAATGCCGTAACAGGTTGCTAGACCTAACCCGGTGCCTCGGCCTTTCTCTTTCGTCGTAAAAAACGGCTCGAACAGGTGGGCCTTGACATGATCATTCATACCAATGCCCGTGTCAGTCACGCTCAATAGCACATAGTCGCCAGGCACCATGCCCACAACCTTGCGCGCCTGCTCTTCGCTCAAGGTGCGCTGGCCCACCGCAATCGTGAGCTTCCCGCCTTCGGGCATTGCATCGCGCGCATTAATCGCCAGGTTCACAAGCACCTGTTCAATCTGACCCGGGTCGATTTTTACCCACAAATCCTGGTACGCTGGCAAAATAATCAGCTCAATATCTTCGCCAATCAAACGCCGTAAAAGCTTATACAGATCAAAGATCAGTTCATTCAGGCGCACGTTGCGCAGTTCCATCACCTGCCAACGCGCAAACGAGAGTAGCTGGCGGGTCAGGCCCGCCGCACGCTCGGCAGCACGATGTATCTCTTCGACATCGTCCGCAGCATTACTATCCGGATCGAGCGACAAGCTTGCAAGCTCGGCATAACCGATAATGGCGGTAAGAAGGTTGTTGAAATCGTGGGCGATACCGCCTGCCAGCTGGCCAACGCTCTCAATCTTCTGAATTTGCAAAACCTGAGCCTCGAGTCGCTTGCGCTCAGTGATATCGCGTACAATTGCTAGGGTTTCATCATTATCAAGTGGTACAATGCGCGCCTCGAAATCGCCCGACTTCCCTTCCGAGAACGAGATTTGATATTCAAAAAATTGTGGCGCATTTAAAGTTCGGGCTTGTTCCACATAATAGCGTGTTTGCCTGGCCATAGAATCTGGCAACACTTCCTCAATCAAGCGGCCAAGAAACTGTTCTGGCAAAGCAAACAACAACGAGCCATGTGGCGCACGATAATCGAGGAAACGGCCTTCGCGATTAAGCCGGAACATCATATCGGGCAAGGCATCCAACAGCGCGCTGATACTCGCCTCGCCCTGGAGTAACACAATCTCAGCCTGGTTGCGTTGGCGTTCTAGAGTATCGAGCAAAATGTTGGTGCGTTGCTGCGCTTCCTGTACTATTGCTTCTAGTTCGGCTACACGCGATTGCTCGGCGCGCAGTAGCACCAATGCTGCTGCTTGCTCGGCGAATGCAGCACAAAGCTGTTGCTGTTCCAGCGACAGCTCGCGCGGTACCCGATCGCCAAACACGATCGTGCCGCGCCGTTGCTGGGAGGTAGTATGGATTGCCAGCACTAAATAGGTAGCTAATTCCCCAAGCAAGGGATGGGTCTGTAGCGGCGGGCATGGGTGCAAC
>JAFEAS010000208.1:0-244 GCA_018266315.1 Chloroflexi bacterium SZAS-1 | reverse complement strand
GTCGTAGATTCTGGCCACGGCATACCATGGCATATGGATAGTTGTTCTCCTTCTGGGGTGTCTATTGCCATCAGTATAACTTGCAGGCCTAACGCCGTAGCAGCAATAACACCCAGGCGCTCGAAGGCCGGCTCAGAAATAGCACTCGTGAACATTGTAGGCAATGTCACTGAGGCAATCTCATTGAAGTGTGGTGCTTCTTGTTCCATAGCCTATATGTATTTTTTGTCATATATTACGTAGG
>JAFEAS010000207.1 GCA_018266315.1 Chloroflexi bacterium SZAS-1 | reverse complement strand
TCAATAATCTGCGCCAAGGTATACACCGCATACAATGCGCCTGGTGCGTCGTGCGCGGTAATCGTAACCCCCGCCGCGCTAATCGCCAGCCGGTAGCCTTGCGCATGCGCAATACCTGTCGGGTCGATGTAGATACGTACCGCCGCCATTGGGCCTGCAAATGCCGAAAGCGGCCACGGCCCGGGCGCAACCGCACGCAATACGGCGCGCAGCCGTTCTGCTACGCTGTGCAATTCAGGCGCGGGGTTGAGCACAATTGGCAGCTCGCTTGTAAGCACATATATTCCAGCATCGCGTGTGAGCTGGCGCGGCTGGGGCAGCAGCACAAGCGTCGTATTCATTGGTGTAGTCCTTCTAGGTGGGCGCGAATCATGGCGATATTGTACCCGATCGCTATCGAACACCTGCGTGAGCGGCACTCTGCTCGTAACCAAAAGATACGGGGGAGTAGCAGTAGTTGGGCTATGTAAGCATCAATGGGCAGGGCATGGTTTTCCTATTAGAGCTTTCGCTTAATCGAGCAATTTCTTTATTTTCTTATTGATTTTTGCGCTATACGCAAAATCAATAAGAAAAAAGAACAAGTACCTTGCTGCCGCAGGCAAATAAACCGGTAGGCAAAAGTCCCACTAATCATACACAGGCAGTAGCGACAGCAATCCTGATCAACATCGTAAATCTTTCTACTGCAGGTGGTTAAAGAGCACAGTCGGCAAGTTTCACATTGATGCAGGAACGTTATATATCGGCTAGGGAACAGTCTATGTGCGTATATCATAGGTAAAGTGAAAGCAAAATGCTTGAAAAGCCCACCATGATCGTGCTATGATAGGCTGCAATGAGCGATCACCCTATTCCATTTCAGATACTAATTGGCCCGCGCGCATTTGGCGATACCTACCCAGTGCGCGCCATAGCCGGGCAGGCCGAACGCACTAGCGATTTGCTGCTACCGCCGCTATTGCAGCAAATTGCCGAACGGCTATACCACACAGGTACGCAGCCCGCAGGCGACGCGGCTACGCTTGGTCGTGCCCTGGGGCAGGCGCTGTTTACGCCGCCACTGCGCGATCTGCTGCTCGCCACCGCGCGCCGCGCGGCCCAGAATCAGCGCCGCCTTCAGATCCAATTGCAGATCGCGCCGCCCGAGCTAGCTACCCTGCCATGGGAATGGCTGACGATGGGCGAAACCCGGCCCTGGACACCGGCCCTGCGCGACGACTACGCACTCGCACGCATCAGCCGGGGCGTGCCCGCCACCGCGCCGCTGACCGTCGCTGGCCCATTGCGGGTGCTAGCGGTTGCGGCCCCAGGCGAAGAATTACAGCTCGCCGCGCTTGAGGCTGCGCTCGCCGAGGCGGTGCGCGCTGGCACAGTTGAGCTGCAACTGGTGAACGATGCCACGCCCGCTACCTTAGAGCATGGCCTGGCGGCGGGGCCGGTGCATATTCTGCATTGCGCGGCACCAGTGGCCTATACCACGCGCGGCGCGCCGCACCTGCTGCTCCGGCGCGGAATGGATCTGTTCGGCCTGGCCGGGCTGCTGGCCGATGCCAAACAGCTGCGCCTGGTGACGCTGACCGGCCCACAGGGCGATGCGCAATTGCTCAATCCCACGCTACCTACGCTGGCAACTGCGCTGCTCAGCCCAACCCTTCCCGCAACGATTGCGTTTGGCGGCACACTCCCCGCCCGTCTGGCGGCGCGATTTGCTGCCCAGTGCTATCTGGCGCTGGCCGCCAATCAGCCCATCGACCTGGCGGTGACTGCCGGGCGGCGCGCGCTCGCCGAGTTTGAGGAGGGGCGTGGCTGGGGTATGCCACAGCTGCGCATAGCCCCGGCAAGCACACAGCTGTTTATTGTGAAGAAGGGGCAGCAGCAGACCAATCGCCTGTGGCGCGGTGCGGCGATCGGCGGGGCTGGGCTGGTGTTGGCTGGCGCACTCGCACTCGGACTCCCCGCATTGCGCGGCAATGTTTTGGCGTTTATGGGCAGCACGGCAGTCAGTGCACCAACGGCCACACCCGCGCTGATCGCCATCGCTACCAACCAACCCACAGCTGAGCTAGCAACCGCTACGATTCCAGTAGAACCAACTGCTATGCTGGCAACGGCTACCCCGGCGCTACCCACACCTGAACCCACTGCGCCACCGCCACCCACCGCGCCACCAACTCCCGAAAGCACGCCAGCGCCAGCAAGCTATGCCACCGTGCTCACGCGCGCCGACGATACGCTCGCCGCGATTGCCGAGCGCATGGGCAGCGATGCAGGCGCAATCGCGCGGCTCAACCGATTGGACATGAATGAGTCACTCCGCGCCGACCGTCCGCTGGTAATCCCGGTGTATCAGGCTGCCGATCCAGGCGCAGGCGGGCTACTCATTCGGCGCGGCAACCCGGCGGCGCGGAACGTCGCGCTCACATTCGATATTGAGATCGACGCACAAACACTCTACGATATTCTGGCAATCTTGCAGGCACGCGGCTTACACGGCACATTCTTCCTCACCGGGCGCTGGGTAATGGCCTTCCCCGATGCCGCGCGGGCGATTGTGAGCGGCGGCCACGAGGTATGCAACCACTCGCTTACCCACCCCTCGTTCTCACATATTGGCCTGGACGGCGTGATGCCTGAGCTTGATAAAACGGACGATATTATTCAATCCACACTGGGTGTGACATCGCGGCCCTGTTTTCGCTACCCCTACGGCGATTCTACCCAGGCCACCACCGATATCCTGGCCCGCGACGGCTATATTGCCTACCATTGGAGCGCCGACGATGGGGCGATTGATGGCTGGCTGAATTGGGCCGCCCAGCACGGCGATGAGGCTAACGGCGGTATTCTGCTGATGCATGGCCGCCGTGGCACCGTTGCCGCGCTGCCTGGCTGGCTCGATCGGGTTGCGAACCTGGGATTCCACGCCACGACCCTCACCGAAACAATGCGCTAGGGTCACGCGAATCGCTGCTTCTGCGCGGGGACTGCTACAAGCTTCACGCGCGCCGACTCAATCCAAGGCGCGCGCGCGCCTGGCGCATATGCCCGGCCCACCATTCGGTTGGCAGCAGCGGCGCAATGCAGCTGAATGTCAGCAGCGCCAGGGTGTGCGGTTCGAGCGCCGCCACAAACAGCGCAAACGGGGCTGCCAGCGAGAAGAAAATATAATTCTTCACCGCCGCGCCAAGCGTCTGTCGGTCGCTCTGCGATGAGGTGATAACCAGCAGCAGCTGCGACATGCGCCACGCCAGCCACAGCTCGATGATAAGCGTTGCCCACCGAGCGACCACACCATACCCAAGTGTGTTCACCGCCAGCGGCCACAGCAGCGCCACTGTAAGCGCGGCCTGGAGCAACGCAGTGTAAATAACCAGCCGGGTTGGAATATTCAGATGCTCGGCATCGCGCGGGCGCGCACCCAGCAGAATAGCCGTTGAGCACATGCCACAAGCCAGGTCGTTCGCCAGATCCCGCAGGCTGCCGGGCACACCATTCAGCAGCACAATGTATAACACCACGAACAGACACAATGCCCAGGTTGTTGCACCCGGCTGTGCCCCAACCGCGAACGCACCATACACCACAAGCGCCCCCCACCCCATACCCTGCGCAATGTCGGTTGCGGGCGGGAAGTGCGTGCGCTTGCCCCACAGGTTGTAGGCTGCCATCAGCGCAAAGGCGGTGAGCAGCGTACAATACGCCCATACACCACCGCCAAGCGCAAACGTCATCAGCAAGGCGAGTGGCAACTGCGCCAGCGCAACGGCCAGTGCCTGCCGCGAGCTAACCACACCGCGCACCAGCAGGTCATCGTGGCGTAGCGGCTGGCTCCGGTCGATCGGCAGATCAATCACATCATTATGCACATAGCTGAAGCTGTGATACGCCAGCGCGACCCCAAGTAAACCCAGTATCTGGCCGACAGACAAGCGCGCCACTACACTGGCAGCTCCTAACACCGGCAGCATGGCAGTAAACCCAAACGCAGCAAAGCGGATAAAACGCTGGCCCGCCAGCACGGCGCGCCACAGCTTACTCGCGCGGCTCATAGGTTTCCTTACTCTGTGGTGCTACGCTGAAGGATATGCCAGATAGCACCTGCTCTCACCCCACCGATCTGGCGCGCTGAATGCCAGGCCGCGGCCAGTACGGCCAGGTGAACGCAACGGCAGCAACAACAAACATCGCCAACCACAGCCCCAGCAAGATTGGCCGACGTTGCAACAGGTCAGTGAGCAGCAGTGCCCCGAATGTGTAAAACAAGAAGAACGTGGGCACCGCCAGCACCACCCGATCGAGGGCGTAGGGCTGCAGCGTGGCCCGCGTGTAGCGCAGCACTCCAATCAATGCTGCCGCAACAATCAGCACAAACAGAACCCACTGTTCGCCGCCCAGGATCCATACGACAATCGCTTTATATGCCTGAATAATGGCTACCAACACCAGTAGCGTGCTCAGTATGGTTAACAACGCCGCGCCAATATCGCCAAGCCAGCCCTTGCTGCCAGACGGAATCCAGCGCTGCCACAGCCGCCATGTCAGCGAAAACACTGCTGCCCCGAAAAACCAGCCCGCAAAGTTGTTCAAGTCTACACCGAGCCATGCTTCCTGAGTTGGCACCAGCTTCCATACCCAGAAGCCCAAGCCATGGGCAACAATGGCAGTAGGATTCGGCTGGCAGGGCACACCAATGCTCACCACCGGATCGATCGCAATGTCAAGTGCTAAGGCAAGTAGCCCATCAATGAGCGGGCGAATCTGCCAGGGTGCCTGAAAACGATCGCTCGTGCGCATTGCAGCATAAATAATCAGGCTTTCCATAAGCGGGATCGCCAGCGGCACACAGCCATTCGGTGCGCGGCATTCCGTCACCACATGCCAGCCACTACCGGGGTTGCTACAAAGCATAATCAAGAAGCGATTGTAATAGTATTCGTGTAATGTGCTAATGGCATATTTTTCAGTGAGGAAGCTATATACTACCGCCGCCAGAATGCCCAGCAGCTGTGCGCGGCTCTGTCGCCACGCTTGCACAACACACAACAGCCCAAGCACATACACGCCCAGCTCGAAGATTAGGAACAGTGCGGACGGCATCGCGGCCTCCTTGATGTACGGCAGCCACAGGGTGGAAAACGTGCGTGATAGTTATTGCACCATAGTGCCTTGCAGCACTGTCTCAGTACGCTGTAAGTCGTATTCGACTCCCAGCGTAGCAAAGAGGTCGCGCGCATGCGTAAGGTGGAGTCGGCGCATCGGGTCGTGGGCTGGCGAATGGAACCCTAGCTCAAAGTGAGCCAGAGCCTGCTCGTAGGGCATTGCAAGCTGCTGGCCAAACAACCAGGCTTTTTGCCACGCCTGCGATGCCTGTGCGGATCGCCCGGCGACCTGAGCATAATGCCCCTGGTAGAGCCAGAACGACGGCTGAGCCACGGGATACACGCGGGCAAAGCGCTGGAAGATGCGGCAGGCCTGGCGCGCCTGCGTCTGTAGCTCAGCCGCGCTCCTATCGTGCGCGGCCCGGGCCTTAGCCCACAGCCTGATATAGGCTTCAGTCATCCCAATCAGGCCGCCAAGCGTCGATGCAACCGGGCGCGATGATTTCAGCATATATGCGGCGGCAGCATCGGCAGCGGCGCGGGCGGCAGTATAATTGCCCTGTAACACTTGCGCACGGGCGATTAAGCCATGTGCAATAATGACTGGTGGAAGATCGGCGATCGACGAATCTGCGAGCATTGCCAGCACCATTTCTGCATGTTCAATTGCCAGCGCTGGCTGCCCAGAATAGAATGCGTTCGACGCGCGCTGCGCCCTGGCCCACACCTGATGCTGAGTATGATTAACCCGCCGGGCCATCGAATCCAGCTCCTCGGTCAGCTTATTGCCCTGCGCAAATGCCCCGCGCCGTTCAAGCGAAGAGCGCCAGATCGCCAGGCTCTCGCCGCGCCGTGTCCAATCGCCAAGCTGGGCGAAAATACCCTGCGCCTGTTCGCAGCCTTGATCAAGCTTTTCCCACTTGCCCGTTCCCATGTAGTAGATGCTGACCCGCGAGAGCACAAAACCCAGGGTATGTGGGCTACCCGAGGCGCGCGCAGTGGTTTCGGCAAGCTGGGCATAGGTTTCGGCTAAATTATGCAATGGAATAATACCCGCTGCAATACACATTCCGGCGTATGCTTCGGCCAACTCGCGCGAAGGGCCAGCCCGCTCGGCCAGGTTCACCGCCTGCAACAGCGTGTAGAGCAGCGCCCCAGTCTGGTTCAGCACATAAAAGAGCGGTGACAGCAGTTTGTACACTTTCGCCATCGCCAATGCCTCGGCGCGCGCCTCAGGGGTGGTGGCCTGCACCGTCGTGGGCCGCAGCCGGTGCTGCACTTGCAGGCGTACCTGCTGGGCTAGCCCGGCTAGCAGCGCCTGGGGTGAGCTGGGGAATGGCTGACCCAGCAGCACGAGCGCCCGCTCCAGGTGTGCTCGGCTTTCAACCAGCTGACCCAAGTTCTGGTATGCTTCGCCCAGCTGCTGCTCCCACCCGGCGCGCCGCCGATGATCGGTCGGGTTTTGCGCTGCGTCCAGGCTCCGATCCAGCTCAAGTAGCTGGCTGAAGAAGCGCACGGCTTCGCGGTTGGCGTAATTACGCAGCGCTTGCTCGCCAGCGTGCTCTAATGCAGCAATTGCCCGTAACACCAGCTGCGGCTCGAACTGGCGCTGGGCCACTGCCTGCCACCAGTGGTGCGCTAGCAGCGGGTAGTAGGGTGAAAGATCATCGGCGAACGTATGTTCATACCACTCGGCTACCAGCTGATGGAGCTGCCAGCGCTGAGCGAAGAGCAGCATGTTATACGCGACTTCCTGCGTAATCGCATGCTTGAACAAATACGTAAGATTCGGGTCGGGCTGCTCCAGCGCGGTAATATCCAGGCGTTCAAGCGTGCTAAGGTACTCGCGCAGGTAGGCGCGGTCGTTCTCAACCGGGTGAATATCGTGCAGCGCGCGATGCAGAAAAATGCGCCCAATCACACTGGCGATCTTCAGGGTCAGCTGCTGCGAGGGCGGCAGGCGGTCGATCCGGCTAGTGACAATGCCCTGGATGGTCTGAGGGAAATCGAGCAGTTGCAGGCTGGCGTTGGGCTCGAGGATGCACTGCCCGGCCTGAATGCGGATCATGCCAGCATCGCGGAGCGCATAGGCTAGCTCTTCTGAGAAAAATGGGTGGCCTTCAGCCCGCTGCTGAATAAGCTCGGCTACGGGCGGCGGCAGCTGCACCACCCCTAGCCGCTGGCATACTAACACAATCGCATCATTGGGCGAAAGCGCGCTCAGCGGAAGGCGCTGCACATCGGGTGCTTCGAGCAGGCGCTGATAATCCTTGTTAGCAGCTGCGCCCAGGCTGGTGTCATCGGTGTCGAGCGGGCGAGAGACAATCACTAGCAACAGCTGCGGGATGGCCCGCTGAACAAGCGCGACGAGCGCCCACGAGGCTGAATCGAGCCAGTGAGCATCTTCGAGCACAATCATCAGCTGGGGCATGGGCCGGGGCGCACTAACGAGCAGGCTTACCAACAGCTCCTGCGTATTGCTGTTGCGCACTTCGCCGGTAAGCTCGGCCGTCAATTCGGTGTCGGGCAGGCTCAGCTGCAGCACCGGGTTGAGCAGCGGGGCGCGCGCGTGCATATCGGGCGGCAGCTGCGCAAAGAGCTGTTCTTGCGCCGAGGCAGTATCTGTCGCTTCATTCAACCCCAATAGCTCGCGCATGATTGGCCGCCAGGCGTAGTAGGGTGTGGCCTGCTCAATCGCCTCGGCAGCGCCTAGCAGTGTCGGAATATGCAAGGCCTGTGCCCGTGCCACCAGATCGGCCACCAGGCGCGATTTACCAATACCCGCGGCACCTTCGATCAAAACGGTAGCCGCCTGGCCGTGTAAGAGCGCCGCCAGACGCTCGGCCAGTGCAGCTTGCTCGGCGGCACGGCCAACCAGCGGCGTGAGCTGGCGGCCCTTAAGGACATCGGGCTGGTGGCCTGCACGCGCGCCGCGAATCGCCCACACCGTCACCGGCTGGGGCTGGCCTTTCAGCGTGAACGCGCCCAGTTCGGCACAATCGTAGAGCGGGGCAACCGGGGCGGCAATCCGCTCAGTAATAAGAATCTGGCCTGGCTCGGCGGCGCTCATCAGGCGCGCGGCGATATTCACATCGTTGCCAAGCACGCCATACGTGCGGCGGGTCGGGCCACCATATTCGCCCGCGCGCATCTGGCCCTGGCTAATACCCATGCGTAGCTCGTGAATGAAGTTTAGCTCGGGTGGCAGCGCCTGTAGTGCGAGGGCCGCCGCCACTGCCCGCGCCGCATCATCCTCGTGCGCAATCGGCGCGCCAAAGGCCGCATATAGGTAGCTACCCTTATCACCCACCGTAAGCTGCAACAGGTGGCCTTCGTACTGCGCGAGCCGGGCTTGTACCCACTGCACAAACGCATTGAGCCGCGCGCCTGCTGCCACATCCTGATCATAGTTAATGCCACTAAATTTGAGGAATAGTGCAACTGAGGAGCGCAGCTCGGAGAGATAGCGGCCTTCGCCCCGCTGCAACCGTGCATACATGGGCGGCAGCACCCAGGGCCGCGCCGCCGTCGCATCAAGCTGAAGCGGTGGGGCTAGCGGGGGCAGCGCGACCTGGTGCGCCAGCCCACCCACCACGGCTAGCACACTACCATATGCTGTTGTGCGCCAAGCCCGTACTTGCAGCAGGCTGCCAAGCAGCGCCACCTCTTCGCCGCCAACACAAATTTCGCCAGGATAGGTATATTGCTCAGCGATCGCAATGCGATCCAGCAGCGCGCCAGCCAGCACATCAATCAGCTGAATTTGCGGGTTGCCTACCAGGAAACGGCGGCATGTTCCCGCGCTAATTGCAACTTTTATACGCAGTGAAAACAACGTGCCGGAAGGGGTAGTAATCTTTGCGAACTGGCTGATTGCCGATTGCATAGCGAGCGCGCTTGCAACCGCCCGTTCCAGGCTTAGGGCTAGAGCGGCCTCGGCGGCAGTGCCAGCATCGAACCAGCAGGTAATCGCGTCACCGCTGAAGCTAATCACGCTGCCGTGGTAGCGCTCGACATCGGCGATGAGTGCGCCATACACACGGTTCAGCTGGCGCGTCAGCTCTTCGGCACCACGCTGCGGCCCAAGCTCGTGGGCGAGTGCGGCCGCCAATGGCGTAAAGCCCGAAATATCGGCAAACAGCGCTGTGCCACTGGTGCGATCGGGCAGTGCAACCCCACGCGCCACGGCATGCAGGCGATCGGGGGCGAGGTAAGCGCTAAGTGTATCCATAGTGCCGCCCTAATATGCTGTAGCAATGCTTTTGCGATCGGGAACAATGTAGCAAGCCTTCAGAAAATAAGAACGCTTTTCACCTTCTATTATGGCATATGGTAACGCTTTTGTAATCATCAGCAGCGGTTCGCTTTACCTACAAATAGCCCCTCTCATAGAACGTTTGCGAGCCAGTAAAACGACGCTCAATCTTTTGGCCGATGCTAAAATTCCTGGCGCGCTATATAGTCGGAGATAGAACGGATGTGCATGAAGATCGCCACGCGCCTGTTTTCAGGCCGCCCCTGTCCCGGCTACGCCATGCGTGGCCGCTCCACGAGCTATGAAGAGTGCCCTGTACCAATATCAAGCGCTGCTGAACACTTACTTGCAGCGGCAGCGCAGCCGTGTTGCACTGCTGGCAGTATTACTCCTTAGCGGTATTGCGCTGCAAGTTGCCAACCCACAACTGCTGCGCTATTTCATCGACAGCGCGCAGAGCGGTGGTGCCGAAGGCCAGCTTATACTGGCAGCGCTGCTATTTATGGGCATGGCCATTCTGGGCCAGGTGCTTACCGTAGCGGCTACCTATGTCAGCGAAAATGTCGGCTGGACAGCGACGAATCAGCTGCGCGCCGATCTGGCATTGCATGTTCTCAAGCTCGATCTGGCGTTCCACAAAGCCCGTACACCCGGCGAACTGATTGAGCGCATCGATGGCGATGTGACCGCGCTAGCAAACTTCTTTTCCCAGTTTGTTATCCAGGTGTTTGGTAGCATGCTCCTGCTGGTGGGCATTCTGGCCGCAATGATGCTCGAAAACTGGCAGATTGGGCTGATGATGAGCATGTTTGCGCTGGTGGTGGTCGGTGCCGTTGTATGGGCGCAACGTATTGCTATTCCCTATTGGAAACTCGCGCGCCAGACCAGCGCCGAGCTATTTGGCTTTATCGAAGAGCGCCTTTCGGGCACCGAAGACATTCGCTCAAGCGGCGCGGTTGCCTATACACTTGGCCGCCTCGCCGGGTACAGCCATACGCGGCTACGCGCCGAACGACGCGCCTCCCTGATTGGCTCGGCCACCTGGTCAACACCGATTGTGCTGTTTGCAATCGGCACGGCGGCGGGGTATGTACTGGCGAAAGCCCTATTCGACAGCGGCCAGATATCGCTGGGCACCGCCTACCTGGTATTTTTCTACACCCAGCTGATGTACCAGCCGATTCACCAGCTTACGCGCCAGATTGAAGATTTGCAGCGCGCCACCGCCGGGATTGCCCGCATTCAAGAGCTATACGCCACACATAGCTCGTTCGTCGATGGCCGCACGCCCTTGCCGCCGGGCGCCCTCAGTGTCGCATTCGAGCGGGTGCAGTTTGCCTATGAGGATGCGCCAACCCTAGGCGAGAGCCAGCCGCTACCAGGCACAGACACACCCGATCTGGTACTTGACGATGTTTCGTTTACGATTGCGCCGGGGCGCACATTAGGCGTGCTGGGCCGCACCGGTAGTGGCAAAACCACGCTCACGCGCCTGCTGTTCCGCCTGTACGATGTAAGCGCTGGTGCGGTGCACCTGGGCGGCGTTGATCTGCGCGATACCACACGCAGCGAGCTACGCCAGCGCATTGGGATGGTGACGCAGGAAGTGCAGCTCTTCCACGCCAGCGTGCGCGATAACCTGACCTTCTTCGATGCCACGATTCCCGACGCCGCGATTGAGCGCGTATTGGGCGACCTGGGTTTACTCCCCTGGTTGCGCAATCTTCCCGAAGGGTTGAACACGCTGCTCGCGCCCGGCGGCGGCGGGCTTTCGGCCGGCGAAGCCCAGATTTTAGCCTTCACACGCGTATTTCTGCGCGAGCCGGGGCTAGTGATTTTGGATGAAGCGTCGTCACGGCTCGACCCAGCCAGCGAGGCAATGATTGAACATGCGGTTGACCGACTGCTGCAGGGGCGCACGGGCATCATCATTGCGCATCGGCTGGCTACGGTGCTGCGCGCCGACGACATTCTCATTCTCGAACATGGCCATATTCGCGAGTACGGCCCGCGCGCGCAGCTGATGAACGACCCGAACTCGCGCTTTGCCGAGCTACTGCGCGTGGGCATGGACGAGGTGCTGGCATAATCTTCGCCCAGGGTGGCGAGCTATTTCACCACCGAGGCACAGCGGAACCAAAGGTTACGTGTCACGTTCGCATCCGGCACACAGTTAGTAGCGACTCATGATGCACACAACAAACACACAGATGAATACGCGCCCAGCGTGGTGGTTCTACTGGCGGCTCATTCGCTTTGTGCCGTGGATCTACGCCCTGAACCTCAGCGCCATTATTGCGGTGCTGATGCTCGACCTGGCACCCGGGTTGCTGGCACGCGAGTTTTTCAACACCCTGAGCGGGCAGGCACGCGCTGGACTGGATCTATGGACGTTGACCGCGCTACTGGTGATGACGGGCGTCGGGCAAGTGCTGTTTCTGCTTGTGCTGCCAATGACCAACACAACATTTGTGTTCACGGCGGGCGCATTGCTACGCAAAAACTTGCTGGCGCGCGTGCTTGAGCGGCCCGGTGCGCGCGCGCTGCCTGCGTCGTCGGGCGAGGCCGTGAGCCGCTTCCGCGAAGATATTGACGAAACCCTGTGGAGCATCTTTCACTTTAACGACCTTGTCGCGATGCTCTGGTTTGCCGCCGCCGGGCTGTGGATTATGCTCACAATTAACACCTTCATCACCCTAACGGTGTTCTTGCCGCTAGTGCTGGTGCTAGTTGTAACGAATATCGCACGCAAGCGCATTGAAGCCTACCGGCGCGCCAGCCGCGCTACCACCGGCGATGTCACGGGCTTCGTTGGCGAGCTGTTTGGCGCAGTACAGGCGGTGCAGGTAGCCGGTGCGGAAGAGCGTGCGATCGCACACTTTCGGCAGCTGAACGAGGCCCGCCGTATTTCGGGCCTGCGCGACCGCCTGTTTACTGAGGTGTTGAATGCAGTATTTCAGAATGCTGCAAGCATCGGCACTGGCGTTATTTTGCTGCTCACCGCAGCGGCCATCAAGCGCGGCACCTTCACGGTGGGCGATTTCGCGCTGTTTGTCTACTACCTGGGCTTGCTCGCCGATTTTACCGGCCACTTTGGCCGCATTCTGGCAAAATACCGCCAGGCAGGCATCTCATTCGAGCGCATGGTAACCCTGTTACAAGGTGCACCTGCCGAAACCCTGGTGCAGCCTGGCCCGGTGTGGGCCGCGCCACACAGCCCCACAATCCCAGCCCAGCCGCCCGCCGATGGCGTGCCATTCCAGTCGATTGCGGCGCGCGATCTCACCTTCCACTTCCCCGATTCCGGGCGTGGCATCACCAATGTGAGCTTGTGCGTGCCGCGCGGTTCATTCACAGTCATCACCGGGCGGGTGGGTGCAGGCAAAACCACGCTCCTGCGCACCCTGCTGGGGTTATTGCCCGCCGATAGCGGCACAGTGCTATGGAATAATGAAGTAGTAGCCCAGCCAAGCACCTGGCTGGTGCCGCCGCGCGTCGCCTACACCGCCCAGGCACCGCGCCTATTCAGCGATACCTTGCGCGAAAATTTGCTGTTGGGCATTCCCGAAGCCAACGCCGATCTTACGGCGGCGCTCCATCTGGCCGTGTTCGAGCACGACCTTGCGCAAATGCCCGAGGGGCTAGCAACCGCAGTTGGCGCGAAAGGCATGCGGCTTTCGGGCGGGCAGGTGCAGCGCGCCGCCGCCGCGCGGATGTTTGTGCGCCAGCCCGATCTGCTCGTATTCGACGATGTATCAAGCGCGCTGGATGTTGATACCGAGCGGCTGTTGTGGGAGCGCATGGAAATTGGCAGCGGGCAGCATACAATTCTGGCAGTTTCGCACCGCCGGGCGGCCCTACGCCGTGCCGACCAGATCATTGTGCTGCACGATGGGCAGGTGGTGGCCCAGGGCACGCTCGACGAGTTGCTTGCGACCAGCGACGAGCTTCGCCGCCTGTGGGCGGGCGAGCCTGAGCCCACCGCGATTCTAGCCTAACCACAAGCCTAATACCAAGTTCGGTACGACACTACGCATTACGAGCTACGTTCTTAGCTTTGTAGAGCGTAATGTTGCAGTATCGTATCCATGAGTCTTTAACCGAAATTTCGTATAA
>JAFEAS010000206.1:14424-14726 GCA_018266315.1 Chloroflexi bacterium SZAS-1 | reverse complement strand
ATCGAGGTCGCGGGTGATCGCGCGCGGGCGCAATTCGCTCAGTAAGTTGAGCGAGAAGCTGCGCACATTGGGCCGCCAGTGGCTTTGGGTATCAATCCATTCGGCCAGGCGTTCGGCAAAGGCCGAAAGATCGAGAAAGAAGTGTTCAGTCTCCTTAAACACCGGTGGCTGCCCATCGACCTTTGAGCGCGGGTTAATCAGGTCAACCGGGTCGAGCTGGTTGCCGCAATTGTCGCACTGGTCGCCGCGCGCCTCGGTGTAGCCGCAAATCGGGCAGGTCCCTTCGACATAGCGGTCGGGCA
>JAFEAS010000206.1:9791-14408 GCA_018266315.1 Chloroflexi bacterium SZAS-1 | reverse complement strand
GTGGTAGTGCGGGTGAAGGTATCGTAGCTCAGGCCCAGGTTGCGCAGGTCGTCGCCAATAACCTGGCTGTAGCGGTCGGCGAGCTGCTTGGGCGTTACCCCTTCCTTATCGGCGGCCAGCGTAATCGGCGTGCCGTGCTCGTCGGTGCCCGACACCATTAGCACATGGTTGCCCTTCAGGCGGTGGTAGCGCGCGAAAATATCGCTAGGTACGCCAAAGCCAGCAACATGCCCAACGTGGCGCGGGCCATTCGCATAGGGCCAGGCAACAGCGACAAGAATATGGTCAGGCATAGCTATGCCTCCGTTTCTGTTTCAGGGAAGCGAAGAAAACCGTTATCGGTGCTATGAGGATAGAGCATAAGTCGGGAATGTGCAAATAGCGCAGTATAAGCGGGGCTAGCCCGCCATTGCGCCGCGTGGGTTGAGACGCGCCCCGGCCCAGCGCCAGGCCGTAGCGCTGCTAGCAGCGAGGTTAAGTGCTTGTTGTAGATGCTGTATTGTGATCATTCGGGTTGGTTATCCAATCAATCGTGCGAATTCTGCCATGGGTGCGCCGTGCAAAGCGATTGCTGCTTTATGTTAGGGCGCACCCGATTGTGCTATGGGCGATTTAGCGCCCAGGCTGGCGCGGCGGGCGGCGCGATAGTGGTGTGCCGCGCGCAATTGGCTGTTTGCCTCCGCCTTGCTTACTGCCAGGCTTGCCGTTCTTGCCGCCAGACGAACTATTCTTCTTCGACATGCGATCCTCCTCGACGACCGGGTCGTCATCCATTGCCGTTCGGTTGGTGTTGATGCCCCGGCTCTGTAGGAATCAAAAAGCCGTAGGCGTGTGCGTGTGCCTACGGCTAGGATCGCATACTGTGGGAAAAGATCAGGGTTGCGATATACCTGCCGTAGGCGAGATCATGCCGGCATTGCGCATCCGCGCAATTGGCTGCATCATCATCATCACGCGCAGGTTGATCATCGAACGGTGTTCCTTCACAACAACAATTGGCATATTTCCGTTGCGCCACTATAGCATGTGCACAGCAGGCATGTCAATCACTACGCCTGCGACTTTGGGCGGATTATTCTGATCTGCTGGCCTGGATGGTCAAGCGGATGGCATCACTGGAAGAAGCAACTGCGGGGTAGCGAAGCCTGTTCAAAGCCCCCAGAATAGTGCTCTGTACATAGTGCAATGCCCGGGTATTGGCATTAGCGCCCGTGGTGGAGCGCAGCGAGCGCGGCTTGCACCTGTGGGTCATCGGCCGGGTCGAAGCGCCACCATTCGGCGGCAATCGCACGGTCGGGCTGCACCCCCGTGTCTTCGATTAAGGCACCACCCGGCAGGCGATAGGCATATTCTGCCAGCCATAAACGCGAGCCATCGGTGAAATTGTGGAGTACCAGATTTTCGGTATTGCCTGCGGTGGTTTCGCCAACCAGCACGGCCCGATTGCGCACTCGCATTCCGGCGGCAAACATCTCGGCGGCGCTAGCGGTGCCACCATCAATCAACACCGCTATTGGTACATTTTCGATGCCTGGCACAACCGTGCCAGCAGGGATCGTAAGCTCTTCACGGTCGCGCCGACCGGCGGTGCTGCCGATTGACCCGCCATCAATAAATAACCCCAGCGTGTCGAGCAGGGCGGCCACATAGCCACCGCCGTTGTCGCGCACATCGATAATAAGTGCTTCGATTGGTCCCTCGGCCAGAAGTTCATCGAGCTGATCGCGCACTAAAGTTACCAATTCCTCGCGGTTAAACGTGTCAATGCGCAGCAACCCGACGGTTTGGCCGGGCAAGCGCTGGGCAAGCACCGGCGGGAAGGCGTCGCCCGGAATAATCTGGCGTGTGAGTACGACCTCGCGCGGCGCTTGCCCCACAGACTGCACGGTCAGTCGCACATGGGTGCCGGGTGGGCCGCGCACCGTCCCTTCCGGGCCATCGGCACCGAAGGCCGCCGTGTCGGTGATCGGAATACCGTTGATCGCAAGAATGCGATCGTGAATCATCAGGCCAGCCATTTCGGCGGGGCCGCCTATTGCGATCTGTGTAATCAGCGCGCTATTGGTATCGCTACGGATCGACACACCAATGCCGCCGTATACCAGGCCACCGCTTGTTAGCGCCGATTCGTTAGCTACTTCTTGTGGATTTTCGAAACGCGAATGATTATCGCCAAGCCGGTCGATCATCTCGCTTAACAGCGCATAAAATATGGCTGGGTCTGCGGCGGCAGCTACTTTTGAGGCATACTCAGTGCGAATTGCTGCCCAATCGAGTCCGCGATAATCGGTATAGAGGTATCGCCGGTTTACGAGGTTCCACACTTGCTCAAAAATGCGCTCGCGCTCTTCGGCGGCCAGGGGCGCGAGCGCGGCGGTAGGCGTTGGCAGCTCAAGGGTGGGTACCGCAGTGGGTGTAGCACTTGGCGTGGTAGTGGCACTTGGAAGAGGTGCGGCGCTTGGCGTAAGCGTAGGTATGGTAGTTTGGGGAAGAGGTGTGGCAGCAGGAATTGTAGGTACGTCCGCAGCAGGTATTCCAGGCAATGGTGTCCATGTCGCACAGCCACTTAATAATATAAGCACAAGCACAGCTACTATGCCGCGCCGTGGCGACTGTAGCATAATTCTCGTCCTTCCCGCGCCTTACAGGTACTTCCTATAGCGTCTGTTGGGCATCCGCGCTACTGGCGCGCAGCTGCATAATACCACACTCGGTGGAAATAGGTATGTTGCAACACCAGATTTGCTATCTTTGGCGGGGAAGCGTGTATGGGGTTGAGGGTATTTATAATGAGTCTGCAAAGCAGAATTCGGAGGCGGCTATGTCGCCTCCGAACATTGGTAATGGCCGGGGACTTGCCGCCCCCGTGCACCACAAACGGTACGCAATCAAGCGGAACTCGTATAATATATTCGGCACCAAGAATACGTTAAGGCTGCTAGCAAACGATCTGCTGATACAGCCGCCGCAGGCTTGGGCAGCGTTCGAGGCGGTTGAGCAAGTTGCGCTTAATGGTATAAACCTGCTCAATCGAGCTAAACAGATCGCTGTGGTGCTGGTAAATGCTCCGCGGTGGCAGACCAACTACAAACGTTTCAATCAGCACAATCCGCTCGCGGATATTAAGCGATGGAACATCAATCGCCTGCCAGAGTTCATCGTACAGGAATTCGTTGACGACCACTTCCTCGGGGGTTGCCACATACTCTAGTTCAAGATGCTGGCAGATCCGCTCGCGCACGCCAACTGCGCGCGACTCATCGACGACAGCGGTGAATACACAGTGGCGCAGGTAAGCAAGTACTGCCGCCACGCATTCGAACTGCTCGAATTGGGTAGGGGTGATGGCAAACCAGGCGCGTGCGAATGCATGATCGGCAATGTCCTCTGGGCTTTCGCTAAACATCGCATTGTGTGAAAGCTGGCGCGCCCAACCAACGATCATTGGACGATATCGGGTGTAAATCTCCGACCAAGCTTCGTCAGAATGTTCGACAATAGCGCGACGAAAAAGTCCGTAGAGCTGGAAATCAGAAGCTTCGGGCTGCATACACGATCGCCTCCATACTAACATGTAACCGGTACTTGGGTGGGTTACAGTATTAGAGGCGAAGCATTTAAGTTTTGTTTACTATTTGCACAGGTCACCAGCGCGCTACTATTGAGGGTAGCGCGCTGTTTTGTTTGTGCCTTTGCTCAGGGTGTTCTCTGCTGCCTATATCAAGCCGGATTACGCCGACCCTGATCCGCTGCTGCGCGGAACCCAATACATACGGTAACGCTCAATACGTTGTGGCGTGGCCTGCAATGTTACCAAAGATGCGCCGGTTTCGAGCTGTAGCGGCATGGCGATGAACGAAGACCCGGCGGGTTGATAGCTTGGCATTGCCTCCCAGCTTCCATCTTCCTGCTGGCGATGGATGAGCAGGTCGCCGCCATCTTTGGAGGCATTCAGGTCGAAGTACATGACAACGGTTGGGTGCAAGGCTACTGGCAGTGGTTCGTTGCTAGCGATGCTGAAGGCGTAGCTGCGTGCCTGTGCGCCATTGGGCAGCGTATGCGACAGCCCATGCACTAAGGTCGTCACCACGCGAATGGCGCTGTAATTGCGCCCCTGCTGATCGCGCTCGAAGAACAGCATAATGTTGCCTTCCGAGGAGCCTGCGCTGATCGAAGGTGGGCCGGGTGGAATGTGCGTGGCTGGGCCGCCGCCCTGCGAGTAGGTGTAGATGAGCACGCTGCCATCGGCCCAGCGCAGCAGCACATGCCCATCGAGCGATGTGACCGATTGTGGTGCGCTTGTCCAATTGGTGCTATCCGGCGCGCCCAGGTGCAGCACATCGGCGGGGTTGATCTGGCCGTGAGGGAAGATGGCAACTGCGGCGGGCTGGGCGTTGGTGTCGCTCTGCACATGGACGCTGATCTGCGCAATGCGCTCATCCGGCAGCTCGCCGGAAAGCGGGCCAGGCACAATGTCAACCAGCGGAAATGGGTAAGCCGAATTTGGAGCTGTTGGCGGTGTTGCCAGCTTCCATGCTGAAATGACCGCGCGGCCCTGATCGGCTGCCTGAATTGTGCCGGTTTGCACTTGGAGGGTACCTTCGGCAGCGCCAATGA
>JAFEAS010000206.1:0-9748 GCA_018266315.1 Chloroflexi bacterium SZAS-1 | reverse complement strand
GCATCGAGCGTGCCTTGCGCAATCACGCGCTCGGGGGTTGCGGGCGTGCCGCGAATCACATACACCCAGCAGTGCTCATCGCCAATAGTATTGGGTACCGTCAGGGTGAGGGTTTCGGGCGCGGTACTAGCCGCTGCGAGTGTGTGGAAGGTAGGGAGCGGTAGCGGCAGGCTACCCGGCCCCTCAAGCGGCGGGCGCTCTGCTACGGCATCGAGGAATGGGTATCTCCCTTTCTCACGCACAATTTCCCATACATTTTGCTTGCGCTCGGTGGTACTCCCACCCTGCTGCGGCACCAGCTCGCTCGTACCCTCAAGCGTGCCCATGATCGACTCGGTAGCCAGGCTAATACCAGGCACCACGAGCGTATAGGTGCCCGCCGTCAGGCGCGCCGCCGCTGCCTGCGCTGCATCGACGTTGGCGGGAAGAAAAACGTGGTGTACCTCAAGGTATTCATCGGGTAATTCCAGGGCATAATGGCTCCATTCGTGTACCAGCGTGCGGTAGGCTTCAGGCTCATCCCAGGGAATTGTTACCCGGTTGTTCTTGTGCCATGCGCCGCGCCCGGCGCGAATCGCCATATACTTTAGCTCGTTATGCAGGCCGCTCACCCAGGTGCGGGGATTGAGCCGATTCGAAGCCATAATTTGAATATCGGCGCAATCGAGCAGCTCGGGGCCAGCTACCACCACCTGCCCAAACGCCATGCGCCCATCGGTTGCATCGTATAAGAAATCCGAGGCGCGCCGAAATGCCCAGGCCAGCATGTCGATAAAATCGCTATTGGGACTCCATTCGGTGGCAACCAGCACATTGAACAGGCACAGCGGCTGGTCATCGGGGTTAGGCTCGCGCTCGACAGGCTGGAAGCTGGCAAGTTGGCGCTGGCGTGCGGCATACGTGAGCGGCTGGGAAGGCCGATTGCCCACCGGCAGGTTGCCCTCATCGGATGCGAGCAAACGATGTACAATATACCCTCTAAACGCCCATTCAAGCGAGGTACCAAAGATCGATTGCTCAATAGCCGGGTTAGGCCGGTGCGCCCGTAGTGCGGCAAGCTGTCGGCTACTGCGCGGCTTAGGCGACCCGGCGATTTCATCCAGCTGAATGACCTGTGCGTCGGCATAGAGATCATCTGCCGAACCACCTTGTGGTAGCGTGTAGCGGTTGAAAATCATTCTGTTCATCCCAAACCTCCTTGTATGAATACAGTTCGCGAATCATCTTTGCATCATCGGCACGCTTCAGTGAGCGGCACAATGACGCGCACCATCGAGACGGACCCCGCTTGAAGCAGAAAGATTGCGTCCGTGACTATGCCGTCCTTTTCGCATTCCCCACAGTTGTTGTGGCTGTGCGCACTCCTCGAATGGTTTGATCACGCGGTACTTGCTGCGCTTGCCACCGAGCATGCCGGCTTACTCGATGCCTTCCTCGCAAGCGAGCTGGTGGTTGAGGTTGAGCAACCGCTGCGCGCCTATCGCTTGCCCGACGATTTGCGAGCGCGTTGCCTGGTTCAGATGCGTTTGGAACAACCGCTTATTGAATTAACGTTGCAAACGCGAATTTTCGAGTATTTTCTTCAGCGCATGGCCGAAAATGGTGATACGGCGCACCAGCAAAGTACCGAGCGGGCCTGCTTTGCGCATTTGTGGGCACTCGGGCTCTTGTTGGGCGAATATCTGCATTGGGCGGAATTAGCGCGTTATGCGGCTGAAGCGCGTGCGGCGCAGCCACAGCTGCCCGAGCATGTCCTCCAGCTCGATTACTACACCGCCTACCTGGCGATTCGCACCGGCGAGCTGAAGCAGGGCGAGGCGCAGCTTAAACACCTGGATAACAGAAGCGACCTTGCACCGCATTTGCGCGCGGCCGTACTCATCGGGCGAGGCCACGCACGCTGGTACCAAGGCGATTTCGATGGCGCATTGCGGTTCTACCAGCTGGCCCAGGCGGCAATAGACCATGCCGATGAGTCGGTGCTGCTGGCTCAGGCAACGATTGCGCAGAGCATGGTGTATAACGAGATTGGTGATCACCAGAAGGGGTTGGTCCTGGCGCACACGAGCCTTCAAATTGCCAGGCGCAGCCACAACCGCTACCGCGAGGCGCATGCATTGTACGAGGTGGGCAATAATGCACTGTACCTGGGGCGCTGGGATGAGGCCCAGCTGCACGCACAGGCAGCGATTCAGCTCTACGAGCAGCTACAGGTTCAAGCGCGCCTGAGCATGCTCTATTGGATGCAAGGCTTCCTCGACCATTTGCGCGGCAATGATGATGCGAGCGAGGCTTGTTATCGGCATACGCTCGATTTAATTGCGGCTGGCGCGAACCAGTATGAGATAACGCTTCAGCTTGATACCTGGCTGAATCTGGGGTTATTGTACCAATCGCAGAGTTTGTGGGATGATGCGCTGGCCGCCTACGAACGCGCACTGGCGCTGAAGCAAGCGCCCGAATACCCGCAGCGCCTGGCGCTGGCATACTATCGCTGTGGGGATGTTTTTGAGCGTCAGGGGCGGCTGGCGCGTGCATACACGGCGTATGAAACGGCTATTCAGCATATCGAGCAGATGCGTGAACGCACCCAGACCGAGGAGGTGAAAATCGGATTGCTGGGCACAGTGCAGCAGGTCTATGAGGCAATGGTGCAGCTGTGCCTGCGGCGTGGCCGCCGCGATAAGGCATTTGCCTATGTCGAGCGCGCGCGTTCGCGCGCCTTCCTTGACATGCTCAATAATCGCTCTACCGCCCCGCATGAGGTAACCACCGACACCGGGCTACTGACCAAGATCGCGCAGCAGCCAGCGACACTGGCCGACGTGCAGCGGCAGCTGCCAGCCGATGCGCTGCTGCTGGAGTACTTTACAACGGGTGTGATGCCGCGCGGCGAAAGCTTTATTGCCAAAATCCCAGCATCGAATGCGCGCTTGCGCCAGCATCTTACACAGCCCGCGCAAACGCTGATCTTTGCAATTTCGCGCGATAGTTTCGACGTGTTCGATGCCAGGGAAGACCCCAATCGGCTGCGCCCGCATCGCGGCGACCCGGTACCGACCGAGCGGTTGCTTGAAGCTAACCTGCTGCCCGAGCTTTATCAGCACCTGATTGCGCCTGCCGAGGCACTGATTGCGCAGTGTCAGATGCTGTATCTCATCCCGCATGGACCATTGCATTATGTGCCATTTATGGCGCTTCACGCGCCTGAAGGGGCTGCCTTGCTGCGTACCAACGGCCCCGCAATTGCGCTGGCCCCTTCGGCAACGATTCTGTTGCAGAGCTGCCTGAGCCGCCCGCGCAAGCGTGCCAGCGGCTGCCTGGCCCTGGGATATAACGATTCCTCTGCGGCGCAGCTGCGGTATGCCGAGCCAGAGGCACGCCATGTGGCGCAGTTGGCCGGTGGCATGGTGTGGGCTGGGCCGGCCCCCAAAAGCACCGATTTGCTGACCCACGGGCCACATGTGGGCTGGCTGCATATTGCCGGGCATGCCGCCTACGATCCGCACGACCCGCTGGGGTCGGCGCTATACCTTGGGTTAGGCGATACGCTCAGCGCGCGGCAGATCATTGCGCAGCTGGAATTGAATGCCGACCTGGTGACGCTGAGCGCATGCACCAGCGGTGTGACGCACGTAGTTCCAGGCGATGAGCTGCTGGGTTTACAGCGCGCGTTTCTTTTTGCGGGCGCACCGGCGGTAGTGTGTGCGCTGTGGGAAACGAATGATCTGGTGGCACTATTAGTGATGGAAGGATTTTATACGCGCTTGCTAGCGGGCATACCCCCGGCTGCTGCACTTCGCGATGCCCAGGTCGCGGTGCGTAGCCTCACTGGCGCGGCATTGCAAGCCACCCTCGATCGCTGGCGCGCGAGTGACCCGGCACTGGCCGAGGCGCTACAGCACCTGCCCGCAGTGCCCGATGAGGTACGCGCCCTGCATCTGTATGCCGAGCCGCGTTACTGGGCTACATTTATGCTGATTGGGCGCGGCGATTGAGCTGATCTGGCGCGTGTGCTTCTGCGCGGGCGTCGTCAGGCAGGTGCGGCTGCGTGGCGGGCTAATGCCAGCGCCCCGAGCAGCGCGGTATCGTAGCCGAGCTGGCTGAGGCGTACCTCGGGCGCGGGTACCAGCGTAAGTCGTGTGTTAAGCACTGCGCGTGCGCCGTTCAGCAAGCGCTCGCCGCCGCCCACTGCCACGCCGCCGCCTAGCACAATCAGGTCGGGCGTGTAGATTGCGGCGATATTGCGCAGCCCCTGGCCCAGGTTATAGGCCACTTCATCCCACTCGTCGTCGTTCAGCTGCTCGGCGGGCTTGCCATACACGCGGCGAATGGCGTTCCCTGAAATTAGCGCTTCCAGGCAATCGGGCGCGCCGCACTCGCAGGCCACGCGCTCGGGGTGGGCGCAGCGAAATGGCACCGCCTGATGCCCAATTTCGGGGTGCGCGCCACCTGCACCAGCATAAATCACTCCATCCGTAAGGAAGCCGCCGCCCATCCCAGTGCTGAGTGTAATATACAGAAAGCGCGGCTCTTTCAAACGCGCAAGGGTGTATTCGCCCAGCGCGGCTACATTCGTATCGACATCGACCGCGAACGGGCAGCCCCAGCGCGCTTCCATCATCTGCTTTAGCGGAACATTGCGCCATGCGGGCTGGTGCAGCGGCGACACAATGCCGCGCGCCGCATCGAGTGGCCCACCAATCGCCGCGCCAATGCCCGCAATTGCGGCATCTTCCGAAACCTCAGTGATCATCTGGTGCAGTAGCTCTAGCCCTTCTTCGAGCGGGGCAGGTGTTGGCGCGCGCACCCGCCGCAGAATGGTGCAGTTGTCGTCGCCTGCCGCAACCATGAGCTTTGTGCCGCCAATGTCCAGGCCGATGTAGGTTGCCATAGCGTAGCTTTTCCGTTGTTTCTTCTTGCTGGTTATTTTTTGTGCGGAGGGTAAAAAAGACCAGCAAGCGAAGATGTTGCGTGGGCAAGCGACCGCACTGCTGTATCACAGGTGCTGCTGGAAATACTCGACAATGCGCTCCTCAAGATACATTCGGTCGGCCAGCGCGCGGGGCATATGCCGCTCGTCGGGAAAGAGAAACAGATCGTAGGGTTTGCGCGCCTTTATCAGCGCGTTGATCAGCCGCGCGGTATGGCGAAAGTGAACATTTTCGTCGAGCAGCCCGTGGACTAACAGCAGCTTGCCGCGCATATGCTCAACATGGGCCATAACACTGCTGGCCGTATAGCCCACCGGATTTTCCTGTGGCATACCCATATAGCGCTCGGTGTAGTGCGTATCGTAGCCATCCCAGTGCGTCACAGGCGCGCCCGCCACCGCTACAGTGAAGGTTTCGGGGGCGCGGGCCAGGCACATACACGCCATATAGCCGCCATAGCTCCAGCCATACACGCCAACGCGCGCCGGGTCGGCCAGGCCCTGCGCCACCAGCCAGCGCACACCGTCCACCTGATCGCGCACTTCGATATCGCCCATATTGTGCTTAATCGTACCTTCGAAGGCCAGGCCGCGCCGCGCGCTGCCGCGATTATCGAGCACGAACACCAGAAAGCCCTGGCTGCGCAGGTATTGCGCGCGCATATTCACAGTCATTGTCCAGCTATTGCTGACGAGCTGCGCATGCGGGCCGCCGTAGGTATACACAATTGTGGGGAAGGGGCCAGCGCCGAACGATGCTGGTGGGCGATAGATCGCGCCATACAGCAGTGCGCCGTCATGGCTTGCGAGGGTGATGAGTTCGGGTGGCGTAAGGCCCAGCTCTTCGATGCGCGGATCGGCCTCGGCGAAGAGCGTTGCCAATAGCGCGCCATCGTCGAGCGCGCGGATCGTGACGGTTGGTGGCGCGTCGAGCGCATCGTGCGTATCGACAAAGCGGCGCAACGCATGGTCGAGTACAACCTGGTGCTTGCCGGGTGCCTGCGTGATGCGGCGCGGCACGCCACCGGCGAGCGGTACGGCATACAAGTGTGCTTCGGTTGCGCCATCGCGGGTGCCCGTAACATAGACAAGGCCGCGCGCTTCGTCAACACCCGCAATACTTTCAACCAGCCATTCGCCCTGTGTGAGCTGGCGCAGCGGCCTACCGTTGGCGGCGTGCAGGTAGAGGTGCTGAAAGCCATCGCGCTCGGCGGCCCATACTAGCTCGCCCGACGTAAGCGTGCGCTGCATATCATGCAAGTTGATCCAGGTGTCATTCGTTTCGTGCAGTAGGGTGCGCCGCTCGCCCGATGCAGGTTCGAACTGGGCTAGCTCAAGCGCGGTCTGGGCGCGGTTTTGAAGCTGGGCGCTGAGGGTGCCATCGCGCAGCCACTGCACGCGTGCGAGGTAGATGTCGGTTTCCTCGCCCAGATCCATCCATACGGGCGCAACCGACTCACTCGCTTCGATTGACACAACACCCAGGCGCACGCGCGCGTTGGCCTGCCCGGCAAACGGGTAGCGGTGATCTTCCTGCGCGCCTTCACCAACCACGTCACTGCCCTGGTGCACAATGCGATAGACGGTGATGTGTGTCTCGTCGGCCTGCTCGAACGCCAGCGCGCGGCTGTCGGGCGACCACCAGAAGCCGTCGTTGCGGTGCATTTCCTCCTGCGCGGCATATTCGGCCAGGCCGTTGGTTTTGCCAGTGCCGCGCGCGTCGTGGGTGAGCTGGCGCGGCGCGGCGCTGCCGTCGGCGGGCACAACATACAGCTCGGCATCGCGCACGTAGGCGACCCATGCACCATCGGGCGAAAGCTTGGGCGTGAGCGCAGGTGTGCCGCCGCCCGCAACCAGCCGCCGCAATGGCGCATCGGCCCCATCTTGAATGTAGATATCGCCGCGTAGTGGCACGAGCAGGCGATTGGCGTGCTGCGCCCAGCTATATTGTGTGACGCCAAGCTCGCGCTGGCGGGCACGCTCGCGGCGCAGCTTTTCTTCGAGCGAAATGTTGTCTTCGGTGGCACCACCCTCGTTGGGGGCGAGCAGCAGATGGCGCGCGCCGGTGTTTGGGTCGCAGGCGTAAAGCTGGCGGGTAAGGGTACGATCGGGGCTGAGTAAGAACGTAACCAGCGCGTCGTCGGGACTCCACGCAATCGCGCCGGGGATGGCCGTGCCCGGTAGCGGGTAAGAAACAATGTCTTCAAGGGTGAGCGCGCGGGCTGTGCGGGGCATAACAGTTGACTCCTCGGCTTGCCGAAGTCGCTTTTTTGCGAAGCCTACAGTTGTAATCATCAAGGGGGCGGCAGCTAGCCAGGGTTACGCGCGGGCGAAGTCGATGAAGCCGGTGACTTCGCTGGCACCAATTAGCCGCACGCGCACGCGGTCGCCAACGTCCATCCCTTGTTCGCCGCGCATGACCCGCCCTTCGACTGGCGGTGCGAGCAGGCGCACATAGGTGCCCTTGGGCGATGCGCCGGTGACGATCGCCTCGAATACGCCGCCAATCCGGTCGCGCATAATCGCTACGGCGGCATATTTGCGCATGCGTCGTTCAACCTTTTTGGCGGACTGGTCGCGATCGGTGCAGTGCGCGGCGAGCGCGGCGAGCTGATCTTCGGTGTAGGGCGCGGGCGCATGCGCCAGCAGCGCTTTCACCAGCCGCTGGATGATGATGTCGGCGTAGCGGCGGTTGGGCGCGGTGGCGTGGGTGTAATCGGCCATGGCGAGCCCGAAGTGCCCGGCAGGCTCGCCGCCGGGCGGCACCAGTGTATATTCGCCCGCACCCAAGAGCTTGACGACGGCGAGCGATAAATCGGGGAAGTGTAGTGCATCGGCCTGCTCCTGGCGCGCCAGAAAGCGCGCGAGTGCCCGCGAATCGGGGGTGGCGGGCAGGCGCTCGCCCAGGCTCGCCGCTAGTTCAACAATGCGCGGCCAGCGCTCGGGGGTGCGTACTATGCGCTGGATTGAGGCGCGCCCGCTATCTTCGAGCAGCCTGGCAAGCACGCCATTGGCGGCAATCATTAAGCTTTCGATCAGGTAGCGCGCCCGGTTTTTGTGCAGCACGCGTAAATCGCTGACGCGGTCGTCGTCCATCACGACGCGCGCTTCAATCGTTTCCAGATCGAGCGCACCATTGCGTAGGCGCAGCTCGCGCAGCCGCTCGGTCGCTTCGTCTTGCAGGCGTAGCTGCGCTTCCAGGCCGGGGAGGGCGTGGACGGAATCGGGCAGGGCATGGCCTTCGAGCCAGGCGCCAACGCTTTCGTAATCGAGCTTGGCGTGGTTACGTACTAGCGCGCGCTGCACGTTGCTGCTGCGCAGGCTGCCATCCTGGGCTACCACGAATTCAACCACAATTGCGGGCCGATCGGCATTGGCAATGAGTGAGGTGAGATCCGATGAAAGCTGGTCGGGCAGCATGGGAAAGGTGACCACGCCGGTGTACACCGAGGTAGCATTCACCTGCGCGTGTGCGTCGATTGGCGAGCCTGCGGGCACCAGCGCATCGACATCGGCAATACCGACAAGCACGCGAATATCGCCATTGGCGAGCTGTTCGGCATACTCGATCTGATCAAGATCGCGTGATTCGGGGTTGTCGATCGACGACCAGAGCAGGCTGCGTAGATCGCGCAGTGCCGCGCCGGGCCGGTTTTGCCAGGCGGTGGTATGCTCGGCTTGTGCCTCCGCGTCGGGCGGTAGCTCGGGCGCGAAGCCTTCTTCTGCCATTACACGGTGCGCCGTGGCCCGCAGATCGCTCATGGATGCCTCGCTTCTGATCTATTCAGCGTTGTATCTGTGTCGTTCGGACGCGTTGTTGCGTGGGTCAGGCGTTACGCGCTTGCCAGGGCCTCAACCGCGATCGTCAGGCTGATCATATGCGCGCTGCCTGGCTGTAGCTCAACGACATCGGCCTGGGCCTTGGCGGTTTCCACGCAGACGAAATCGTGAAACTCGTCATCTTCGCAGTCGGAGATCGCGCGGGTTTTCTCAGCGCCGGGATTCCATACGACGGTGGTGCGGCTGTTGGCCTTGCCCACACGGATGCGTCGGCCCAGCACAGGGTCGTCAATCAGGCAGTCGGCGCTTGTGTCCAGGTAGATACGATCGATCTCGCCCGCGATCGTGACCGCACCGTGCTGCTGCTTGCGCGCGCCGCCATCCACTTTGTCGATGTACTCAGTGCCTTCCAGCCCGCGAATAGCAACCTGCTCGACCTCGCCCACCTGGAAATAGGTGTGCAGTGCGCCGCCGACGGTATATGCCGCGTTGCTAGTGTTGTGCGCTACCAGCTCAAGCTGTAGTGTCGGGCCGACGGTGACGATCAGCTCAAGATCGAAGGTATACGGCCAGATCGCAAGCGTTTCCGCATCATCGACAATACCTAGCCTTAGCTGCACCATATCCTGTTCTAACACTGCCGTGCCGCGCACCTGCCACATCCGTGTGCGCACAAAGCCGTGGAAGGGCTGCTGTGGGTCGGATGGGTGCTGGGCGAACCAGGGCCAACACACCGGGATGCCGCCACGGATGGATATCCCTTCGGCATACGAGCAGGCACGGCTCACCCACAGCACTGGCGCGGTATCATGCGGTGTAAAGCGCGCGACCTGCCCGCCCTGGATGGCAACGAGCGCCTGGGCATGCTGGCTATGTATTTCGGCCATGGGCAGGCCGGCTGGCCCGGCGGCAAAGGTAAGGTAACCGTGAATAGCGAAAGTATCGTTTAATGTTTGTAGCTCGTCGTGCATGCCAGCCTCAAGAATTAATGCCGAGCAGCTCGACTTCGAACACGAGTGTGGCATTGGGCGGAAT
>JAFEAS010000205.1 GCA_018266315.1 Chloroflexi bacterium SZAS-1 | reverse complement strand
CAAACGCCAGCAAACCCTTTCGCTACTCTCGGGCGGCGAGCGCACGCTCACCGCAGCGGCGCTACTCTTCGCCATTTTGAAGGTCAACCCCTCGCCCTTCTGCGTGCTCGATGAAGTCGATGCCGCCCTGGATGAAGCCAATGTTGGGCGCTTCCGCGATGCACTGCTCGATCTCGGTGCCCAGACGCAGTTCCTGCTGGTGACGCACAATCGCGGCACCATCGAAGCTGCCGACACGATTTATGGCGTATCGATGGGCGAAGATGGCGCATCACGCGTGCTATCGTTGCGCCTGGAAGAGCTGGTCGAAGACTAGCCCGCTGTTCAGCAATTCGTCCCTGGTTGCAGCTGGCCGCGAGCCTCCCCACAATAGCTTTCTGCCGATGTGTACGAGAGAAAGGGACTCCCATGACTGCCAATCGTGTCCCCGACCAGGTGCTCGACCGGCTGCATGAGAATTTGCGCGCAGCGGGCATTCAGCCCGATCCCGCCGATATTCAAGGCATCATCGCAAAAGGGTTCCTCAGCCGCCTGCTCGATTTCGAGAAACTGGTCGCAGCCCTACCCAGCGACGCTACGCCCGATTACCTGAATAGCTGGGCACCTGGCCCAGCCACATCGCAACAACCCGCCGCAGATGCGCCCGACCCGGCATCGCCAATTGGGGCGGTAGCAGCCCAATTGCGTGCCCGCCAGGTATCGCCGCAAGAGCTGACCGAGCAGGCCCTCGCCCAGATCGCGGCGCACGACCCGGCGCTGAACGCATTTCAGCTGGTACTCGCCGAGCAGGCGCGTGCCGCCGCCCGCCGCGCCGCGCACGAGCTAGCTGCTGGTCACGATCGCGGGCCGCTACATGGCATTCCCATCGCCATAAAAGATCTGCTGGCGATGCGCGGCACGCGTACCACCGCTGGGTCGCGTATCTTCGCCGAGCGTGTGACCGACTTCGATGCGGCTGCCGTTGAGCGGCTTGAAGCCGCCGGTGCTGTGATCATTGGCAAAACCCGCCTGTCGGAATTCGCCTACTCGCCCGGCTCGAACAACGCCCACTACGGGCCAACGCACAACCCCTGGGAGGCCGCGCACGACACCGGCGGCTCAAGCAGCGGTTCGGGCGCGGCCGTAGCCGCCGGGCTGGTGTTCGCCGCGCTCGGCACCGATACTGGCGGCTCGATCCGCATCCCCGCGTCACTGTGTGGCATTGTCGGATTCAAGCCAACCTTTGGGCGCATCAGCCTCTATGGTGTTACCCCACTGGCATGGTCGCTCGACCACCTCGGGCCAATGACCCGGAGTGTCGCCGACGCCGCGCTGCTGCTGTCTGCGCTCGCTGGCCCCGACCCGCGCGACACCCGAACCCGCCTGGGCAGCGAATTTGCGCTACCCAACCTGAAGGCTGGCGTGCATGGCTTACGAATTGGCGTACTGGGTAACGATGGCTCGGGGGGCGCGCTTGGCACCCCGGCGGCAATCGCCGCCTGGCAAAGCGGGCTAGCGGCGCTCGCGGCCGCAGGTGCCGAGCTTATCCCCGTCGATGCTCCTCAGCTCGAGGCGCTACGCCTGGTGAATGGTGCTATTCTCGGGCTTGAAGCATCGGCCTTTCACGAGCCAATGCTGCGCACCCGCCTGAACGATTATGGGGAATTCATGCGCCAGCGCGTTGTAGCAGGCTATGCCTATGGGCCGCGCGCATTCTTGCAGGCCCAGCAAGCCCGTGCCGCACTGCGCCGCGAGTGCAATGCCCTGTTCGAGCGCATCGACTTGCTCAGCACACCGACCCAGCCAGGCACCGCGCCCACACTTGGGAACATCGGCTCCACCGTGTTCACCGGGCCGTTCAATGCGCTTGGCTGGCCCGCGATCAGTATGCCCGTGGGGCTGGATGCCGGGCTACCACTGGGCTTGCAGCTGGCTGGCCGACCCTGGGACGATGCCACTGTCCTGCGGGCCGCTTACGCCCTTGAGTCGGCGCTACCTGTGCCTACGCCAAACTAACACAACAATACTGGGATTTTCGTTTGACGTATCTGGGTACTGTAACAGCCAGCTTCGTTGTCTCTTCTTCTTGATACTGTTAAGACTTTCGCTTACTGGTTTATTTGCCTGCGGCAGCAAGGTACTTTTCTTCTTTCTTGGTGATGTTTTGCGCTCCGCACAAAACATCACCAAGAAAGAGAAGAATTTGCTTGAGTAAGCGAAAGTCCTAACTGTTCTATACAGAACACAAAAAACATCAGGGAAAGAGGTAGGACTTACGCAGTTGGCGGCGTTTTGCGTGCCGCTCTGCCGCGCGCAAAACGCCGCTCATTGAGCTGCCGAACAACGCAACTGCGTAACTCCTAAGAGAATCAATTGTGTGGCAGCAAAAGCCTGCAACAAACAAAACGACGAAGGGCAAATATCCGCCCTTCGTCGTTCTGTTTACCTCAACCAGGCTACGCGCTATGCTTCCACCCGGCACTGCTCACGCAGCATATCAAGCGCATCGAGCGCGCCCAGGGTATTACGCTTCAAAAGATCCGAGAATGCCAGTGTATCGGCTCCCGACAGGTGGCCCTCGGCTAGCATATCGGCGGCCAGCACCAGCACCGTCAGGCTCTGCGACAGGTCGGTGAGTGCAGGCGATTTGATCAGGCGCAGGCCGCGCAGATCGTGCATTGCCTGTTCAGCGGCGCGGGCATTTGGCTGCAGCCAACGCTGCAACGCCGGGCGCGCGCGCTCGCGCTGCTCTCCGCCAAGCAAATGCCCCAGGTTCCGCAGAACCTCTAATGCTTGCGTAAGCTGATGAAAAATCCGTTTCAGCTCATGCGCAGTGTCATTATTAAGCGGCGTCACCAGGCCATACTGCGTTTGCTCATCGCCGCTGAAGTGCGAAAGGCCCTTAGTTGGGGTGTGCGACGTGGCAGCAAACCGTTGTTGCAAAGCCATAAAAAACACCAGTTCCTGTTCTGCTCATGCTGAATGGCGACGCGGCCACAGAACACTGAGCGCTAGGTCCAACGGTGTGCATTATACCTATTCTTAACCCATGTCTACAACCCGCCCATAGTCCTGTTTGTTCACAGTACTGAACAGCGCCTTACTACACGTAGGATTATACATAGAACTTTCGCTTACTCAAGCAAATTCTTCGTTGTTCTTGGTAATGTTTTGCGCGGAGCACAAAACATTACCAAGAACAACGAAAAAAGTACCATGCTGTCGCAGGCAAATAAACCAGGAAGCGAAAGCCCTAATACATATTCGCATTGGAAAAACCCAACTTTTGCGCTATAATCGGCGCTGGCGCTGCACAATAAAGGCATCATCTGCATGATCGACGATCGCCGACCGGGCAGCTCGTGGCTGCTGGTTTTGCTGGTGGGGTTAATCGCGGTTCTTTCAATAACACTGGCGCTGCGGTGGCATACGCTGGTGCAACCCGCTGGTGCGGCTGCGTTACCCACCGCCGTAGTACGGGCAGCGGTTCCCGAAAATGTCGCCGTTAATGGGCAGAACCCCGTGCGTATTGCCCAGCCAGCCTCGATTGCCGATGCGGCAAGCCCGCCACCTACTTCCGCACTACCCAGCGCGGCACCCGCGCCCCCAGCAATCACCGCACCGACCGAGCCTGCGCCGCCCGCAACGATTACCCCGGTGCCGTTGGCAGGCATAGCCGTGCCCAACCAGCCACCACCGACCCTATTTCCAACCCAGCCCGCGCCTGCGCCTGCCCCAGTGGCACAGCCTGCAAACACGGCGGGCAGTGTGCCCATTCTGATGTACCACTACATCCGCGCGGTTGATGCCAGCGCCGACCCCATGGGCTACAACCTTTCAATTACTCCGGGCGAGTTCGAGCAGCAGATGGCCTGGCTGCAACAACAAGGCTACGCCGGCGTGACCATGGCTGCTGCCCAGGCATGTTTACGCGGCGAAGCCTGCCCGCCGCACCCGGTTGCGCTCACCTTCGACGACGGCTACGACGATGCCTTTACTGCAGCGCTACCGATTATGCAGCGCTATGGCATGCGCGGTACGTTCTATATTGTCAACACCTTTGTCGGCCAGCCGGGGTATATGGGGTGGGAGCAGCTTGCAGCCATGCGCGACGCAGGTATGGAAATCGGCGCGCACTCGGTTAGCCACCTGAACCTCACCACGCTGGATCAGGCCATGGCGAACGACGAAGTTAGCCGCTCAAAGGCCGAGCTTGGGGGGCGACTGGGGATTAACATTACCAGCTTCTGTTACCCGGCGGGCTTCTACGATGCCAATATTGAGGCACTGGTACAGGCCGCAGGCTACACCAATGCCACAACCACGCGCTGGGATAATGATTACAGCGATAGGTTCGCCCTGCCCCGGCGTCGCGTCGCTGGCGGCACCTCGCTCGATGGCTTCGCGGCAATTGTGGCGGGCACATAGCCGCTGCCCAAACACAACGCAAACACACACGGGAATACGTTTGTTACGCGCACCGCCGTGTGTGTTCGTTTCCCGATCTTCAGCTCAGAATCGCGGTGCTACGCCGCGCGCTGCCGCCAAAGTAGGTATGAATAGCCAAACGAGAACACCACGATCGCCAGCACACCGCCCATCACCAGCACCATGTTCGCCGCCAGCGGCAGCAGCAGCCCGGCCACCGCAAACAGTAACCCTAGCGCGAAGAATAAGCGCCCGCCAACCCGGTGCGTGCGCCGCCATACTTCAGGGTCGGCCAAGGTCCAGGGCGTGCGAATGCCCACAAACCAGTTCGGCTGAACGCGCCCAAGCTCGTTGCCCAGCACGGCAAACAGCAGGCCCACGCCCACAATGATCAGGCGCGGCATGTCGATACGCCAGCCCAATGCGATGCCAAGCATACCCACATGAATAAGCGCAAAGAACAGCACCAGCGTATTGATAAAGAGCTGCAATGTGCCACTGAACGCCGCATACGCATCGCGCCGTGGATCGATACGCGGCAATACCAGCAGCAATAGCCACATGAGTATGCCAATGGCTGGGGAGAACAGTGCGCCAACCAGGCGACTCATGGTGCCATCGATCTGGCCATTGATGCCCCAGTGGCTCGGCACCTGCGCGGGCAGGCGGCTATACACCGCCGCGCTAAACGCCAGCATGGCAAGAATAATACCCGGTGCAATCCAGCGATTACGCATGACGTTCCTCCCCTACCCGCAGCACGCGCATGATCTCTTGTAGAAATTCCTGTACTACCGTGCTATTGAGCGAATAGACAATTGTCTGGCCGTTACGCTCGGCGCGCACCAGGTCGGCATTTTTCAGCACACTCAGGTGGTGCGACACACTGGGTGCCGAAATGTCGAAGCGCGCGGCAAGCTCGCCAGCGGTGCGGTCGCCTTCGCCGAGCATCTGCAATATCTCGCGCCGCTTGGGGTCGGCCAGAGCCTGCAAGGTTTTGTTTAATGTCAGTTCCATAGATAATTAGCCAACTATCTAAATATCAAAGTTAGTATAGCACGTTTTGCGCTGCTGGCAATCCATCGTTCGACGCAGTTCGCGCCTTCCCGCACAAACGAACGTTCGGGAGCAGTGTGTTGCCCCCGAACGTCGCTTGCCTGCCAGGGTTGATCGTAAAACGACGCTTAGCGCCCGGCCACTGGCAGCCAGGTGTGGTTATTTTCGCGCGCGACGGTGAAAGTGAACTGCTGTGTGGCCTCGGGCTGGATGCCGTTGCTGGCAACCACCGTGAAGGCAAAGACCCCGGCCTGGGTGGGCGTGCCGTGTAACACGCCGGTCGGCTCGAGCACCAGGCCGGGCGGCAGGCTGCCCTGCGCCACACGGAAGCGCGGGGCGGGCGAACCCGTAGCCGTGAGGGTATATTGGTATGGCCAATCAACTTCCCCGCCGGGCGGCACCATGCTGGTAAAATAGATCATCTGTAGGAATCCGACCCGATTTTCACCGGGTATACCAGCTATGATTTGGTGATACACTGGATTATATTGTGCGGGTGGCCACCAGTAACCAGCATCTCCTATCTCACCCTTAATACTAGGAGTGTCGAGCACTGTGCCGCTTGTTCCAATTGTACCATTGCCCCAGGTCACACTCCCTACATTGAGTTTCCCCAATGTACGCCAAGAGGGGCTATGAACAATATAGTCACCATTCGGCATTAGAACGATACCTCTGCGGCCAATACGATCTCCTAGAGTGCTTCCAACCAGTGAATTATTGCCAGATACACCCCCAACAGTTCCAAAGATACCATTTCCCCAGGTGACGGCCCCGACATACCGCGATGTTGTGTTCACACTCCATTCGGGGCTGACGGCTACATAATTTCCATTGCGTAACGCCACACTGCTCCAGCCAACTAGATCATTAGCACTGGTACCCACGAGCGAATTCGCAGCAGAGATGCTGCCAACCGTTCCAGTAGTGCCATTGCCCCAGGTTACTGCACCAACATTCTGAGTAGTTGTGCTCGCGTCCCAATACGGGCTACTAATTACATAGTTGCCATTACTCAGTGCGATAACTTTTTGTAAATAACTATCTTCAGTATGGCTGCCAACCAGCGAATTAGTTGTGCTTACCACACCCGTGATACTTGCCGAACCATTAACCCAGGTAATCGCCCCATAGCTCCTCTCGGTTACACCTGGCCCCCAGGCGGGAGCTGTAACTACGTAGTTACCATTCGTGAGCGCTACAACTTGATCGCCTACCATCTCATTCGATTGTGTCCCAACAAGTGAATTCGTGGATGATCCAACACCAACCGTTCCCTTTTGCCCATCGCCCCAGGTGACTGCTCCCGCAAACGGTAGGTTAGACGCATCTAGTGAACTGCTGACGACAACATAATTCCCGTTGCTCAGGGCTACGATTTTATAACCGGTATACGCCCAACTTTGGTTTCCAATGAGCGAGTTTGCAGTCGAAACCTCCCCGGTTATTCCCTTCATCCCATCGCCCCAGGTGGCTGCGCCAACATTGCTACCCTGTGCGGATACCCACGTTGGGTTACCAACAACATAGTTTCCATTCGTAAGCGCAGTTACATTCGAGCATCCGCCAACCAGCGAGTTGTCACCCGAAATCTCACCGCTAATACCAATGGCACCATTTCCCCAAGTCGCGGCACCAGCGCTGAGGGTTCCAGGTAGCTGCCAATTTGGGCTACAAACCACATAATTCCCATTTGTCAATGCAGTCACATTCCCCACGGTTTCATGCGGTCTACTCCCCACCAGCGAATTTTCAGAAGAAACCAGCCCTACAGTACCAGTGGCCCCATTGCCCCACGTTACCGCCCCAGCATCTGGAATGTCACCTGGCCCATTGAACATACCTGGCACATTCCATATTGGGCTACTGACGACATAATTCCCATTCTGCAGCGGAGTTACTCCGCCCTCACCGATCATATCCTGGGCGCTACTCCCAATCAGCGAATTTGTAATCGAGACTATACCAGTGATGCCTATGGCCCCATTGCCCCATGTCACTGCGCCAGCATCTTCCACCCCAGGTGCATCCCAAAACAGGCTACGCACAACATAATTATCATTCGTTAGCGCTACCAAACCAAAATATCCCACATTATCACCGGCAGTACTCCCAACCAGGGAGTTAGCACCAGAGACTGTTCCGCTAAGGCCAGTAGTACCATTGATCCATGTCACTGCTCCAATGTTATGCCAATTTGGGTTGGCCACAACAAAATTACCGTTCTTGAGAGCAAGAATTTGGCCTATCCCCACCCGATCGCCTACGGTATCACCAGTAAGCTTACTAACCATCTGATGCGTTGCCCCGTTATAGAGATATATGGCCCCAACATCAGCGCGCGATCCAAGATCATAGTTCGGATCCGTGACGACGAAATTGCCATTGGTGAGCACCACTACCTGATTGCCAAAAAATCGACTACCTGGTGGGCCATACAGGTCGCCGGGGGCTGCGGTTGCCGCAGATGGCACAAAGCCCAGCAGGCCCAGCACAAACAAGAGGGCAAGCACGCTCAACCACTGCCCCTTACGCCTACGCATACGTGCTGCGTTGCGCAGAGCATTCAATAGCATATTCATCACTCGGCTCCTTGTGAGCAACGACCTACGGTTGCGCTGCCGAACAACGCACCTGCGTAACTCCTCATTGATAATACCAGGTTCGGCACGATACGACACATTACGAAGTAGGTTCCTGGCGTTGTAGAGCGTCATGTATCGGATTGTATCCGTAAGCCTTTAAGCGAATTCTGTATCAGCGAGGATGTGCCGTGTGGGGAACAGGCCTAGCATCGCGTGGTTGGGTACCGTGTAGGGTAACGGGTGAAGCGAACGCGGCGGATACCAAACTAGCCCGGCCTGAGCGGCCAGCCGACAAATCAGGCATATAAGTTAGGTTGATGCGGGCGATATTCAAACACTGGGTATTGGCAGTATATCATGGGTTATGCGATCTATCAATTGCGTTCAATTGCGTTCAATTGCGTTGCATTATGCATCAGGGCTTATGCACAATTCTATGTAGGGTGCCGGGCGGTTTTGCCGCGCGCCCCCACAAGCTGTACCTCCTCCACGGGTAATAGCTAGCGCGCGCTGCCGCAGGCAGCGCGCGCTACTATGCTAGAGCTATGTGCAGTGTCGCTGGGTGAGCTACGTGAGCGGCGGGGCGGGCGGCGTAACGGCGCGGCGGGCGGCGCGCTTGCGCTCGCTCAGGCGGGTGCCGCCAACGATTGAGTATTCCGATGAATCATCGCCGTACACGCCGCGCACGGTGGCGCGCACGCGCTTGGTGGTATCCCACAGCTGGGTTAGCTGGTTGTCGCGCTGGTTGCGCAGCTCAAGCAGCTGCAGCTCCAGCTGGGTGATCTGGGCCTGGCTGGCCTGCGCCGCAGTGATCAAGGCGCTAAATGTTTCTTGCGTGATTGCGCCGATCGTGAGCGCCGGGTCGATCTGCTTGCAGGCGGCCAGGACAGTGCTGGCCTGTTCGAGGGCGTTGGGTGGGTAGTTTTTGCTCGACATGGGTGTGATGTACTCCTCATATGTATGGCTACCGGTCGGGGCGCATTGCTGCGCGCTGTATTTACGACAGGTTATAGCACGTTAGGCTGTGTCTGTTCAAGCGGCGAATCGGCAAGAAATGATAGCAAAAGCATTGCGAAATCGAGAATATACTATGATATGCACGCTTGGCGTACCTCGCCTGCGGCAGCCAGATACTTTTTTCTTCTGCATGATTGCTACATGATTGTTTGCGCGGGGCGTAAATAACTATGCGCGCTCTTGGTGATGTTGTGCGCAGAGCGCACAACATCACCAAGCAATAAAGAAAAAGTACCGTGCGACCGCAGGCAGATAAACCAGTAAGCGAAGGTTCTGATGCTCGATCCCTGAGCGCGCCCGCCCGCTCAGGCCGCAGGTGTTGCGCCGGGCAGCGCTGCGCCGCCTAACCTGCCCAGCAGCTCTTCCCAGGCCGCGCGCATGGGTTCCGGTACGCGCGCCGCCAGCCCTGCCGCATCCGCGCCAGCCACCAGCTCGCGCAGCAGCCCGCAGAAAGTGGCGAACTCATCCAGGCCCTGGGCCTGCGCACCTGCCTGCCATTGCTGCAACGTTTCGAGCCATTCCGCCTGGTGCTCAGGCGCGCTGGTGAGGACGGCGGCGCTGGTGAGGACCACCAGCTCAATGGCCTGCGCCACTGTCATGCCGTCATCCGCGCTGGCCGCGCCAGCATCGTCCGCCGTATCCAGCGGCAGGGCTGGCAGCCCTGCCGTCGCCAGTGCCGCATCAAACGCCGCCTGACCCATGGCGCTGCGCAGGCGTAGGAGTGTGCTGCGCGCGATTGCGGCATTTGGTGAACCCAATTGAGACAAGATCATAAAGGACTGTGCAGCATGGGGTACAGCCTGCTCATACGCCTTAGCCTCTTCAAAGAGCCTGCCCAGCTGGTGCAGCGAGGACGCC
>JAFEAS010000204.1 GCA_018266315.1 Chloroflexi bacterium SZAS-1 | reverse complement strand
TGAGCCGAAGGACGAATGAACTCCGCTGAGTGCGGCAAGGAAGGCGGCGGCGTCGGCAGTTTCAGTGCTCTCTGTGAGCCGAAGGACGAATGAACATTGCGCCTCCATCATCGCCATGGCTCTTCGGGCGTTTCAGTGCTCTCTGTGAGCCGAAGGACGAATGAACTGTTTTCATTCGTCGCCCTCGTGGTGACGTTGACAAGTTTCAGTGCTCTCTGTGAGCCGAAGGACGAATGAACGCACGCTGCATTGCACAGTGTAGGCATCATTTGGGTCGAATGCCGCTGGTTTCGGCGCGTAGCGGCCCGCGTGTACCGCCGCTTGCTACTTGCAAGCATACCATTCTGTTCAGCGATTCGCAACTCGTTTTTTGCGCCAAAACCCCGCCAATTTGCGAACAAGCACCACCGCATTGAGCTGCGCTAAAGTTCTTTTTCTTCGTGGCTTCGTTCGCTCAGGGCCGCAAACCGAAGCCGCTCAACCGGCAATTTGCGAATCAACGCGCGTAGCGGCCTGTTTACCGGCAGTTTCGTGGCCTAGCTTGGGGTCGCTGGGTCTTTACTCACAACGATACCCGCTGCACGAAACGCATCGCTGCTACCCCCAGTAGCAAATACCGCGCGCTATACCCACACCGCATAGACTGTAAACACCATGTCATCCACAGCGGGGGCAGTTTGGCGTATGCTCAAGGCAGTAACAAGGCCAAAGGAGCATCTGTGATCGACATTCGTGCATTACGTCGCAGCCGTGGTCTCACCCTCACCGATCTGGCGTTACTGAGTGGCATCCCAACGCGCACCCTGGCCGAGCTTGAGCACGGCCTGCGTAAGCTCGATAGCACCTACCGCCAGAATCTCGCGTGTATTCTGAATGTGCCCGCGCGCGAGCTGGGCGCGGCAATCCCTTCAGCCATACCGCCATGGCGCACTGGCCGCCAGCCGATAATTGCTGCGCTGCTGGTGTTGTGCCTTGGGATGCTCGCTCTTGGCGCGCCACTGCTACGCCAGCCCGCAACCACCGTGCAGGCGCAGCATAGCGCTGGCCCACCCACCAGTGCGCCCGGCGTTCGGAACGCTGCGCTGGCAGCGGCACGACCTACCGCCCGCCCCAGAGCCACCCCCACCCCGACCGCGACCATTGCCCCCACGGCTACCCCGCCGCCACGCTTCACGCTCGCCGCCGACGGGCCGCACGGCTGCCCGCTGGCACCGGCTGCCGGAAAGGTCGTATTAACCCAGGGCTACGCCGAGGGCACACATGCCCCCGCCGATGTCTGGGGTGCGGTCGACCTGGGGGTTGATGCTGACGGCGACGGCAATGCCGAGCCGGGAACCACCCAGGGCCAGCCAATCGCCGCCACGCTGGGCGGAATTGCGCGGGTGTACCCTGGCAGTTGGCCCGGGGGCAATTATGTGCGGGTTGAAAATGCACAGGCAGGCTGGAACACCGCCTATGCGCACCTCGATACGATTGCGGTGACTGATGGGCAAACCATTGCGACCGGCGCGACGTTGGGCACGGTGGGCAGCACTGGCATGGCCAGCGGCCCGCACCTGCACTACGAAGTGTGGCACAGCGGGCAGAACATCGACCCGACCGCGCTGCTCGGATGCTAAGCTGCTAGCCAAAGAAGCATTCACCACTGGGGCACACAGACACAGAGAGTAACGTTTTATCGGTGCTACTTGCGGCCTACCGTCTGCTGTCGGTCGTCTGCCATCCGTCGTCCGTCGTCTGCCGGTTGAACTTCGCGTATACTATGCGCAGGCATACAGCAAAGGAGCAGACGATGTTTCAGCAGATGAGCCTTGGCTATACCGAAGCGCAGCGCGCAATTGCGGCAATTACCCACGAGCTGGAACGACGCGGCAAAGTGGCGGTGGTGGCCGTAGCCGACACCCACGGCGAGCTGATCGCGCTGGTACGGCTCGATGGCGCACCCCTGCCATCGATTCTGATCGCAACGAACAAAGCGTGGACCGCCGCCCGCGAGCGCAAATCAACCCGCGACCTGGGGCAGGCCGCCCGCGACCCCGACCTGGGCTTCGATATGGCGTACTTTGGCGACGCGCGCTATATTGGCTGGGGCGGCGGCGTGCCGGTGCGGCTCGATGGCGTGGTAGTTGGCGCGGTGGCGGTGAGTGGCCTGCCCGAGCTAGAAGATATTGAGCTAGCACAGCTTGGGGTTGCCGCGATTATTCATGCTGCGCATTAGCCCGGTACCAGCCCTTACCCTGGCGCGAGCGCTTGCAGCGGCACCAGCTTGAAATTCTGATTGGCCGCATCGTTGCTGCCATCCTGCACCACCAGCACGCCCTGTGGAAACTGCGGCCCGAGCGCCGCCGCAGTCGCCTCGATGCCGTCGGTATCGCTCACACCATCAATGCCAGCGCTCGCACCAATGCGGAAGCTGCCCTGGTACGCATTATCGCTGCGGCGGTAGAAGGCAAAGGTGCTATTGCCCTGGCTCGATGCAATCAGCCACGGCCCGGCCAGCGCCAGCCCCTCAATATTCGAGGTCAGGTGCCCGCCAGGGCCGGTGCGATCGACCGCGACACGTGCTTCGTTGGCATCGGGTGCGGCACTATATTGCCAGATGCTCACCGCTTCCTCGGCCACATACAGCAGGCCGCGCGCGTCGTCGGCGACGCAGCCCTCGGTCTGCCCGCCCACATCGAAGCTGCGCACCCGCGTGCCGGTAAACCCCGCGCCCGCGCGTAGCAGCTCCCACTGCTCGGCCACGCCCGATTTACTGGTAATGAACACAAACAGCCGACCACCTGGATCACGATACATACACGAGCCGTAAATCTCGATGGTGGGGCTGAGCGTTAGTGGCACGGGCTGCAGCCCGCGCTCGCCCGGCACCACACGATAGGCCAGCATCGTGTTGGTTGTGCGGTTTCCGGCAGTTACCAGCGACACCGGTTCGGCACCCAGGGCCACATTGTCGCGCAGATCGACATTGTTCAGCTCGCCATCGGGGCGGTATTGCAGCTGAGTGCCCGCCAGATCGTACACGGCGATGCCGCCGCGCTTATCGGTGCCGATAATCAAGCTGCGCGCCGGGTCAGCCGGATCGACCCAGATCGCCGGGTCGTCGGCGGCATCGCCAGCGTGGGGCACTGGCGCAGTTTCGACCGTGGGTTGCAGTGTGCGTACCGTCGGCACGCCACAACCCGCCAGCACAGCGGCAAGCATTGGAATGAGCAGAAGCAGTGTATGGCGGTTCATTATGTCCTCAGTGCAAGCGCGGCAACGTTGTGTTGTAGCCTAGCGGATGCGGATGAGGAACACATTAAGCGCGGGCGGCGTTCGCTACCTGCCCACTCACCAGCGCGACAAACACATCTTCCAACGAAGGGTCGATCGGCTCGATGCGCACCTGCTCAATGCCGCCCGCGCGCAGCGCTGCATCGAGTTCATGCATGCGCGCCGCGCTATCGACAATTGCGTGCAGCCGCGCGCCATACGGCGCAACCTCGCGCACGCCGGGCTGGGCCGCTACCAGATCGCGCGCCTGCTCCTGCGGCATGCCCTCAATCTCAAGGACATTGCCCTGGATGGTGCTGTGCTTGAGCGCGGCGGGCGTGTCGAGCGCCACCAGCTTGCCGCCATACATCAGCCCAATGCGGTTACAGTGCTCGGCCTCATCCATATAGTGGGTAGTGACAAACACCGTTACGCCGTCGCGCGCCAGATCGTAAATCAGCTCCCAGAAAGCCCGCCGCGCCTCGGGGTCAACCCCACCGGTTGGCTCATCGAGAAACAGCATGCGCGGGCGGTGCACAATCGCGCAGGCCAGCGCCAGGCGCTGCTTCCACCCACCCGAAAGATTGGCCGTTAGTTCGCGTTCGCGCCCGGTCAGCCCAGCCATGGCGATCAATTCAGCCATGCGCGCGGCCCGTTCGCTGCGCGCGATGCCATAGACATCGGCGTAAAACTCTAGGTTCTCGCGCACAGTCAGGTCGGAGTACAGGCTAAACTTCTGCGACATATAGCCGATCTGGGCTTTAATGCGCTCGGGGTCGCGGGCAATATCCAGCCCCAGCACGCGGCCCTCGCCCGAGCTTGGCGCAATCAGACCACACAGCATGCGAATAGTGGTGGTTTTTCCCGAGCCATTCGGCCCAAGGAAGCCAAATACCTCGCCCGGCTCAACCTGGATGCTCAGGTCATCGACCGCAACAAAATCGCCAAAGCGGCGCGTCAGGTGGTCGGTTTCTACGGCGTATATCGTGCTCATGCTTCTCTACCCGGTTAAATAATCTCAAGT
>JAFEAS010000203.1:19715-21235 GCA_018266315.1 Chloroflexi bacterium SZAS-1 | reverse complement strand
GGTCATATCGCTACGCACATCGCGGATGTAGAAGAAGGTACCCCAGTTGTCGCGCGCCACGTCCGAACACCAGCGCGTCACTGCTAGGTCGGGCGTGGCGCTGAAGCCGCCGCCAGCATTGGTTAGCATCACAGAATAGCTGCCATTAGAAAGTATTTGCGTGTAGGGCACTGGCGTGGCCGGTGTGGTGAATTGTCGGGTGGCTGGCTGCGCTGCTACAACGATTGTGCGCGCCTCGGCGGCTTCGTTCGGGCGGAATAGCGGCGCTGCGCCTGCAACGCGCTCCTGCAGCAGCATCTCGGCTGCCTGCACTATCGGTTCGGCGTGCAGCCGCGCTGGCATACCATCGCCGCACAGGTAATTGGCGAAGGCGAGCAAGCTCATGCCCTGATGGTGTACCATAAATGAGCGCACAATCGCATGGCTACTACCGGGCGGCAGCCGGTCAATCGTGTAGTCGATCGCTTCGTAGAGGCCATACGCGCCATTCATTCCTAATTCAAGCAGCGCTATCAGGTTATCGAGCGCAGCCCGCGGTGCCACGGGCAGTGCCAGGGCAGTGGCGTAGGGCGTAATCACCAGATCGCTGCCCAGGCCGCGCTTCAGGCCCAGCCGCGGCACGCCAAACGCGCGATACTGGTAGTTCATGGCCGGGTCGCGCGCATTGTACGCCGACTCGGAGACACCCCACGGCACTTGCTGCTGCCGACCATACTGAATCTGGCGCGCCACCGCCACCCGGCAGGTGTCGTCGAGTAGCGTGCCTGAGTAGCTACGCATGAACAGGAGCGGCATCAAGTACTCGAACATGGTGCCGCTCCACGAGGCCAGCACCGGCCCTACACCAGAGTCCAGCAGCGTGCGGCCAATATGGAACCAGTGCTCTTGCGGAACGTCGCCCTTGGCAATTGCCAAGAAGCTGGATAGCCGCGCCTCTGAAGCCAGCAGATCATAGAAGGAGTTATCGCGGCGCGCTTCGGCTATGCTGTAACCAATCACAAAGATGCGGCGCTGTGTATCGTACAGAAAGCTGAAGTCCATGGCTTCAAACCGTGCCAACGCCGCTTCAGCCAGCGCTGCTTGCCGCGCCAGTAGCGCCGCCGCGCCGGGCGCATCGCGCAGGGCAGGGGGAGCTTCCTCATCGCCCGCGCCGTCGGGCAGCAGTGTGCGCAGGTCATCGAGCAGGCTGGTTGCTTGCCGAAGCAGCCGCCCGCGCCACGGCTCCGCCAGCTGATGCTGTGGTGGCACAGTATTGGCGGTGTCTATCAGCTCGGCGAGCAGCGCGCGATATTCGCCAATGGTTGTAGGAGTATGCTCTAGTAGCGCATCCAGCGCTGCAAGGCTTTGGGGCGGCTGGTCGGTTGGCAGATATTCGTGAAGCTGCGCCAGCGTATCGCGCAGGCCGTCGAGCGCGTTAGGCCCAATCACCGGGCGTTCGGGCAGCGCGAGGAAGCCCTGGCGTAGCACTAGCAGCGCACCGGCCAGGTTGCCGCTATCCACTGTCGAAACGTAGGCAGGTG
>JAFEAS010000203.1:9739-19662 GCA_018266315.1 Chloroflexi bacterium SZAS-1 | reverse complement strand
GCGAATACCTGCTCGGTGCGGGTGGTTAGCGCCCAAAGGCCAAGGTAGCCCAGATCAAATGCGGCCAGGTCTGCCAGCAGCTGCAGCCCAATATTTGTTGGGGATGTGCGCGCTGCAACGAGTGGACGCGGCGTTTCCTGGAAGTTATCGGGCGCGAGAAAGTGCTGCTCAGGCACAACAAACTGTTCAAAGTATGCCCAGGTAGCGCGGGCTAGCTTCCGAAGCAACGCGCGCTGAGCATCGTCCAAAGGCTGAGCTTCAGTCTGCCACGGCTGGTCGAGCCGCTGTACCAGCGCGGGGGAGCTCGCCCAGGCAGCGATTACTGGCGCAGCGGATAGCCAGGTAGCGGCTAGCTCGTGCTGGCGCACCACCGCCGCCGCCACAACTGCGCCAAGCATCGGCAGCATCCGACTCAGGAGGTAGCTCGACGAGCTGGTGAGCCTGCCCTGCGTCTGCGCGGCCGTTTCCCACTCTAGCAGGTGTTGCCGGGTGAATAGCACCCGCCAGAGTGTACGCGCAATTGCGTCGGCATTGAGCCAGGCGTGTACCGGTAGTGTGGCGACATTCATCGCCACGCGCTCGCCACTCAGCAGCAGCTGTGCGCGCTGCTGACGCAGTAGCGCGATGCGCCCTGGCCCGCGCGCGAATGCCAGCGCCGCATCGCCAAGCTCGAACAGCAGAGGCAGCGCAGCAGGCAGCAGCGCGGCGACAGTGCCTACCAGTGCCCGGCGCATGCTGCGCGCCCCAAACCAGGCGTCGGCCAGCAGCGCTATTGTCGCGGGCGGCACCAGGCTGCGGCGCAGATTATCGAGCAGCTTGAAGCGTGAAATTACCGGCAGCTGGTTACGCACCCAGCCTGTGGCGCTTGGTGTCCAATTGCCTACCCAGGCAGCGATCTGCCAGTCGCCGCGCACCCAGCGGTGCTGGCGCGCCGCCGCCGCTGCATAGGTCGAAGGGTAACTATCGAATAGCTCAACGTCGGAAAGCAGCGCGGCGCGCGCATACACGCCCTCGATCAGGTCGTGGCTGAGTAGCGTGTTATCGGGAAAGCGCCCATGCAACACGGTGCGCAACACCTGTGGGTCGTAAATGCCTTTGCCAGCGAAAATGCCCTCGCCGAATAGATCCATATAGACATCCGACACAGCGGTAGTATACGGGTCGATGCCAATATTGCCTGCGCCAAGCCGGGCAAAGCGGCTGCGTGTAGCACTAACCAGATCAATAGCAACACGCGGCTGGAGAATGCCATAGCCACGCACAACGCGCTGTGTCGTCGGGTCAATTGCAGCGCGATTAAGTGGGTGCGCTAGTGTACCGATCAGGGTATGGGCGGCGTCGCGTGGCAGCTGGGTATCTGCGTCGAGGGTGATGACATAGCGCACCTGGAGCAGCACGCTCAAGTCGCCAATCTGGGTCGAGAAGGTGGTCTCGGTATCGCCACCCAGCAGCTGGTTGAATTCTTCGAGCTTGCCGCGCTTGCGCTCCCAGCCCATCCAGCTGCTTTCGTGTTCATTCCACATGCGCGCGCGGTGTAACAGGAAGAAGCGGTCGTGGCCGTGGCGCTGGTTCAGCGTATTGATGCCTTCTACTGCCACATCGAGCAGCGCGTCGTCCTCAGGCATCGCGGCGGCTGGAGCATCGGCAAAGTCGGTGAGCAGTGCAAAGTGCAGGTGTGGGTCGTCGTTCGCCAGGTACAGCACCTCAAGCGCTGCCAGCTGGGTGTGTACGCTATCGGGTGTGAGTAGCAGCGTCGGCACGACAACCATGGTGCGCAGGTCGGGCGGTATACCGTCGCGTAGATCCAGGCGCGGCAGCACGCGTGGCGTCAGCGTCCGCGTCAGCACCCGATCGACAAGCTCTTTCGCCAGCGCGCTGGCCGGTAATGCCAGCAAGCCCGCCGCGAGCGCGGCTCCGCCTGCTCCACGGCCCGGTGCGCTCAGGCGGCGGGCCGCCAGCACTAATCCGCTCGTCACACCAGCCAGCGCGCCGAGGTAAGTGGCGGTGGGGTGCTGCAACACCGCATCGCGCAGCCGCTCGCCCGGCAGCGGGGCATAGCCGAGATCGTTGGCAAATGCTACAGCGCCTTCATCAACCAGATAATACCCAATATGCGTGGCGCGTGGGTCGCCTGGCGGCGCATGGCGCGCACGTACCACCGCCCGCCAGGCAACATCAAGCTCGCCAAAATGGCTCCGGCGCGCCAGTCGCTCGACGACATGGCGGTAGCGATCGCGCGTGGCGAATGTGCTACGTGCGTAGGCACCTGCTGGGTCTTGGTGCAACACCTGCTCGACCAGGCTTACGCGCTCGAACCAGTCAGCCCAGTCGATCGCATTGAGCGTGCGCATGCTAGTGATGGCGTTGCCCACCGATGCCTGAGCGGCTGCCTGGCGCTGATGTTCGGCATGAATCAGCGCCTCGATCGTGTTGAATGGCATCATCGGCTGCTGCTCGAGCCAGGTTATGAGCGGGCCAACATCGTGCTCGCCGTCGTAGTTACTAAGCTGGTGTACCAGCTGCACGGCAAAGGTTGGTGAAAGGCGTGGATGCTCGCGCATAAGTGCCGCCAGTGCCGGGCTACGCAGCACGTTAGTGCCGTGATTCTGTTGTAGAAGCTGGTCGGCCCAATAGTTTGCGGCGGCGCGTGCCTGGCGTGCCGCAATTACCATTCGTGCCAGGCGGGCCAGGTTTTCAATCAGGCCGGCGCGCAGCATGATCGCCACCGCCCACAGCTCGCCCATATACAGCGGCGTCACCGACTGATAGGCGTTCACATAGCTGAGCAGCTGGGCCGGGTCGATGCGGCTATCGGTGTGAGCGATTAGCTCCAGCGCCAGCGCGTAAACGCGCGGCTGGTTGGCAAATGGCCCGGACGATAGGCGCGGCAGCTCGCGGTAGTAGCCGCTGGGCAGATCTTGCCGCACCTCGCGAATCTGATCGGCGATGATGTGGAAGTTGTCGAGCAGCCATTCGGCAGCCGGTGATATATCGAGCTGCCCGCGTGTATCCTCGGTGAGAGTGGCGTATGCTGCCTGTAACACCTTGGCGTTACGCTCAAGCGCGGCAAGGAGCGAGCGCAGGTTGGTCGCCGCGTGCACCTCGGTGTGGCCGCCAGCCACCTCGCGGGCATGGTGCTCAAGCTGCTCGGTACCCAGCAGCGTGTTACGAAATGGCTGTTCTAGCGCACTGATATCGGGGATCTGACCGGGCGCGGCCCAGCGCGCGCCATTTCGGCCAAAAGCTCGGTCAATTGTGGTTTTGGCAGCGGTTACGAGCGTTAGTGGCGAAGAAAGTATTGGCGATATCGGCATGCACAGCGCCTAACCGCTCACGCTGCGGGATTGCAGCATTTCGCGCCGATCGCGGATCGGGCGCACGGCCACTTCGCCGGTTTGTACCCCTAAATCTATGAGCTGAACACTAAACTGGTGGCCGGCGTTGGCAAGCTCGGCGGCAAAGGCAAGCTCATCCCGCAGCATATGAAGAATCTGCTCGGAGTCGACACCACCACTCCACGCCGCCGTTACGAGCGCGCTTAGCTGCTGCTCAAAATCCTCGCGCGAGCGAATATCGGGTACAAGCGCATGTACCTCAGCCGTGTAGTGGCATACCGGGCACGACGCCGCATCCGCGCCGTTTTGTAACGCACTTGGTACCCACTCCGTACCGCAGTTCGCGCAACGAAGCATATATTGCATTGAAATCCTCCTAATATCTGGGTAATGTAGGGTTCCTACTTTTATTTTTATGGCAATAAATGTGCCATAAAGGGGTGGTACTGCCGTGAAGGTAGCATCATAGGGCACCGAATTCGGCGTAACAATACCGAAAACGGGCACAGAAACACAGGTACCCGCACAAGCCTGCAGCCGTGCAGCCACCAATTGGTATAAACGAGCGCGCAAGGATGTAGCAAAAAGACAGCGCTGAGCGAGTAAAACGGAGCGCTGTTGGGGAGCAATGGTGCAGTGTTGGCGCGCCCAGCACTTGCCTTTCAACAAGCATATACTGGCGAACCACTCGGGAATGCACTATACACCCTTTAGCAGAGAAGCGCAAATATGCTATCGGCGCTTGCAGTACAATGCGCGCATGTGCAGGCTTCATAGGCTGCACTACAGAAAGGAAACAAGGTATGCAACTTGCCTCGCTGCCCTGGTGGGTATTTGCGCTGCTCTCAGCCTTCTTTGCTGCGCTAACCACGATTTTCGCCAAATTAGGAATTCAGAATGTAAGCTCGAACCTTGCCACCGCCATTCGCACTGTTGTGATTTTGTTCATCGCTTGGGCGATTGTGCTTGGTACGGGGGAAGTGAAAGCGATTGGCACGATTGGCACCCGCACATGGGCGATGCTGGTGTTGTCGGCGGTTGCTACTGGCCTTTCGTGGCTGTGCTATTTCCGCGCCTTACAGATCGGCAAAGCCTCGTTCGTCGCGCCGATCGACAAGAGCAGCGTCGTGATGATTCTGGTGCTGTCGGTGATCTTTCTGGGTGAGCCACTAACCTGGAAAGCGGTGCTTGGTACTGCGCTAATTGTAGGGGGAACGCTGGTGTTTATTCTGTAGCGGCAGGGTGAGCATAGCGCTACGGCAAACTCGCAGGGGCAGGCACCAGTGTTGGTGTTTGCCCCTGCTGAGTAAAAGCATCTTGCTGATAGGATTGAGCGAGCGCCGTGCAATCTGAAAGCTACTGATACTGTGCGCGCCAATTGTTGATATGATGTTGCGCATGCCCAGCAACACTCCACATCCACGCGCGCACGCTCATTGTATGCCCACCGGCATCGCCGCGCTGCTCCCAGGCTGCGGCATTCAGGCCAGCAAACAGGGCGATGCTGGCAGCGCGTACCTGCGCAAATTCCGCCAGCAAATCCGGCAGCGTGCGGCCACCCGGCTCGATCCGCGCCATCCACAGGTCGGGATCCATGCCGGGTAGTGCGGCGGTTTCGCCCCGCGCAAACCACAGCGCCCGAAACCCTAGCAGCCGCTCGGCATCGCTCATGTGCGCAAGCTCCTGGTTTATGCTCCACGCTTCGGCGGCGGGCTGCGCGCCTGCCGCGACCGAACGCAAAAGCCCTTGAACTTCTGCCAATTGCAGCCGTAGTGTCTCGATGATATCGCCATCGGGCACGAGCCGGATATAGCCGAAATAGTATGGGCTGCTTTCTGCGGCGCTTGGCCGCGTGTGCAGAAGACTCATAGCCACACTCCTTCTTTCATCGCCTGTGTGATGCGCTGTGTGTTGGTAGCAGTATATATGCAATAGCGGGCGAAAGCGGCCCGCATTTGGCCCGGGCTTGATAAATATGGCTCGTCGGTGCGCCGTAAATAAAATAATAGGATTACCAAATTTATACAATGAAGCGGATAATTGCAAGAGAAAAATACGTAATCAGTACCGTAATTTGTACGATGCGTTATATGTGAGGCTAGATTGAAGTAATTTGGTTGTACGTAAAAATACGTATTTTATCACCGTAATTCACACGATGTATTGCGAATAAAGTTTTACTATGATATACGCACTGGTAAAGTAACGCGTAGTTTGAAAGAGCGTGGAAAGGAGGAAATAGCCTACTAGCGTATCGAACTGCATTGAAACGATGTATAACGCAATATCGCTATGGAGGAACAGCTATGGCGCTTCATCAGTCGGTTAAGCCCGAAGTCAATCATCGCCGCGTCACACGCAAGAAACCACCGATGGTTTTGCACCAGCCGCTCAAGTACGATCTGAGCCATTGCCGCGCCGCCCATAATCGCATCTACGATATCGAAGTCCATGATGGCGATAGCTGGGTGCCCTATGGCCAGTTCGCGATTATGCGCGATGCAATTACCCATAATGGCAGCCATGTGCACACGATCGACTACCACGGCGCCAACCATACGCTGCTGCTGCGCGGGAAAGTTGACGATCCTACCTTTCAGGCGCGCCTGAACCTGACCGAGTGCGGTACTGCCTTTGTTGGTACGTTCTCCACCGATGGCGGTGCCCCGCAAGCGGTGCGCGGTGCTGCGATTGAGCAGGTGTACCACACCCAGCGCCACCTCGCCGAAGACCCGAATGCGCCATTCCACGATTGGGAAAATTTCACCATCAAATCCGAGTGGATCGGGCTGGAGCTGAAAATCACCTATATACTCGGGAGCGAAGACATCAGCAACCGCGTGCGGGTAACCAAAACCGACCGCCAGAAGGGCGAAACCTGGCTCGAAATGGTCGCTGAATTCGACCCACCATTCCGTCAGAATGCCTTCAATATTGTGCTGCATGGCAGCAATTCCTTCGAGGGCACGCTCACCGATGAAGATAACAACAACTACGCCTGGCGTGGCGGCACGGCACCGGCGCTTAGTGAGGCTCGCGCCGCTGTATTTAGCGCAGCCCACGCCAGCCATTCAGCGGTGTTGGCAATGGCTGCGCCTGCTGCGACCATGTCCTTACAGGATCTGGATAATATCTCGTCGATTCAGATTTTAACCAACGACAAAGGCGAAAAAATTACCGTCGACTACGCCCAAACCACCTGCGGCAACTATTTCAATAAGTGTTTGGTTAATGGCCTGGATAAGAAGTGGATTGATGGTATTTACGGCCATGCCTACTTGCTGCCCCCGGGTGTGCAGCAAGTGTTCACCGATTCCACTCAGTTTTTCAAGAACTATGCCGTTCTTGGCACCGGCCAGATGCTGTATGACACCCTGAACACGAGCCCCAACTACAAAGATCTGATCAAGCGCGTTGATAACCCGGCAATGAAGGGTGCCTGGGAAGATATGGGCAAAAGCCAAACCAGCGGCCTCGCCTACCAGGATGTCGCTAATGCGCTGTATATTCAGGGCTACCGCGATGGCGTTGCGCAGATGCAACCCTACCTGCAAAACAACCCTGAACAATGGGCTGAAAAGTACTTCAACTGGCTCTCCGACAGTGCGAACCTGCTCACCTGGCAAATCCAGATCGCCAGCAAAGAATTCGATAATGTAAAGACCCGCATGTACGAGTGGTATGTGAAGCTGCAAGTGCTCGCGCCCAACAAGGACTTCGGCAAGAAGTTCACAACGATTGCGTACAGCGCGCTGCTCGGCGTCACCTATTCAAAAGCGCAGTGGTCGGATGATCTGAAGCCTTTCCTGAAAGCCCTGATTGAGAATGCAATTGCTGGCAAGGTCGATCCAAAGGTGATGGATCAGGTGCAGCAGCAGGCGGCGGAGGCAAACAAAGAGATTCTGAGCACCCTCGTCACCACTGCCGACCAGATTAGCCTGCTGGTGGACGCGATTGCTACTGCCCTCACCGCCTATAAGCTGAAGGTGACCTTGCAGCAAGCCGCCCAGAATCCGGCAGCCCAGGCGCTGATTGGCCAGCAGCTGGCTGGCCCGCAATACCAGGCTTGGCAAAACCTCACCGCCAAAGGCAAGATCGGCGGCCTGCTGAGCATGCTATTCTACGGCGCATCGGCTGGCTACCTGATCTACACCATATCGGAGGATGCGAAGAATCCGCAAACCCCAAAGCAAATCACGACCGAAGTCAATCTGGGCATCCTCACCCTGGCCATCCTGGTGAAGGGCATTGAGAAAATGATGTCGCTTGGAGTCGGGCGTTTCCTCGAAAACTTCTCGCAGGCGGGCAATGGCGGTGCCTTCCGCACCTTCGCGGGCGATCTTGCGACCTGGTTTAAGGAGGGCGGGAAAATCGTGCCGCAGGGCAAGGTTGGGAAGACCTTTGTGGCGATCTTCGGCGAGAACTCGGCCGAATTCATTGCCCGGCGGATTGGCCCCGCGATGGCCGTAGCTGGCCTGGTGCTATCGGCCTTTATGCTATACGACTCGATTAAATCAGGGAATGTGCGGAACATCGTCTTCGAGGCAATCAACACCTTCTTCGCGCTCGCATCAGTGGTGCTCATTGGTCTAGAGCTGATGAGTGTGGGCTGGGCCGGGCCAGTTGGCCTTGCAGTCGCCGTCGTCGGCGTGATCGTCATCCTGGTTCAGTTTATCTGGAACTTGATTGACCCACCGCCGCCGCCGCCAGATCCCATCACCGATTTTGTGAATGGCCCGATGGTTCAGCAAGGCTTCGCCAAGGCCGGGTAATATCGTCAGCCCCGCGCCGATCTTATGATCGGCGCGGGGCTGCTTCGTACTATTGGGTTTGCGCAGGTACGCCATAGCGCATGCAGATGCCGTACTTTGTATTGTACTCAATTGCATAGAAGTAAAGCAAGCAGGGGGGCCGCGCCATGTTCCTTACCATCACACGCCCGGCAATCGCGCTCATTGGCACCACCGACCCGGCGATCGAAGCCATGGTGAATCTGATGCCCGATTATAGTGTTGGCGTGCGGTTGCACGATCTCTACACCAACAAGCTGCAAAGCGCGCTGCCCGGGAATTACTCGCAGCTGTTTGGCACTGGCCCGGCATTCCGCCGCGTCTTCTTCCCCAGCTGGCAGCCCGATCCACTCCTGCCGCTGATTGCGCATACCGGGTTAGATGATGGATGGTGGAGCGCGTTTTCAGTGGCGGTGCTCTGCCAGGCAATCGCTGAAATGAGTAGCCAGATTCGTGGGCAAATGCTGAGCGACAAGATTAACGCTGATGTTGGAGCGTTGAATGCCACCTTGCGCGAGCGCTCGGCTCGAACCTATGCCATGGCGATGGCGGCAACCTACAATCCGCTGATTGTGCTGCTGCGGCAGGTGAACCGTGACACCGCCAAACAGCAGTTTCACGACTCGTTGCTTACTAACGTCCTTAATCGGCAGCTGTGGTACCAGGCTGGGGTTTGGACCAGCCCGGATTGGGAGATGTTCAATCAGTATGCGAAATATATGATTCTGGGTGCATCGGATGCCGAAGTCGATACGTTAATCAACGAACTTATTGGTGCCGGGCTGCCAGTTCCATCGCAGGTAGGCCCAGGAGCATGGCGCACCTATGCCCAGGAATTGCGCGATAAGCCAAATGTCGATGTGAATGATATTCGTAGTGAGTGCGCAGGACCAATCACCAAAACGACATTTATACCAGTTCCTGGCAGTATTCCCGCCCAAATACCTAATGGCAATTCTTATGAGTTTACTGCCAATGGACAGCCCGGGCGGCTTTATCGCCGCCCGCCAGGCGGCTGCTGCTTCACTGGTGCTACGCAGGTGCTCGATGGTGCGGGCAATCCCATACTGCTCTGCGATGTTAAGGCGGGTGATACGGTACTTACCCGCGATGGAACCGGCACAGTTGCGTATGTCGCCCACCCTTTGCGCGGTGAACGCAAACTGTACCGCCTCAACACTGGCGGGCCAGTGTTCACCGACACGCATCCCTTCATCAATGGTGCGCCACCCAATCCAACACTTCCTTCACCGGTTGTGCTTGCCCTTGACCCGTTGCACCTGGCCTGGAGCGTGCCAACCCTGAGCGAAGATGGTATTGGCACCTTGGCGGTTGGCAGCACTGTGCTCGCTCGTAACCCGGGCGATGGCGTGCCGGTACGAAATGCCACGGTCACTGATGTGGTAGAAGTAGAGCCGAGCAGTGATGATACCTATCTGTATGATCTGCGCCTGGTCACCCATTCTGGCGATCGGCAAGAATTCTGGGCCGGCCAGGACGATATTTTCTATCTTGCCTCGCCGGAATACCCAATTATCGAGCAGGCGGGTGCAGCGGCGCTGGCGATCGTCGCCATGATGGAGGGGCTGCTCGCATCCGGTGGGCCAGAAGGGCAGGGTTGGCCACTGTGGATCGTTGAGATCATGAACCAGTATGGTGCGGGTATTTTCCAACATGCACTGATGCAATCCCTGGCTACAACGCCATCGTTTGGTGCGCCGGAACCGCCCGGCCCGCTCTACGAACGTATCGAGCGGCTCTACCGTGGCCTCGACAGTGCTACAATCGAGACAGCAGC
>JAFEAS010000203.1:0-9731 GCA_018266315.1 Chloroflexi bacterium SZAS-1 | reverse complement strand
TCGTCGATCTTGGCTGGCGCACATCGATGTTGCTTGGTGGCGATGTGCTGTCCGTCACGGTGTTTGATATTGCGCTGACGCCGACCAACCCCATCCCAATCGATACGCTTGTTGAACTGGAAGTGACGGTAACCGGGCGCACACGAGCGGAGCACACATACATGTGGAATAGATCTGGTCGCAGCAACACGCGATTTCACCATTATTTCGACCAGCTTGTGCATCTGGATATGGCTGGCGACGATCGGCCTACTGATCTGACGTTCACGGTCAAAATCCACGGCGCGCCTATTCCCACCCTGTTCGCCATCGTACCCGCGCCCGGCGATGAAACGCAGCACCGGCTTCAATCGGCAATGCTGCAAGATGCAGCAGGCACAGCCGTTGGCACCATCCGCTTCGATCTGCGGCGCTTAGGGCGCGATGCCGCCGCGCAAGAGCTGGCGGATAGCGGCCTATGGACTGAAGCGGCGGCGAGTGCCTACGCGAACGCGCTAGGCAGTGCGATGGTAGCGCCAGTTTTGTGGAAGTTGCGCGAGTTTGCTGCTATTCGCGCATAGCGTGCGCTTGCCGCGTCGTTTCACCTTGCCTTGGTGCTCGCCTTCACTACGGATTGGGCGCAGCGGGGTGAGGTGAAACGACACCGAAAACCTCTTTACAGTGCTCCCCCAAACTTCTTTCCTTGGCGCGAGTGCCTATCACCTGGTGCGGAAAACTGCACACGAAGAAAATTGAACAGCTGCTCGCAACACGTATGGCGTTCGCATGTGCCATTGTCTCACTGCCTAAACCCCCAATCATCAATGAAAAAGTGCCGCTATGGTATAATACGCGGCGCATTGGAATGATGAGGAAGCGGTATGCTTACGCTCGCAATCGTGATTGTTAGCTACAATACGCGCGATATGCTGCGCGATTGCTTACACTCGATTCTGCCCACTACAACGCAGCTGAACCTCGATATTTGGGTTGTCGATAACGCCTCCCGCGATGGCAGCGCCGCGATGGTGCGTAGCGAGTTTCCGCATGTTCATGTGATCGATAGCCAGCGCAATGGTGGCTATGCCTACGCGAACAATCTCGCGCTACGTCGGATCGTGGTAGATGGGGGGCATAAGCTGGAAACGGGCCAACGTGCCTCATCCCCCATCCCCCATCCCCCATCCCCCGATTACGTGCTGCTGCTCAATCCTGACACTGTGGTGCCGTCAGGCGCGCTCGATACGCTGGTGGCGTTTCTGCAAGCGCACCCCGAAGTAGGCGCATGCGGGCCAAAGCTGCTACTCGCCGATGGCTCGCTCGATCTGGCGTGCCGCCGCTCGTTCCCGGCACCGAGTGCATTTGTGTATCGTGCGCTGGGTTTGTCGAAGCTCTTCCCGCGCAGTAAACGCTTTGGTAGCTACAACATGACCTACCTCAGCCCTAATGTGCAAACCGAGGTTGATGCCGTGGTTGGGGCGTGTATGCTGGTGCGCGCCAGCGTTGTGCGCGAGGTGGGCTTGCTCGACGAAGCCTATTTTATGTATGGCGAAGATCTCGATTGGGCGTACCGCATCAAGCAGTATGGCTGGAAGATCATGTATGTACCGAGCGCGATTGTGCACCATTACAAGCGGGCATCGAGCCGCCAGCGCCCCTTCCGCTCGATTCGCGCATTCTATGATGCGATGCGTGTGTTTCATCGTAAGCACTATGCCGCAACAACACCAGCGCCGCTCAACCTCCTGATCGAGGCGGGCATTACGCTGAAGGAGTACCTGAGCCTTGGCCGCAATCTCATCCGCCCCGCAGCCGCGCGTCACGTCGGGTAGGCGTGTGCGTCCGCGCCCGTGGGTTGCGCGTTTGCTGCTAACGCTGGTGCTTATGGGCTGTGATGCGTTGGCAGTCAATAGCGCATTTCTGCTGGTGTATCGCTGGGGATTGAACGCCAACCCCGAGCTGCAAGCCCAGCTAACCGCCAGCGGGCCGTATACAGCACAGATCTTTGTGCTACTGTACAACTTAATCTTTGTCAGCACATTTGTCGCCGCCGGGCTGTACACGCTCAAGCGCGGTGCGTCGCGCGTTGATGAGGTCTTCAAAGTTGTGCTGGCGGTGTCACTAGGGCTGTTTTTGCTCTACCTCGCGAATGCGCTGCTATCGTTGGGCCTGTTCAACGGTGATGATCTGCCGATCGACCAGCAGGTGGTGGCGCTGGCCTGGTTTGCCGCGATTACCGCAACGACGCTGCTGCGCCTGATCTACCGGAGTATGCTTACCCTGCTGCGCCAGCACGGTATCGACACTCGCCGTGTGCTGATTGTGGGCGCGCGCGAGCCGGGGCGGCTGGTGTTGGCAACGATCCACCGCAACCCGCGCCTGGGCTATCGCATCCGCGGCTTTATCTCCGACACGACGCCAGTGGGCGAGGTGGTAGATGATGTGCCCGTGCTAGGCCGCACCCAATCGCTCGGGAAGGTCATTCGGGCGACGCAGGCCGACGAGGTGATTATTGCGCTTTCGGGCCGCTCGTCGAACGAGGTACTCGATATTGTTGCCCTGGCGGAAGATGAATCGGTTGAGATTAAGCTCTACCCCGACGCATTTCAGCTGATTACCAACAATGGCGTTTCGATCGGCGATGTCAGCGGGTTGCCGCTGATTGGCGTGAAGAACGTGGCCCTCGATAACCCGATCAACCGGGCGCTCAAGCGTACGCTTGATATTATTGTGTCGGTGCTGGTGCTCACGCTTTCTTCGCCAATTATGCTGTTCATCGCTGCGCTGATTCGGCTCGATTCGCGCGGGCCGGTGTTTTTCGCGCAAGAGCGGGTGGGCCTCGATGGCAAGCCATTCCCGACGATTAAATTTCGCACCATGCGGGTCGATGCACCTGCGCTCGGCAATTGGACAACCAAGGATGATCCGCGCGTAACCGGGATCGGCGCGTTTCTGCGGCGCTACTCGCTCGATGAGCTGCCCCAGTTTATGAATGTGCTGCGCGGCGAAATGAGTGTGGTTGGCCCGCGCCCCGAGCAGCAGGTGTGGGTGGAGAAATTTAGCCAGAGCATTCCACGCTACATGCGCCGCCACAAGCTCAAGGCCGGAATTACCGGCTGGGCGCAGGTGAATGGCCTGCGCGGCGATACTAGCATTGAAGAGCGCACCCGCTACGATTTATACTATATCGATTACTGGTCGCTGCTGTTCGATATTAAGATCATTATTCAAACCGCAATTGCAATCGTCCAGGGCGATAATAAAGGGTATTGAACTTTCGGCAGTAATATTCAGATCTCAATGATTCTCAGCAGTGGGATGCTGCTGGCGGCATTTATTTGAGGAGCACAATGGCTGAACTTTATGAATTGACGATCACCGAGGCGCGTCGGCGGCTCGATGCGGGCGACATAACATCGGTGCAGCTTACCGAAGCGGTGCTAGAGCGGATTGCGGCAGTTGATAGCCAGGTACGTGCTTACCTGGCGATTAGCGACGACCTGGCGATGCGGCAGGCACGCGCCGCTGATGCGCGTCGCCGGGCGGGTAACGCTACCGGGCCGCTCGATGGTATTCCGCTGGCAATTAAGGATGTGATCAACGTTCAGGGCTTAACCACCACCTGTGGCTCCAAAATTATTGAGAATTTTGTGCCGCCCTATGATTCCACCGCTGTAGCGCGGTTGAAAGATGCTGGCGCAGTGCTGTTGGGGAAAACGAATTGTGACGAATTTGCGATGGGTTCTTCAACCGAGCGCAGCGCATTTTTCGTTACGCATAACCCCTGGGATCTCGAGCGGGTGCCGGGCGGTAGCAGCGGCGGCTCAGCGGCGGCAGTGGCGGCGGGCGCGGCGCTGGGGGCACTCGGCACCGATACGGGCGGCAGCATCCGCCAGCCCGCGTCGCTGTGCGGCGTTACGGGCTTGAAGCCGACCTATGGGCGCGTATCGCGCTATGGCCTGGTGGCGTTCGGCTCGTCGCTCGACCAGATTGGCCCGTTCGCCTGGACGGCCCAGGATTGTGCGCTGATTCTGGGGGCAATTGCCGGGGCCGACCCGCACGACTCAACGGCGGCGCCCCAGCCCGTGCCCGATTATGTGGCCGGGCTGAATGGTGATGTGCGCGGGCTGCGCGTGGGCGTGCCGAAGGAATATTTCGTTGAAGGTTTGGAGGCGGGCGTTGAAGCGGCGGTGCGTGATGCGCTGGAATTACTGCGCGCCAATGGTGCCGAGATCGTCGATGTTTCGTTACCGCACACCAAATATGCTCTGCCGGTGTACTATATCATTGCGCCTGCCGAGGCCAGCGCCAACCTTGCGCGCTACGATGGCGTGCGCTATGGTGTGAAACAGGCCGGCGACAGCTACTGGGACGAGCTGGAGCGCACGCGCGGCAGCGGCTTTGGTGCCGAAGTGCGTCGCCGCATTATGCTTGGCACCTATGCGCTTTCGGCAGGCTATTACGATGCCTACTATAAGCGCGCCCAGCAGGTACGCACGCTCATTCGCCGCGACTTCGAGCAAGCCTTCGCGCAGGTTGATATTCTGGCGGCTCCAACCTCGCCGACGGTCGCGTTCAAAATTGGCGAAAAAACTGACGACCCGCTGGCGATGTACCTTGAGGATGTATGTACGCTGCCGATTAACCTGGCAGGGATGCCGGGCCTGGTGGTGCCTTGTGGCTTCAGCGCCGGGCTGCCCGTGGGCTTGCAGCTGATTGGCCGCCCCTTTGATGAAGGGACATTGCTGCGCGCGGGCGATGCCTACCAGCGTCTGACCGATTGGCATACCCGCCGACCGGCGCTGACCGCTAGCACCTAGCGCGCTGGTTAGAAACTAGGACTTTCGCTTACGTGTTTATGTGCCTGCGGCAGCACGGTACTGTTTTCTTTGTTCTTGGTGATGTTTTGCGCGGAGCGCAAAACATCACCAAGAACAAGCAGAATTTGCTTGAGTAGGCAAAAGTCCCAGAAACATTACAGGGTACAATGACAGAAGACGAAGGTGTTTTCATTCTTCGCCCGGCTTACGTAAGGAGCAACAATGGAAAGTCGTGTGAAAATCCTTGGGCATGGCATACACCCGATTCTGGTGGGTTTGCCGATCGGGTTACTCGCCAGCGCGCTTGGCTTCGATCTGCTTGGGCTGCTCACTGGCGATAAGAAGTGGCGGCAGATTGCGTTCTGGAATATGGCCGCTGGTTGTGTAAGCGGCTGGGCCTCGATGCTGCCCGGCGCGGTTGACTGGTGGTTCTTGCCAAAGGGGACACGCGCTAAACGGGTTGGCCTCGTCCATGCAATCATTGGCGATGCGACGATTAATCTGTTTGCCGCTAGCTGGTGGGCACGCCGCCACGATCCCGAGAACCCGCCTGCCAAGGCTACACTGTTGGCTTTGCTCGGTGGCATGGCCCTGGGGGCGGTGGGCTGGTTTGGCGGCGAGCTGGTGCAGCGCATGGGCGTGTCGGTTAGCCCCGACGCTAACCTCGATGCGCCGAATTCGCTGTTGGGCGGGGAATAAGGGAAAGCGCACAGTGATGAACCTACAGATGCGGCGAATCATTGCTATTGCCGTTGCAGGTGTTTGGATCAACGCATCGGAATTCTTTCGCAATCAGGTCTTGCTCACCAATGCCTGGGTTCAGCACTTTCAATCACTGGGGATGACGTTTCCTGCTGCGCCAGTGAATGCGCTGGTGTGGGTTGTGTGGGGTTTCATCTTTGCAGCAATGCTCTACATTATTTCCCGGCGCTTCTCGCTGATTGAGACGATATTGCTGGGCTGGGTGATGAGTTTTCTGATGATGTGGCTGGTGACCTGGAATTTAAACGTGTTGCCACTATCGATTCTGGTGTTTGCGATCCCGCTCAGCTTGCTGGAATGCTTTGTTGGCGCATATATTTGCTATAAAATGGCACCACGATAATCGAGCAGTTGCAACATGTTGCGTACAGTTCGGCCAGGCATTTTATGAATTGTACGCAACGCTCGTGCTACTTCTGCATCAAGCCCCCTCAACCAAATACTCTTCGGGCGCGCGCATAAAGCTTTTGCGGCAGGCTGGGCAGCAGAAATAAAACGTTGTGCCCTGATGCTCGTAGGTGTATTTCGCCCCCGCAATCTCGACACTCATCCCACACACTGGATCGATTGCCTCCGCAGGTGCGGCGATTGCTTGCTCTGCTGGTGCTTCCTGCCAGGCCAGGTTGGCTAGCCCGCGCCGACACTGCACAATTTCAGCCATAATGCTCAGCGCAATCTCATCGCCGCGCCGCGCGCCAATATCCAGCCCCGCTGGCGATCGGAAGCGTGTGAGCTGCTCGGGTGCGAAGCCCTGCTCGGCCAGGTACTCGCGTGCTTGTGCCGCGCGCTTGTGGCTAGCCACCAGCCCGATGTACGGTGCGGCAGTCGCCAGCGCCTGCTCGAGCGCTAGCTCATCGTACTGGCCGTGGGTTGCCACCACTACAAAGCTCATCGGTGTGATGTGCGCCGCTAGTGCGGGCAGCTCGGTCAGCAGCGCGTCGGCATATGGCGGCGGCGCGCCGCTGTGCCCAGGATCAACCACGATCGTGCGGTAGCTCATTGCCTGGGCTAGCTCGGCCAGCGCACGCGCCACCGGCAGCCCACCTATAATAATCAGGCGCGGCTGCGGGGGCTGCGGCTCAATATATATTTCCATCGTCCCACCGCTAAAGCAGGTCATGGGCACATCGATCAGCCCGTCGCGCGGCGGCTGGTTCGCCGGGTCGGGCGAGAGCCGCACGAAGCGGCTTTCGTCGCTGCGCAACGCCGCCAGCGCCTCGCGAATGACGGTTGGTTGTGCACAGCTGCCGCCAATCCAGCCATACATTGTGCCGTCCGCCGTGATGATCGCCTTATCGCCGGGCTTGCCCGAGGTGGGCCGCTCGGCGCGCACCACGGTGGCGGTTGCGAAGGGTATGCCCTGTGCGCTCAGCTCAGCTGCCTGAGTAAAGAAAGTATCAACCATACAACCACCAGTTTGTTCATCACCGAGACACAGCGGTCACAGCGGGAAACATATTTCTCGGCGTCCGTTGTGCCTCGGTGGTAAAAGATAAAGCTAGTCGGTTACGCCGTGATCGCGCAGGATCTTCCACACCTTCTGCGGAGTGATCGGGATGTCGATGTGGCGCACGCCCAGGTGCCATAGCGCATCGACCACGGCGTTGGCAATCGCGGGCGGCGCGCCCACCGTTGGCGATTCGCCTACGCCCTTCGCGCCAATCGGGTGGTGCGGCGAGGGTGTGATCGTCTTACCCAGCTCCCACTTCGGCGTTTCGACCGCAGTCGGCAGCAGGTAATCCGAGAAGGTGCCCGTCAGGTTGACGCCATTCTCGTCGTAGACGATCTCCTCAAACAGCGCGGGCGCAAGCCCCATCGTCAGGCCGCCGTGAACCTGGCCTTCCACCACCAGCGGGTTGATGATATTGCCGCAGTCGTCCACCGCCGCAAAGCGCCGCACCTTTACCTCGCCTGTGCCAGAATCGATATCGACCACGGCGATGTACGAGCCGAACGGGAACGTCAGGTTTGGCGGGTCGTAGTAGTCGGTGGCCTCCAGGCCCGCCTCCATCCCCGGCGGGTGGTTGGTGTACGCGGCAAAGGCGATGTCCTGAATCGTCTTGGCCTGCTCGGGCGAGCCTTTCACCTGCCAGCGGTCGATATTCCATTCCAGGTCATCTTCGCCGACTTCGAGCAGGTAGGCCGCAATTTTGCGAGCCTTGGCGCGGATTTTGCGCGCGGCCATCGCCGCCGCTGCACCTGCCGTGGGCGTCGAGCGGCTGGCATAGGTGCCCAGGCCGTAGGGCGCGGTATCGGTGTCGCCTTCTTCCACCTCAATATCGCTGGCAGGCAGCCCAAGCTCTTCGGCAACGATCTGCGCGTAGGTAGTTTCGTGGCCCTGGCCCTGCGATTTGGTGCCGAAACGCGCAATCGCTTTGCCGGTCGGGTGAATGCGAATCTCCGCCGAGTCGAACATTTTAATGCCCAGGATGTCGTAATCGCGTGAGGGGCCAGCGCCAACCACCTCGGTGAAGCTGGAAATGCCGATGCCCATGAGCTCGCCGCGCGCGCGCTTCTCGGCCTGCTCCTTGCGCAGCTCGTCATAGCCTAGGATGTCCATCGCGACCTTGAGCGCCGCGCCATAGTTGCCGCTGTCGTATTCCCAGCCGGTGGGCGATTTGTAGGGAAATTGCTCGGGCTTGATGAAGTTCTTCATGCGGAATGCGGCCGGGTCTTCGCCCAGATCGTGCGCCATGATGTCGGTCATGCGCTCGATCATATGCACGGCCTCGGTCACGCGGAACGAGCAGCGGTAGGCCACGCCACCTGGCGGCTTGGTGGTATACACGCCGTCTACGGCCACGTGTGCGGCTTTTAAGTCGTAGGAGCCGGTGCAGATTGAGTAAAGCCCGGCTGGGAACTTGCTTGGGTTGGCGGCGGCGTCGGCAGCGCCGTTGTCGGCCAGTGTCTTGACGCGCAGCCCGGTGATTTTGCCGTCGGCGTCGGCGGCCATCTGCGCGGTGATATGGTAGTCGCGCGCGAATGAGTCGGCCTGTAGGTTCTCGCTGCGGTCTTCAATCCATTTCACGGGCCTGCCCGTTACAATGCTGGCGACCGCGCAGCAGACATAGCCAGGGTACACTGGCACCTTGCCGCCGAAGCCGCCGCCGATGTCGGGCGAAATGATTTGAATCTTTTGCTCGGGGATGCCGCTTACCAGTGCGAACACCGTGCGGTGGGCGTGTGGCGCCTGCGAGGTCATGTAAATGCGCAGCTTGCCGGTGACCTTATTGAAATCGGCGACCATGCCACAGGTTTCGATCGAGGCGACGTGGATGCGCGGGATGTGCATGTATTGCTCGATGACTTTGGCAGCGTTGGCGAACACCTGGTCGGTCGCGTCTTTGTCGCCTGCTTCCCAGTGCCAGATGTGGTTAGTCTTTTCGGCCTTGTCGTCGCGAACGATCACCTCGTCTTTGAGTGCCTCGAAGGGGTTGACCACCGGCGGCAGCGGCTCGTACTCAACATCGATATGCTGGATGGCATCGGCGGCGGTGTAGCGGTCGGTGGCGATGACCACGCATACTTCTTGCGCGTAGTACACCACTTTTTCGATCGGCAGCACCATCTGCGTGTCCGACATGAGCGTGGGCATCCAGTGCAGGTTGCCCGCCTTCTTCAGGTCTTCGCCGGTGATTACGGCCAGCACGCCGGGAATTTTCAGCGCCGCGCTGGCATCGATCTTCTTGATCTTGGCGTGGGCGTAGGGGCTGCGCACAATGTCCATGTACAGCATCCCCGGCAGCTTCACGTCGTCTACATAGTTGCCGCGCCCCTGGATGAATCGCGGGTCTTCTTTGCGCTTCATGCGGTGGCCCATGCCGCACACATTTGCCGGGGTCGTCACACGTACATCGTGGGTAGTTTCGACCGTAGCCGAGGTACCTGCCGGTTTAGGCGTATGATGCTCGAAGCGGTCGTCGAGCTGGCGCGCGCTACTCAGGTCGAGGTTGCGCATCGGGTTGTCGCTCATGCGGGCACCTCCTCGGGCTGTTCACGCAGCTTGGCCGCCGCGTACTGGATGGCCTCAACAATTTTGACATAGCCGGTGCAGCGGCACAGGTTGCCCGAAATCGCGTGGCGAATCTCGTCTTCGCTAGGGTTGGGGTTGTGCGCCAGCAGCGCCTTGGCGGTCATGATCATGCCGGGCGTGCAGAAGCCGCATTGCAG
>JAFEAS010000202.1 GCA_018266315.1 Chloroflexi bacterium SZAS-1 | reverse complement strand
GGCATAGGTTGCTGCATCCATTGGCGCGTGTGGCTGAGCTTTGCGGTTCCAGCGAAACGGCGCGCTGAAGATGGTAAAAGCGCCGAAATACATATACCCAAACAACGATTTCATTTTTCCTCACTTTGAATGGATATTTCTCTGCTTTCCTATACAAACGCAGAATGATACGGTTTTAGTTATTCGGAAAAATGAATGTTTAGACATACTATCGGCAGTAATAATAACCAACTGCGTAAGGATCGAGGCGTAGGGCAGGATTGAGGTAGCTCATCTGGCACCAAGGGTTTTACTGCTGAGGGAGAAACGGTTAACTAACGCTAATTGGACAACAGAGTTTTGCCATTTATGTTGATATAACTGTCCTCTGTTCGATTGGATGCCATTGCTCATCTTGATCAATGGGCTGATAACTTACATGCCCATCACTGCGCATTGTGAGTGCATACGCTTCTGGTGTATAGAGTATCCACATATCTTCGAGTTTTTTAAGTTGACGTCGTAGCGTCAGTTGCGCTCCAAGATCGAACGATAAGGTTGTGTGGCCGGTTATCGGCATAATCATCACACCGAGCAAGCGCTGCCCATCCAAGCGCGCGAGCGCTTGCTGCATCTGGCGCTGACCTGAGCGAATAGTAGTGCTTGTACCTTCGCGAAGCGTGAGCTTCCAGTACGATTGCAGAATCCACAGGAACCATTCGCCACGTATCGTGATATCTCGGTAGCTGAAGACTTCCCTAAGCCGTGATGAATCTGTTTGTATTTGTTTCGGCTCGCGGATTGAGAGCGATGGTTCTCCAAAGTTCATTGCCAGGTTTATGTTTACATCCCATTGAACATGCCAACACGGCAGCCCGATGAGCGGTTCTATAATAGTATTGAGAGGTGGTGTCAACGTGATTCTCCTGACACACGTAAGCGAAACGCACACAATGGCACCATCAGTCGGTAGGGAAGATATTTGTACGATGGCTGATAGCTCGCTGCGGAGCTATTCGGTAGGCACGCTGCACGCTATATTAGGCTACGAACAGCGCCTGTAGCTCGGCGCGCACAACCTTGCCAGCGGCGTTGCGTGGTAATTCACTCAGCAGGCGAATATGGCGCGGGGCTTTGTAGCTGGCAAGCTGGGTGCGACAGTAGGCGACAAGTTCTGCCGAGGTAGCAGTTGCGCCCGCGTGTAACACCACCGCAGCGGCAGGCACCTGGCCCCACTGTGCATCGGCAATGCCTAGCGCGGCAGCCTCGGCCACCGCCGGGTGAGCTAATAGCACCGCCTCGATCTCGGCGGGGTAAATATTCTCGCCACCCGATATAATCAGGTCGGTACGGCGACTCACCACAAACAGAAATCCTTCAGCATCGCGGTAACCCAAATCGCCAGTGTGGAGCCAGCCGTCGCGCAGCACCTCAGCCGTGGCCTCGGGGCGGTTGATATAGCCGCGCATCACTGTCGGGCCGCGTACCACAATCTCGCCAATCTCGCCGGGGCCAGCTTCAGCCCCATCCTGCTCGATGCGCAGAGTCGTTGGTAGAAGCGGCATACCTGCTGAGCCGAGCTTGCGCAGGGCATCGGCAGGGGCAAGCGTCGCCACTTGCGAGGCGGTTTCGGTCATGCCGTAGGTTTGCGCCACGGGCACGCCCAGCCGGGCGCAGGCTTCGAGCAGCGGACGCGAGGCCGGGCCGCCGCCTAGTAGCAGGCAGCGCAGCGCAGGTGGGTAAGGTTGCGGGCCGCGGGCTGCCAGCATGCGCTGCACCATTGTGCTCACCACCGAGGCAATCGTCACGCCGTCGGTGTCGAGCGCGCGGTTTACGGCAGCGGCGTCAAAGGTGCGGTGCAGTAGCATAGGGATGCCATATATCGCCGCCCGAATTGCGATCGACAACCCGCCGACGTGGAACAGCGGCAGCACTGCCAGCCAGCGATCGGTTGTGTGAGTGCCCAGGTTCAAGGCTGAGCCAACCGCGCTCCACCAGTAGTTGCCGTAGGTCAGCATTGCGCCCTTGGGTCGGCCGGTTGTGCCTGAGGTGTAGATGATCGTGAAAATATCATCGAGGTTGATGGTGTCTTGCAGTTTGGTCGCATTCCTGGGCTGTGCCGCCAGATCACCGAGCATTAGGGCGCGCGGCGCTTCGGCCATGGCCGCAAGCGTGACGGTGGCAAGCGCGGCAGTGGTTTCGTCGTAGATCAGGAGCTTCGACCCGGAATCGTGAAGCTGCCAGGCTAGCTCGGGTGCAGCCAACCGCGTGTTGAGTGGCACGAACGAGATACCCAGGCGCGGCGCAGCATGAATCAGGGCAACGTACTCGGGCCGATTGTTGAGCAGCAACGCCATGCGTTCGCCCGGCTGCGCGCCCGCCGCCGCAAGCTGCTGGGCCGTCGCAGTCGCCCAGGCATCGAGCGCGCGGAAGCTCCATTCCTGCCCTTCACATTGCAATGCCAGCCGCTCGGGCGCGCTAGCCGCGCGCTGTGCCAGCCAGTTGGGCAGTATCGTCGGCGCTTCGTGCATGTGGGTGAGATTATGTGCGCGGAATACCCGCCGGGCAGCGTCGTTCGAGCCAGATGATGCTCGTAACTGCGGCCAACCCGAGCAGACCGGCGGCGACATAGCCATTCGGGAAGCGCGATTGCGCAATATAGATCGCAACCATGCCGCACGCGCCGCCAATCAGGTAGCAGGTTAACACTGCCTCACGGCGGGTCAATCCCAGCGCCACCAGGCGGTGCGAAAGGTGGTCTTTCCCCGGCGTTGTAAGTGGGTTTTTGCCGCGTCGTAAGCGCGAAACGAACACCAGCGTTGTATCAAAAATCGGCAGTGCCAGCACGCAAATCGGCACGAGCCATGTCGTCCAGGGTACATTATTTGGGAAGCGCAGCTTAATGCCCAAGGCAGCGAGCACAAAGCCAAGAAACAGGCTGCCGGTATCGCCCATGAAGATCGTGGCCGGGTTCAGGTTGTAGCGCAGGAACCCAACGCAGGCACCAACCAGAGCCGCAGCCATGGCGCCAACTAATATCTGCGGTGGGTTGCCCATCGCTGCCAGTAGAATGAAAAACGCCGCAGCGACGGTTGTTACTCCGCCCGAGAGGCCATCCATATTGTCGAGCAAATTCAGCGCGTTGGTCATGCCAACCACCCAGAGCAGGGTAATGGCCCAGTTCACCCAGGGATGATGCGGGAACAGGTTGACCTGGGTGCCGCCCAGCAGCAAGATAATGCCTGCCAGCAGCTGCCCACCCAGCTTCAGGTAGGCGTGTAACCCCCAATGGTCATCGGCCAGGCCAAAGAGCGATACCAACGTCGCGCCTAGCATAATACCAATCAGCTCGCGAATATACGCACGGTCGCCCAGCACTATCAGGCCAACCATAAAGGCGACATAAATAGCTGCGCCACCGAGCAGTGGCACCGGGTCGGTATGCACCTTACGCGCTGCCGGGGCATCCACAACGCCAACTGCCAGGGCAATCCGCCGGGCAATCGGGGTGCTTACAATTGAGAATATCAGGGCGGTGAGGAAGATCAAAATGACCTGTGTCATAACGTTTGGTGCGCTCCATCTGCTGTGCTGTGTGTGGCACAGCGATATATGGTATGGATGGTAGCACGGTCACATAGGGGCGTCAACCATTGTGCATTATGATTTGCTCGCAAAAGCGGCCAGGTGGGCCTGTACTTGGTGTTGGTGCGCCTGAGCATTTGAGGCGGGGTTGACATTGCACTATATCATGTTAGAATGATTATAAATAACTGGCATAAGGAATGGATGTGGAACCAGCGAAACCACAACTGAATAGCTTGCTTGCGAAGCTCGAAGAGGCTGGCAAGCGCGTTACTTCTCAGCGTATTGCTGTGTGTGAAGCGCTGTTGGCGCACAATGGGCACCCTACAGCCGCTGAAATCTGGCAACACCTTCAGGGTCAGCATCCTGCAATGAGCCAGGCCACTGTCTATAATACCCTGAGCGCGCTCGAAGAATTGCAGCTTATTCGCGCCCTCGATATTGTTGGTGAAAATCATACCCATTATGATTTATGCGTACATCCGCATGTCAATGTGGTTTGCACGCGCTGTGGCACAATTGCTGATGTTCATACCGATACCCTGGAAGCGCTGTTAGGTTTGGTGAGCGCGCGTAGTAGTTACCAGCTTGCCCCGCAGGATGGCGTCATTGTGTATGGGTTATGCCCAGCATGTTCGGCTAAACTGTAGCGGCTTCTTTACCCGGTGCCACTACATCTTTCGTTTTGCGTTCAGCAGGGTACGTTACGTTACACTTTGCTGTAATATTGTGCTTTTGGGATTTAGAATGATTCTTAGTAGATGCTAATACCCGGCGATATGATCTACAACATCACCTTATTAGACACTACGAATATCGCGAAAGGTAGGTTGAATACATGGCCCTGTCAGACAATTCGCTTGCGCTGAATGAAGCGACCACCCAGCTCGCGCAGCCAGCCGGTATGCTACAGCTTACTAATGAAGAGGCGGAAATTGCCCAGCTTCCCTGGATGATTCGCCTGACCGTCACATGCCTGGTAGCGACAATTCTTGGCTGGATCAGTGGCATCGAAGCGCTCGGTTTACCGCCAGTTGTGTCGTGGGTGTTGTACGCAATCGCCTATGCCTCGGGCGGTTACTACAGCATTCAAGATGCCTGGCAGACGCTGAAAGAGCGCCAGTTCGATGTAAACTTCCTGATGATTATTGCTGCGCTCGGGGCGGCGGCGATCGGTGAGCCGCGTGAAGGCGCGGTGCTGATGTTCTTGTTTTCGCTTTCCAATACGCTTGAAACCTATGCTATGGGCCGCACGCATGCTTCTATTCGC
>JAFEAS010000201.1:3623-15065 GCA_018266315.1 Chloroflexi bacterium SZAS-1 | reverse complement strand
TGAGCCGAAGGACGAATGAACCCAGGCGGTATTGCGTATTGCAGGCATCGTTTGGGCCAAATATGGCCGCTTTCGTCGCGCAGCGGCCCGCCTGTGCCGCCGCTTGCTGCTTGCAAGCATATCACCAGGCCCGCCGATTCGCAACTCGGTTTTTGCGCCAAAACCCCGCCAATTTGCGAACGCGCGCATACCGCATTGGGCCGCACAAAACGCGCCCGCGCCACTATTTCGGCAGCGCCGTAGCCGCCCTATACACCTGCCTGCGTGGGCAAGTTGCGAACGAACGCGCGTAGCAGCCGGTTTTCTCGCTGTTTCATACCACATCGTTGCAAAACCGCCTGAATTCGCAGGCAATACACGGCCTTCGGCTGGTTGGCGCTCCCGGCATGCGCTCGCCGTGTACCATTGCCTGCATCGCTGTTACCGCCTGGCCCACCTGCGCCCGCAAGCGCGGCGTGATTGCGAGTGGCTCGGACTGCCGTAGCGGAATCGAGTAGAAGAAGCCGCGCCGCACCGGGATACTCCAGGTCGCTTCGAGCAGCAGCGCATAGGCCGCGAGCTGAAGCTTGAAATGCGGCCCGGCTGGCCGTTCGCTATCTTTATATTCCACCACAATTGCCTCGGTAGCCTGGCTGCGGCTAGGCACCGCTATCGCAAGATCGAGCCGCCCGCGTAGCCCCAGCGCCGCCGAACGCAGCCCAATATCGAAGGCGCGCTCGCCTGCCTCTAGCCCATAGCTGCGCAGCGAGCGCCGCTCCTCGCGCCCGGTTTCGTCGGCATGGCTGCGAATGCCTGCGCGCATTAAATCGGTGAGCGGGCGCAGCTCGGGCGCGCAATAGCGGTAAAACAGCACGCGTGGGCAGTATACCCACTGCTTCAGGTCAGTTACTTCAAACAGCAGCTGCTCGGCGGCTGGCACTTCGGCAAATTCAGGCATCGCGGCCCTCTTGCTGAATAATGCGCCGCCCGCGCCAGCATGCCTCGTCGAGCGCGAAAAGCTGCACATTGCCATCGCGGCGGCCCAGCCGGTGCTGCAGCTCAACAAACAGGGCGCGCTGCTGGGCGCGGGTCAGGTCGCCGGTGAAGGCGCTAAACTGCACGCGCTGCAACCCATAATCAAGGCAGGCGTCGGCCACCTTCTGGCGCGCGCGGTCGTTGGGAATATCGTAAATCACCAGGCATTGCATCGCCAGCCCTCGGGTTGTCATAAAGGATGAATGACGAAGGATGAAGGGCGAAGGATGAAGCAGAACAGCCTCTTGCCGCTGCCAAACTGCCGCCCGCCTACCAGCCCATCACAAACGGTGTATATTCGGCCCGCTCGCCGCGCACAAACGTGGCAATATGGCGCGCCTGGCATTGCAGAATATGGCGCAATGGCTGGCGCTTGCCCTCGTATGGTTCGGTCGATTCCATGCGTTCGAGCACCTTTTCGGCAATCCGCTTGCGCGAGGCCGCATCCAGCCGCCCATCCTCGTCGTGCCCAATCGCGAAGCCGCGATTGACCTGCCCAATCAGCGTGCGATCGACCACCGCCTGGCGGAATTCCTCAATCAGGTCGAGCGTCAGGCTGGGCTTGCCCGGCCGGTCGGCGTGCAGAAACCCGGCATTTGGCTCAAGCCCGGCCAGCAGCAGTGCCACGCGCACTTGCGAGCGCAGCACCGCGTAGCCATAGTTCAGCGCCTGGTTAAAGCGGTCGGTTGCGCCCTGGGTTTCGCGGCCCGGCCAGCCCAGCTCGGCAGGAATAAGCTGGGCCACCGCCTGCCAGTAGCGCGCCGCCGCGCGACCCTCGCCGCCCATCAGCGCCGCGCGTATGCCCTCGTCGATCGGCCCCGGCCTGGCACCAATCCGCCCCAGCGCGGGCAGCGGGTCGAGCACTTCGGTGGCGGCCTGCATCAGCGCGGCGTGCAGCTCCGGGTCGGCATCCTTACGGTATTTTGCGGCGTAGCGTAGCATATTCGCCTGGCTTTGAATTTTGCCGCTGGTGAAGGCGTGCGCCAGCTGCACACCGCGCGCATCTTCGTAAGCGCGCAGCTGGGCGCGCTTGGTAAGCGCCATGCCGCTCAGGGCACTGGGGAACAGCGTGCCATAGTCGTCGCCGGTATTGCCGTTAAGGAAGTGGATGGGAATGCCTTCTTCGCAGCACACCCGCACCACGTCGCTGCTCAAGCCCACGCCGTTACTCACAATCAGCACTTGCTCAAGGTGCATAATCGGCACCTCGGCCAGGCGCTGCTTCCCCTGTTCAACGCGCAAACGGCCCTGGTGCTTGGCCACAAATGCGCCGCGTGTTTCAACGATCAAGTGCATCGTGCGCTCCTTCGCCGGGCGAGCCGGTGCCAATGCTATACCAGCCATCGCCCTTCACCGCATTTTTGCCAACGTGCAGCAGGCTGCCCCACACCAGCAGCTCGCTTAGCGGGGCCAGCTCGCCCGCCAGCGTCACGCTGCCAACCAGACCGCCGATCGGCGTGCTGCTGCGCGTGCGTGCCGAGTAGCTCACCACATCGATCCAGCGGGTTTCGTCGGCGGCAACCTGGATGCGCGTGATATAGTCGGGCAGCGCCAGGTAATCGCTAATTGGCTGACCGCCGCCATATGCGCGGGCCAGCTCATCGAGCCGCCGCGCTAGCCGGGCGAAAAATGGCCGTGGCTCAAAGCGGTGTACTAGCCGCTTGTCTTCAACCAGGCGCAGCGGTGTATGAAAGTGCAGCGTCAGGCGCTCGCTTGGCAGCGCCGCCGCCGCCGCGCGCACATCTTCGGGCGTTACTGGCAGCCCTGGTGCCTGTACCTGCTGATGGCCGCGCTGGTACAGCAGCTGGCGCTCGTCGCGCAACATATGCACTGCCGAAATCGCCATAATATGCAGCCCACCGCGCCGCCCGTTATTCGCCGCCATGCGCCGCCCCAGCCCATTCCGCTCGATCGCTTGCGCGGCCATAAAGATGTATGGGAACAGCTGCGCCGTAGGCCCCAATAGCGTCAGGCCAAAGGTCAGCGTTTCGCCGGGGGCGTAGGTGCGCGCGCTGTCCGCCAATGGCGGGCGGATGACATATGGGCGCGGGCGCTGCGTGCCGCCAGGTTCGCCTTCCTCGCGCATTGGCGCGATCAGCGCCGCCACCGCGCATAGCGGGTGCTGGTTGATGCCAGGCGCGCTGAATGGGCAGGCGGCGCAGGAGGGAGCATCTTTGTTGGTGCAAAACTGTTCCAACAGCCCACCCACCACCGCGCCGCGTATCGCCGAGCCAGCCTGGTCATCAAGCGCCAGCGGCGTGGTGGCGGTGGCGCTCAGCTCGAGGTGGTGCGACGTGAGGGTCATAGGGTAGACCTTTCGTTTCATGCAGCGCATGAGCGTATTACGGTGGCTGTCATCGTAGCCACGCAGGCGTCTATTCTTGTGCGTTGCCAAGCCAACAGCTGGATATATGCTGCGATGCCCACACGGGTGCCGCGCCTAAAACATAAGGTTGTGCCCCATTACCGCGCCAAGTCTACAAATACTTGCACTGGCCGGGTTGCCCAATGTGCGGCGTATAGGGTATGGGTTATTCGATAAGCCTTGTATAAAGTGTATAGCGATAGCTGCTTCGTTGGAGCTTATAAGGCAGCACTACCGTTCGTAGCACGCGCTCATGGATATTCAAGCTTATGGGTTTACTCGTGAAAACATTAACCTGCTCCCAGGTTAATTTATCGCCGCAATCGTCGAGTACTTGCAGTGTTCCGTTCGCAGGAAAACTTTCAGCTGGCTGGGTAAGGATGATGTAGCGTTGATTTAGCTCTTCCTGCTGTTCTGGTGGCTGCTGGAGCTGGAAGAAGCTACCACGTTTACCAACATAATTAATGAGCGTCAGCAATTCAGCAGTAGGTATATCAACCAGCTCATTGCTTCGCAACGCAATACCTAATGCACCATCGAATTGCACAAACTCGCGGAAGGCGATTGTTGGCCCCATTGGATACACACCAGTAGCCTTGGCCGCTTCTACTTCTTCAGGATTGCTCTTGGTTACACGTGTGGGACGCTGAATTTTAATAAAAGTCTTATTGACAACTAAACGATCTGGCAAATCTAGCGCAATCTCAAGATCACGAATTGCAGGCCACCATTGTTCGCCGCTGCCAACGCCATAACAACGGATAGCCACATCTACCAGCGCCATCTTAATGGCATAAGGTGTTGGAACCAGCAATGATTGGGCACCTGAAGCAGTGGACAGCGCTGGACGCAGGCTAAACAGGCTGGTTGAGTGGTAATATGCGGTTACCCACATAGCTGCGCTCCTAGCGCGCTGCGAAGCGCAATGGGCGACTATCGGCCACAAGTCCGGCTAGAATGTCGCTTAGGTCAGCAAAGCTCTCGAAGGTTTTCATGCTGAGCGCGGCTGTGGTCTGCCCACGCGTAAGTGCTTTGGTCACCCGATCGCACTGCTCGATAAAATTGGGATTAAGTGCACTAAAGGTTGGTGCCGGTGTTACATCACTGCTCCAGGTGACTACACCACGTAGATCGACCAGGTGCGGTAGTTGTGAACTGCGCATCGCGCCGCTTGGGCGTACAAAAGTGTGCAACACGCTGCGCAACAGTGCAGTGTAACGTGCGCGCTGCTGTTCCTCGTCGATAGCATAGCGCTGGCTGATATCATTGTAGCCAATCCGGCTTAGTTCAAGATGGCATACCAATGCATAAACTCCACTGCTAGCTGGCCGATAAAAAATCGCCTGCCCCTGATTGCCAGAACGGTCTTCTTCCTGGATGCGCTGCTCGGGATTGTATTTCACATGAAAATACTGACCAGTACGCGTAACATCTGGCCTGCCAACTACCCAGCCAAATTCGATTACACTTTTACGCGGTGTCGATTGTTTCGCTTCGGTGATTAAGTTGCCTTCAATATCATCTATTACGCAGCTCGTCAGCAGCCGGTCAAGCACTTGCACCGCGTTGGGCGCGTTCTTCTTATCGCCCGGGTTGATAAAGGCGCGGAAGCTTTCGTCGATTGAGATGCGGTTAGCATTGAATCGTGCGCAGCCGCCACATAATGGCAACGTGGCATTGCCCTGTACTAAGCGGTAAAGATGTTCGGCCTGGATGTGCTTGAACATATCGCCAGAGATTGCATTCACACTTTCCACGCGCGGTTCGCCGCTATCAGGGTCACGAAACACGACTTCGACCATGCGCGTCTGAATCTGGTTCCCTTCACCGCCCTCGTTGTTGAGTGCATGGAGATCGATAATCGCTTCAGCACTAATTGATAGTGAGCCAATGGTTTGGGTTGTCATCGTTATTGCTCCTGTGACTTTAGTCAATAAATGTCCGGCTATTCTTCCGTACCCGCTCCCTCATCCTCGTTTGGCTGCGAAGCGCCCGATGTATCAGGGGTGTCGTCGCTAGCCTTGGCCGAGCCAAATGCTACCAGCAGTTGCGCCAATGTTTTTGGCTTGAAGCCCTTGCCAATCAGGCGTACAACCGCCGCCAGATCATCTTCAGTAATCCGCTTGCGTCGAATGTCACCTTTACTGGTTTCAAAAGTTTGGGCCGTCTCGTTGTTATAGCGCATCACAAAGTCGCTAAGTGCTGCGACGAAGCCGTTAGCGTCGTTTGCGCTGCGTACCAGCTCCTGTGCTAATCCATAGCGGATATCGAATGGAGGGCGCTGCCCCATTCCTTTCTGATACTGCAAGCTGACAGTCGATCGCCGAATGGCATCGGCGATGTTTTGAAATCCTTTGTCGTTTATGACCTGCGTAAAGTCCTGGTGTGTCATTGCAAACAGCTCCTTCAACGAATCGACTTTGAAACGACGGATATACTCGCCACGATCGATTTTCTGGCTGATGTATGTGGCGAACAGTGCGGCGAAATCAAGAAATGCTTCGAGATCACGGCCCGAGAGAAAATCACGGTAACGGCGTAAGAGTTCGTACTCTTCAGTACGTTCCTCGCCTTTGCGCGTGCGAATCGAACGAATAACCTCAGTATGCTCCGTGAGTACATCTCGTATACGGTCGGCATGCTCGACGCTGTCAATTGGCGGCAGCCAATCCGGTAGGTTCAGGGTTGCGATATTCATTACCGCAAAGGCGCTGCCCATATCTTTATAAAAAGCCATGTCAAAACCCTGGATGCGGTCGGCTGGGCGCTTTGCTGCACGCCGTGGTTGGCTGCCTTGCTCTTTTGCCAGTGCGCGCGCCTCATACCGAACCATCACATGTGCAAGCATCAACACCGCAAGTACATCGAGCTTGGCAGGCGTGTTGGCCCACAATACTTCGCGAAATGTTTTCATCAGATCATCGAGCAGGCTTAGCTTGATGTTGCGCGGGCGCAGCACATAAGTCTTGCGATCTTTCGAGTCGGCGATTGTTTGCGGATGCGCTAATGCAAAGAACCCGGCGAACTTGAGAAGTTCCAGCATCCAGAACTCATCCAGGCCGCCGATCGTCAACGCATTAGCCTTGGCGCGGTTTGCCCCTTTGCCCGTGGTTGGGTTAATGACCTGAAGCATGGTCATGTCAGCATCGCCAAGGTTATGCGTTTTTGTAAGTTGCTTCCAGGCAATAACTGCCTGATCTACTGAGTTCGGCGTTTTGCTGAACAGGTCGAGCAGCAGACGGATGTGTTGATGCAACAGCGCGGGCGGTAGCTCGCGCCAGCGGATCACTGGCTCGTTGAACGATGAAGCCACCTTCATCTGATTGATCACCAGGTACAACGGTAGCAGCGTATCGGGCGGTGGATTCATCTCATGGAATAGTGCGAGCGCTGGGTCGTTGTTCAGGTATGCGTCGGGCGATCGGGCGGCGGGCGGCAATCCCTTACGCTTCTCGCGATATTCGTTGCGTATTTGCCTCTGCGTGTCGTAGGGAAAGCCATGCCCGTAATGCTGACCGAGCGCTTTTTCTTGGGTAGCTGTGTCAAGATGCTGGATAAAATTCAAGGATGTGATTTGTTCTAGCGCATCATTGCCAATTGCTTCTGGCGTGTCGATACGGTAGCACGGCCCGACATCGACAACACGTACATCGTCGGCGGGTTTGCCCAGTTCAAGCAGCAACGCTTGCACCATGCGCGCGAAGCCGACAGCAAGAGCCGTATCCGAAGAGGTGCCGCTACGCTTGTCGATGTAGTAAGAATGCGACATGGAATGCTCCTATTTGAATACGAACGACCGAATATCCGCTAGCCGCAATGCCCGAACAATCACAAAATACAGCCAGGTTTCTAGCTCAATCTGTTTGCGCGGTAACGTCATTGAGTCGCTGTCGAGCTTATCCGCTCTGTTGATAGCTTCAGGCAGCGAAGACAGATCGACAGACCACCTTTCCGCACCACTAGCTTCATCAAGCATTTCTTCGATATACCTACCAGCCTCAGGAATCAGCCGTATTGTCTGGTACTCAGACGATCCGGCTGCGTGATGCCGTGCAATTGCTGCAGTTATAGCCCGCGCAATACATTCGTCATGTGCAATATCTTCGATAATATCTGCGGCAAGATATGCCCCTTCGCATGCGTGGTATGGCCGCGCTGGTTTGAAACCGCGCTCTAGTTCACGGTGAAGTTTCCAGTCGTAATCAGTGTGGGCAAATGGTGCCTTCTGCGGCGCATATATCTCGCCGAATGCTTGAGTAAGCTGTTCCTGCCAGGCGTATGCCCAGCGCTGCCAGCCTTCGCCAAGCTTACCAATATCGTGGCAAGCGATCGCCAGCCGGACAGCGCGATCGATGCTGCCATTCGGCAGATTGAGCACTGGTTCTAATCGGCTAGCAATATAGCGTAGCTCGTCGCGTAGCCTTGAATGATAATAGGCATTGAGCAGTCCGCGAATATGCTCGGCATACGTTTCTTGCCTATATGGAGCAAAAGATTTCTTTTTGCCGCCGCGATCCAGCTTTGTGCTGATGAAAGGCGTATCTGGCCAGGGCAATGGCAGGCGCTTATCATTGAGCCGAAAGCCAAGCTGCGTATCGTATGTGGCGATATCGGGTGATAAAGCAATGATGAAGGCAGAAGCAATGCGTTCGCGACTGTTGAGCGGGTCCCATAAGTAGCGTGCTGGCACCCGTTCTCCCTGATCATGATCACTACCCCTAATGTCGCTTTCATCGAGCCGTGCTTCCCAGGCGATCGGATGCTCGTCGCCGAACGCTCGGACAGTTTGCGCTATCTCCTGCAAGTCATCCCAGCGTGCCCGCAACGAGTATGGCGAAAGGGAGAAGCTTTGCCAGTCCCAGGGGCGTTCTGTGATAATGCCGTTGGGGTTGGGATGTACCAGCAGCGGCACCTGCTGGACATAGCGAATCAGCTCCGAGGCTATTGAGCGATCGTGCTGGCCCATGCCTCTGAATATCTTGTCGTGCAGGAGACCTTGGTTCTTATAAAATGCCTCAAGCAAGGCTCGGTCTTCATTGGTATGAACGGCATCGATAATATGCTGCTCCTCTATGAAGCTGACCTGCTGCCCATCGAATTGCCTGAATGCATCCAGAGTTGCTTCCGATCGCTCTCGATCGTAGGGCGCATACCGTTCGCCCTCGGCTAACGGGTAAAGATAGACCTGCCCGTGCTGCTGAGCAAAGCGCGCGCACCGTCCAGCGCGCTGAATAATGCTGCTGGCTGGTGCGATCTCGCTATGCAATGTTCGCACCGAAATATCCAGACCAACTTCGACAACCTGTGTCGCCACAGCGATAATGTCAGGGCCGTAATATTCGTCGCCATTCCAGGCATCTTTTCCCAGCGCTGTTTGTAATCGCTGCTGTTTGTCCTTTCGATGCTCGTCAGTGAAACGGCTGTGAAGTAACAATAGCTCTGTCGATTGTCCCGATTGCCGTAGTTCCTGCTGGAGATCGAGAAACATCTGCTGGGCACGTAACACGGTGTTACACACAACCAGCGAGCAGCCGTTGTGTCGTTCTACAATCATCTTGGCGCGCATCGGGCCCGTTTGAACACCAAAGCGCCGTTCGCGCCCATTATTCAATTGCTCTAGCTCACTTGGTTCGCCAGCTCGCACAGGTGTGTCTGGTACGTCAACGATCACAGCGTCAAGCAAATTCGCCAGGTCGGCAAGTAAGTGGCTAGAAAAAGTAGCAGTCATAAGTACAAATGGTGCAAGCCGCTTACCGCCGCCATTTAGCATGCGGAGCATCTCGAGGGCGGTTGTGCGCGCTCCAAAGGAGCCGCGGCCATCGCGCAGCGGGTAAAGATGAAATTCGTCCAGCACCAGATATGAGCCAAGCACTGCGCCGACATTGAGATTGGCACGCCGCGTTCCTAACCCATAGGGAATGCCAAGAAAGCTAGCTAATAACTGGTCGATTGTGCAGAACGTCAGTGCCGACTCCAACTGCGGATCGTCGGGCTGCTCACCGGTTTGGATTTGTACCAGTCGCTGGTCGAATTTGGCGTAGGTTTGTTCGACCTGCGTTGACCAATGGGTATCAATTGCCTGACCAATAGACTTAAAATCTTGAAAAAACTGGCTAGCTAATACCCGTAGTGGCACTGCATAGCGGCAGGTAATCGGTAATGGATATAAAGAGGCAAACGGATCGCCGACGTGCTTCGCCAACTGATCGATAAATGGTGCGAGTGCTGCTTTGGTTTTCCCTGCACCGGTTGGAGCTTGAAGAATGACATTCCGCCCTTGCAGAACCTCTTGAAAGACACGTTGTTGAAAAGGTCGCAGCTTAAGCTTTGTCATTGCTATTCCCCGTCATTCTCCAAATATCGAGCCAAGCAAATCAAGATCAGGGCTAGCCATATCGGGTTTTTGGCTGGTTCCATAGATGTGCATCTGCCGTCGTATTTCACCTACTACCTTTTCACGTAGCGCCTGCGGTTCTAGCACCTCGCACGTCCCGCCTTCCCATCCTCTGATCCATGGCAGCATTTCTAGTGGCTCGTCGATTTCGGCTGTCCAGATCAGGCGACCATCGGTATCTAGCTCGGTATGTTGTGATGGATGCCAGGTGGTTTCATTGACACGACAGATCACCTGGTGGCTGCTAAAACGTAGTTTTACCCTGGTTGGCTGATCATCCTCGTCAAACCAGATGCTCCAGGCGCTAGCCAATAGCTTGTTTGGGTCGAAGTCGGCTGGTATATCGAAAGGCTCATCAGTAGAGATGATCCGCTCAATACGATCCAGCTTGCGCGTGCGGAGCTTGTTGGGTGGCTCGGCCAAACCAATCGCATAGGTACTATAGCCAATACCCGATGGCTCTAGAAAGTATGGCGCAAACGTGTGCTGAAATGTCCTATGTGCGTTGAGTGGTCGATACCAAATCTGCACCTTCCGGCCTGCTGCCCAGGCTTCGGTGAGCTTTTCCAACACGCGCTGCCGTTCATAAGCCTGTTTGGGAAGCCGTCCGTGCAACGCAGCTGAAGTGCTCGTGATATGCTGCCCAAGCTCAGGCATCACGCCGCGTAGCGCACTGCCTAGCTTATTCAATGCTTCAACGGCGTGCGTATTTGGTTTGTCGCTGTAGCGTGCGAGTAGCCGCCCTGCCAGGAAGACAGCCATCGCCTCGTGCAGCTTGAGCCGTAGCGTGCTAATGTACGCGGTTCGCTCAATATAGATCAGCCCTTCATCATCGATTCGCACAGGAATTTCGTTATCAACCATATCCTGAAGCAATCGTCCAATCGTCGAGCGGTGCACATCGCAACGGCGCGCAATTTCGGCTTGCGAAAGGTGTGTGCGACTGGTGAGCAATAAGCGCTCAACCTGACTGATACGCCCCGATTTGGCAAATGCACGGTTCATCTCTATTCCTAATCTCTTTCCTGCTGCCCAGAGCATATCACGCCAGACTTTGAAAAATGGCAACACGCACAGCACCGATTTGAACGCATGGCTCTGGTCGTGTTGCCGATACCCACTACCACCACCGCGACAACGCTAACCGCCCATTTTCGTCTTCTTGCAGTAAAAAGCCTCGTTCTTCCAGTGCTGGTAAATCGCGCAGAACAGTTGAGCGCGGTACTCCAAGTCGATCAGCAAGCTGGGCGGGCGATAATTCCTCTTCTTCCAGCAACTGGATCTCTTCATCAAGGCGCTCAACTTTACTTTGTTTGCTACCAAACATCCTGTCACCTCCAAGCTAATCATCGGGTCGATGGGCTTAGTCTGAAGGTGAGTTGTTGCAGCTACTGCAACAGGTTTATAAGCGTTAAATCTTCCAGCTATTCACAAGGCCCTACATAGAAAACGGCTGTCATAGCATGATCGGTATGCAGAAAAAGCGTATTATTGCAATTCCGATGCAGAATAGTATCGGCCCAACGAAAGGCGTTTCATCATCATTAGCCCAACGGTATATGCACATACTACCATATGTAGGCTGATCGTACTGTACGACCAGCGCAAAAACAAAGTATCAGTAAAGGAGTATTGGCAGTGCTAACCAACGGAACGACATCGCAAGCCA
>JAFEAS010000201.1:3223-3488 GCA_018266315.1 Chloroflexi bacterium SZAS-1 | reverse complement strand
TCGCAAGCCAACGGAACCACATCGCAAGCTAAAAGAAAACAACACCAGCTTGAAAAGTATCGTGCGGCCAAACCGATGGAGGATCGCCTCGTGGCAGCCAATATTGCGATCGAGAAAGTGCTGCGTGCCCCAGAGCTACAGGCGCGCCTGGACGTCTATGGCTACGATCGCGCGCGTATGCTTCAGGGGCAGGCGCTGTGCCAGCAAGCCATGGCACTGTATCAGCAGCAGCGCGCGCAGGCGGGCGAGCAGCAGGCCGCAACCG
>JAFEAS010000201.1:0-3199 GCA_018266315.1 Chloroflexi bacterium SZAS-1 | reverse complement strand
GCCAACGCCACCACGGCCCTCGATTTGCGCCAGCGCAAGCGTACCCAGGCGGGCTGGCTGGTGCAGGCGCAGCTGTTCTATGCTAACCTTCTTGGCAACCCGGCACTCCTGGCGAAAATGGCCGAATATGGGGTAGCTCAGGCTCAGCTCCAAGCCGTGCAGGCGCAGGTAGCCACGGTTGGCAGCAAAATTGTGGCGCGTAGCCAGAGCGCAACCAGCACGCGCGAGGTTACCCGCACCCGCGATGTTGCACTGCGCGCGCTCGATCAGTGGATGAATAGTTTTCTCACTATGGCGCGGGTTGCGCTGGCCGATCTTCCCCAGCAGCCCGACCAGCTGGTCATTTTGACGTAGCGAGCACGGTACACATTTGCTCACTAAAGTAGGTTGCCTGGTATGGCGTGCAGTAGCCGAGCGCGCCGTACCAGGCAACCTACTTTAGCCCGGTTGAGGTAGAACTGTTGTGTACCCAGGCCGCTGCTTTACTTCCACAATGCTAGGGGGTTATGCGCCAGCGTCATTCACTAGCAGCACCACCTTGCCCGCGTTTGCATTGGCCTCAACATAGCGCTGCGCCGTGGCGGCCTGTTCCAGTGTAAAGCTGCAATCAATCACCGGATGCAGCTCGCCCGCGCCAAAGCGGCCCAGTGCAAAGGCCGCAAATGCCTCGGTAAGCGCTACCTTCTGCGGTAGCGGCGTGCGGCGTAAGGTTGTGCCAGTAACCGTAAGCGATTTACTCAGCACTGGGCCAAGGTCGAGCTGGCCTCGCGCGCCCCCCAGGAAGCCGATCAGCACCAGCCGTCCATACGGTGCCAGCGCCGTCAGGTTGCCCGCCCAGTAGGGCGCGCCAATGAAATCGAGCAGCAGGTTTACCCCAGCGTCGCCGGTAGCCGCGCGCACATGCTCGGCAAACACTGCTTCTTTGTAGTTTATTGCTAGCTCGGCCCCCAGCGCGCGGCAGAGCGCCAGCTTACTGGCTGTGCCTGCGGTTGCGAATATACGCGCCCCGGCAGCCCGCGCCAGCTGAATAGCGGCTGTACCGACCCCGCTGGCCCCAGCGTGGATCAGCACGCTCTCGCCGGGTTGCAGCCTGCCCAGTGTGAACAGATTGAGGTAGGCGGTGAGAAACGCCTCGGGGATGGCCGCCGCCTGCTCGAATGACAAGTGTTCGGGAATTCGCATCGCCATGCCCGCAGGCACAACTGCCAGCTCGGCATAGCTGCCGCCCGTTACCACCGCCATCACCCGGTCGCCCACCTGCCACGAACCGGCGGGCTGCACCACCTCACCGGCCAGCTCCAGCCCGAGGATGGGCGAGGCACCCGGTGGCGGGGAATAGCCGCCACGCCGCTGCAAAATATCGGCGCGGTTCACGGCGGTAGCGCGCACGCGCACCAGTAGCTCATCGGCGGCGGGCTGTGGGTCGGGCACATCTGCATAGCGCAATACATCAGCGTCGCCCGGCGTATCGAACACAATCGCCTTCATTCCGGTGCCTCTTTCAACATTCAGTTGTGTTGTGGTATAAACGTAGCCTTATTCGGCGGCCAGGCAGCGCAGTGCGGCATCACACAGAATAGCGACACCCTGCGGCATACAGCGCTCGTCGAAATCGAAGCGTGGGCTGTGGTGCGGGTAGCTCAGGCCACGTGCCTCGTCGCGCGCGCCCAAAAAGAAGAAGTTGCCGGGCACCTGCGCCAGCACCGCCGAAAAATCTTCGCCGCCGGTGGTGCAATAGCTGGTGTTAATTGCTGCCGCCCCCAGCACCGAGCTGGCCGCTGCATACACTGCCGCAGTTGGCGCAGGCGCATTCACCGTTGGGTCAACACAGCCAGCAATATGTACCTCGGCGCTGGCCCCATGGGCCGCTGCCACGCCCGTCGCTAGCTCGGCCACGCGGCGATGCAGCAGGGCGCGCGTCGCTTCGTTGAAGCTGCGAATGCTGCCGCGCAAGCGCGCGCGCTCGGCAATAATGTTGTGCGCCGTGCCAGCCTGGAGCACGCCCACCGTCACCACCCCGGCCTCGGTTGGGCTGAGGTTGCGCGCCACCACGGTTTGCAGCGCCACCACAATCTGCGCGGCTACCAGCACCGCATCAACCGCTTGCTCGGGGTGGGCCGCGTGGCCGCCGCGCCCGTGCACCTCAATCTCGAAGGTATCGGCGGCGGCCATCAGCGCGCCGCTGCGCACCACTGCCGTGCCCGTATCGAAGCCCGACCAGACATGCAAACCTAATGCCGTATCGACATGCGGCCCTTCCAGCACGCCATCGGCGATCATGGCGCGCGCCCCGCCCAGGCCCTCTTCAGCGGGCTGAAACATCAGCTTGATGGTGCCGCCAAATGCCGCGCGCTGGCGCGCCAGTAGTGCGGCCACGCCCAGCCCGATCGCCACATGCCCATCGTGGCCGCAGGCGTGCATCACCCCCGGCGATTGCGAGCGATAGGGCACGTCATTTTCTTCCTCGATCGGCAGCGCATCCATATCGAAGCGCAGCAGCACCGTGCGGGTGCCGGGCTGTTCGCCCGCCAGCAGCCCAACAACACCCGTTTTGCCGATGCCGGTTACGATTTCGTAGCCCAGCGCGCCTAACCGCTCGGCCACAATTCGCGCCGTGCGCACTTCCTGAAAGCCCAGCTCGGGGTGCATATGCAGATCGCGGCGGGTGGCTACAAGATCGTCGTAGAGGGCGCGCGCCTCGGTTAAAAAATCTATTGCCATGGTGCCTCCTTTGGGCTGCAGCTGCTGGATGAACGAATTATAGCGCCAGATCGCCGCAACCAGGCCAGGGATATACTGACATCGGGCAAAAGAATGATAGTGAAATCGCAAATTTGTGCTACAATAGCGCAACGTATTCTCATGAATAATGAGTACTGCTATTATGCGACGCGACCACCAGAACGGCACGCCGCACTCCGGTGAGCCACCCATTGTTGTGGCGGGCTTAAGCAAAACCTACCAGGTGCCTGAGCGTGAAGGTGGCTTTGGTGCGGCGGTGCGCAGCTTTGTACGTCGCCGCTACCGCGATGTCCAGGCTGTGCAGCAGGTGAGCTTCATAATTGGTGCAGGCGAAATTGTCGGGTTTCTCGGGCCGAATGGCGCCGGGAAAACCACCACGCTGAAAATGCTGGCGGGTTTGCTGCATCCTAGCGCAGGCAGTGCCCAGGTGCTCGGGTACACGCCCTGGCAGCGCCAA
>JAFEAS010000200.1:9941-14211 GCA_018266315.1 Chloroflexi bacterium SZAS-1 | reverse complement strand
GTCATCCGCGATTACCCGGCGTTCATTCTTCCTGCACCCGAGGCAGTCTTTCAGCGCCTGGTGACCGAGCTAAGCAGCGGCACCTTGCGCTACCATGCGCTGCTTACCCTCACAGAATCGCTGGGTGGGTTTGCGCTCGCGCTGAGCGTAAGCCTGGCATTGGGCTACCTGCTGGCACACGCGCCCCGGCTCGAACGGATTCTCGCGCCGCAGCTGGCCGCGACGCAGGCGGTGCCAATCGTAGCCATCGCCCCGCTGATCATCCTGTGGGTCGGTGCTAATATCCAATCGAAAATGCTGGTTGCTGCCTTGGTTACATTTTTCCCCATTCTTAGCAGTACAATTGTTGCGCTGCGTAGCGTGCCTCGTGAGCTGATTGAGATGGCGAAGATCAGCGGGGCCAATCGCCGCCAAATGCTCTGGCATGTCGAGCTGCCACTCGCGCTGCCTGGCATTTTCGCTGGGGTGAAATCGGGGCTGGCACTCGCCACTACCGGGGCCGTAGTTGGCGAATTCGTCGGCTCACGCGATGGCCTGGGCGCGCTGATCAACATCTCGCGCGGCCTGTTCGATACACCGCTGATGTTCGTCGCCCTGCTCACCCTGGCAGTGCTCACGCTCTCGCTCTACCTGATGGCCGTATTGCTTGAACGTGCACTGGTGCGCTGGGAGCCATAGCGCTACCCTATAGTTAGGACTTTCGCTTACTCAAGCAAATTCTTCTTGTTCTTGGTGATGTTTGCGCAGAGCGCAAAACATCACCAAGAACAACGAAAAAAGTACCGTGCTGCCGCAGGCACATAAACAAGGAAGCGAAAGTCCTCATAGTATGTTTCACAGATGCAGATTGCCGATTGCGTTGATGCAAATGAACGCGACCCGCAGTCTGCAATTTTGTTGGTTCCGTGTATTGAAGCGAGGATTGTTGAGGAGAGTTCATGTTTCGAAGAATATCGTTTGCCCTGATGCTAGCCGTGCTGTTATCCGCCTGCGGTACAGCCACACCAGCCAGCCAGCCCACCAGTGCGCCAGCGACGCAAAGCGCCCCCACAGCAACCGGCAACGCCACTGCTGAAACCCCGGCATCACAGCCGACCACCGCCCCAGCCACCACAAATGCCCAGCCAACTGCCGCAAGCGCCGCAGCCTCGCAGGAAATTGTGCTGGCAATGCCCTATATTCCAAATGTCCAGTTTGCTGAATATTACGTGGCCGACCAGAAAGGTTACTACGCTGCCGAGGGTTTGAACGTTACCTTCGACTATAATTTCGAGACCGACGTAGTACAGCGCATTGCGCAAGGCACGGTACAATTTGGTATGGCTAGCGGCGACTCGATTTTGCTGGCGCGCGCGAATGGCCTACCAGTGCAAACTGTCGCTACGATAAACCAGAAGTTCCCAACAGTGTTTTTTAGCAAGGCCGAACAAAATATTAAAACCCCCGCCGACTTGAAGGGCAAAAGTGTTGGTATTCCCGGCCATTTTGGTGCCAGCTATATCGGCCTGTTAGCGCTGCTCTATGCTAACCAGATGCAAGAGCGCGACCTGAATGTGCAAGATATTGGCTTCGCCCAGGTGGCCGCATTGAGCGAGGGCAAAGTACAAGTTGCTAGCGGCTATGGGAATAATGAGCCGCTGGTGCTTGAGCAGCAAGGGATTAAGCTCAATGTCATCAACGTTTCCGATTTCTTCCCCCTCGCCTCCGACGGCATCATCACATCAGAGGGCTTGATCAAAAGCCAGCCCGATATTGTGCGTGGGTTTGTGCGCGCCACGCTCAAAGGCATGCAAGATGTGATTGCCGACCCGACTGCCGCTTTTGACACCGCACTGGCATATATTCCCGAGCTGAAAACTGCCGACCAGAAGACCCAGGATTTACAACGCAAAGTGTTAGTCGCAACCATCGCCTACTGGCAGAGTGATGCGACTAAGGCTTCGGGGCTAGGGTTCACCGATGTGAAGAATTGGCAAGCGACCCACACCTTCTTGCGCGACAGTGCCTTGCTGAAAACCGATCTTGATGTGAGTAAGGCATTTACGAATGATTTTCTGAAATGACCAGGGCAATAAGAGGTAATACGCAGGGCGAAGCAACTGTTCGCCCTGCGCAATTATGACAAAATTGAAATATAATTCTAGCGATTATTCAACAAAATATCATTTGCCAAGGCAACACTGTTACACACAGTAGTACCCGAGCATATACCGCTGCCACGCAGCAGCACGCGGGCATTGGCTCGGCATGTCGATCTCCCTGTATGAGATCAAGGAGCGCCCGATGCAAGGTTCTGTTGTACAGTCAACCGTCAAGCTTGGCGCGCCTGCGCCACCTCAAGCCTCCCCGCGTCCACACCTCGCATTTCTCGACGGTGTGCGGGGGCTAGCCGCACTGTATGTTGTGCTCTATCATGCGGTGTACTACACTGGGCACCTCGCGCCCATCCCAGAAGGGCTATCCTGGCCGATGCTCGCGCTGGCGAGTGTGCTCAACTACGGCGTTTTTGCTGTGCCGGTATTCATTGTCCTCTCGGGCTTTTGCCTAATGCTGCCCTTAGCTCAGCGCCACACCACCGCAATACCAGGCGGCGTTGGCCCCTACCTGCGCCGCCGTGCCTGGCGCATTTTACCGGCCTATTACGTAGCCCTACTCTTTGCGCTGGTAATGATTGCTGTAGCGCCGCTGCTGCAGGTGGCCCACAATACCGCGTGGGACAGCAAGGTGCCAGTAACACCGGCGTCGCTGGTGGCGCATCTACTGCTAGTACACAACTTCAGCGCCGATTGGCTGTACAAAATTGACGGGCCAATGTGGAGTGTGGCGATTGAATGGCAGATCTATTTCCTGTTCCCACTCCTGGTGTTACCGCTTTTACGCCGCACTAACCTGCTGGCAATGCTCGCAGGCGTGTTTGTGCTTGGCTGGCTACCGCACTTGCTGCTACCGGCAGGCAGCAATTTTGATCATAGCCATCCCTGGTTTCTAGGGCTGTTCGCACTGGGCGTGGCCGGCGCATGGGTAGCCTTTACCAAACAACCAGCGGTGATTGCGCAGCGCAATCGGCGCAGCTGGGGCTGGCTGGCTGGCGCGCTCACCCTACTGCTCATTGCCGGATTGGCACTGAAGAAGGAATGGATGGAATATCACGATTACCTGTCTGAACCGTTGGTTGGTGTGATTGTGGCGTATTTGCTGATGCGCTATACCATCACCGCGCGCAACGGTCAGCTCAAATCCTGGATGCAGCGCCTGCTCGAATCACGGCTGCTGGTTGGTCTAGGGGCGTTTTCCTATAGTCTCTACCTGATTCACAACCCAATTCAGGCGCTGATCAACCTGAGCGCGCTCGACATTCCTATGTCAGGTGATGCGCGCCTGGCCCTTATGCTGTTTGGGTCAACAACCATTTCGATGCTTAGTGCCTATGGGTTCTACTTACTTGTTGAGCGGCGCTGCATGCGGCTGAAGGATCGCCCGGCGTTGGGCGGCCAGAGCGCGCCGCTGGTTGCTCACGAATAGCCACGGCACTGTTGCGATTGCATAACATCGGGCGGCAGGCTATACTATGGCCTGCATTCGGGCATCGCAGCAGAATGGGGTTTGTATGCCGATCTCCACCGTTCTTTTCGACCTTGATAACACTCTATACCCGGCCTCATCGGGGTTGATGAAGGGCATTGATGTACGTATTAACGCATATGTGATGAACTTGCTCGGCATTAGTGAGGCCGAGTCGCAGCAATTGCGAAAGAAGTATTATGCCGAATATGGCACGACGTTACACGGCTTGCAGCGCAATTACGCGGTCGACCCCGACCATTACCTGAGTTACGTGCACGATGTTGCGATTGAGTCGTTTCTGGCGTCGGACGCCGAGCTGAACCATTTATTGAGTGAGCTACGGGCGGTGAAAGCAATCTTCACGAATTCGCCCGAGCCATATGCACGGCGCGTATTGCGCGTGCTGGGGATCGAACCGCACTTTACTGAGGTATTCGATATTCGTTTCGCCAATTTTACGCCCAAGCCACACCCGGTAGCATATCAGCGCGTGCTCGATGCGCTCGCCGTCGCGGGCGATGCTACTATCCTGGTGGAAGACACGCACAGCAACATTCCACCCGCACGCGCGCTGGGAATGACCACAATACTGGTTGGAGATGCGGTCAATATTTCAGATCCTCGTGCAGATTATGTCGTGCCCGATGTGCTTGAGGCGGTACGAGTGGCTATTTCATTGACTGATGAATAAATAGTTATGTAAAAA